>NZ_CP107982.1:3784285-4099642 GCF_036104975.1 Amycolatopsis sp. NBC_00355 | reverse complement strand
CCACCTACCTGCGGTTTTGGAGGGGAGGAACGAGAGCTGCGCAGCGCTTAGATAGTTACCGGCAAGTTAACTAGCACGTCAAGGATTTACCGTTCCCAGGCACGGTGGGTGACAGAAATGTGAATAAGACTCGCCTTTTGGCGGTGGTGATCTTCGCGGATGATCGTTCCGGCGCACTCAGCGTGGCCTAGACGCGCGCTCCGGCGCGCAGCAGCTCGGTGACGGCGGTGGCGTACCGGCCGATCACGACGTCCGCGACGCGCGGGTCGTCCGCCAGCGGTGCGGCGAGGAACGCGCCCGGGTCCGCCTCCCGGGCCAAACGGGCGATCCGGTCCGGCAGCAGGCCCGGCGCCAGGAACCACGACGCCACGATCAGGTGTTGCACGCCGCGGTCCCGCAGCCGCGCGGCGGCCGCCGGGATGTCCGGCTGGGTCGCGCTCGCGAACGCCTCGCTCACCGGGAGCCCGAGTCGCGACTCCCAGCGCGCGGCCAAACCGCTCACGACCGCGTTCGCCGAGGCGTTGGACGAGCCGACCGCGCTCAGCAGCACACCCGTCCCACGCCGTCGAGGGGCTGCGGAAAGCCGATCGAGGGCGACCGCCTCCAACGCCGGATCCGCGCCGAGGACGTCCGACACCTGGACGCGGAAACCGGGGCACTCGGCGGTCACCGACGACACCAGCACCGGCAGGTCGACGCGGGCGTGGAACGCGCTGCCCAGCAGCAACGGCACCACGACCGCCGTCCGGTGCCCGGCCGCGTACAGCTCCCGCAGGACATCGGTGACCCGTGGCTCCGACAGGTCCAAAAAGGACTCGTGCACCGGCAGCTCCGGCGCCCGCGCGCGCACGACGTCGACCAGAGCCCGCACGGTCGACGCCGAGCGGGAGTCGCGGCTGCCGTGCGCGACGGCGACCAGGGGCGGGGTCACGAGAACCGCTCACCCACCAGACCGGCGGCCAGGGTGTCGCCGTCCTTCGGGTCGATGACCAGGAACGCGCCGGTGCGCGGGCTGACGCCGTAGTCGTCGACGCTCAGCTCCTCGGCCAGCGTCAAGGTGACCAGGCCGATGTCGTTCAGCTCCAGCGAAGCCGGCCCGGCCACGCTGGCCAGCTTCTGCTCGTCGAACCGCGCGTGCAGCTCGCCGACCAGTGCCTGGACCGTGCGCGCGCCGTGCTTGACCAGCACCCGCGCGCCCGGCTTGAGCGGCTTCGACGACAGCCAGCACAGCGTGCCGGTGATCTCGTCGGTCACCTCCGGCGGCGAGTCCGCGGCCGCGATCAGGTCGCCGCGGGAGATGTCGATGTCGTCGGCCAGCAGCAGCGTCACCGATGTCCCGGAGCCGGCCTCGTCGAGCGGGCCGTCGGCGGTGTCGATCCGCTCGACACGGCTGCGGATGCCTTGCGGCAGCACGACGATCTCGTCACCCGGACGCACCGTGCCCGCGGCGATCTGGCCGGCGTACCCGCGGTAGTCCGGGTACTCGGGCGTGCGCGGGCGGATGACGTACTGCACCGGGAACCGCAGCGCCGAGTCGTGCGGGTCGGGCGCGACCGGCACCTCTTCCAGGTGCTCCAGCAGGCTCGGGCCGGAGTACCACGGCGTCCGGTCCGAGCGCGACGCGACGTTGTCGCCCTCCAGCGCCGACACCGGGATCGCGAGCACCGAACCGCGCTCGTAGCCGAGTGACTCCGCGTGCGTGGCGAACTCCTCGGCGATCACCGTGAACACGGCTTCGTCGTAGCCGACGAGGTCGATCTTGTTCACCGCGAGCACCAGCTGCGGCACGCCGAGCAGCGCCAGCACGGCCGCGTGCCGCCGGGTCTGCTCGATGACCCCCTTGCGCGCGTCGACCAGCAGCACGGCCAGCTGCGCGGTGGACGCGCCGGTGACGGTGTTGCGCGTGTACTGCACGTGCCCCGGCGTGTCGGCCAGCACGAACGACCGCTTGGGCGTCGCGAAGTAGCGGTAGGCGACGTCGATGGTGATGCCCTGCTCGCGTTCCGAGCGCAGGCCGTCGACGAGCAGGGACAGGTCCGGTGTGGACAGTCCCTTGTCGACGGACGCGCGCGTGACGGCGTCCAGCTGGTCGGCCAGCACGGACTTCGTGTCGTAGAGCAGGCGCCCGACGAGCGTGGACTTGCCGTCGTCGACGCTGCCCGCCGTCGCGAGCCGCAATAGGCTGGACATCAGAAGTACCCCTCACGCTTGCGGTCTTCCATGGCCGCCTCGGACATCCGGTCGTCGGCGCGGGTGGCGCCGCGCTCGGTGAGCCGCGAGGCGGACACCTCGGCGATGACCTCGTCGACGGTGCTCGCGGTGGACTCGATCGCGCCGGTGCACGAGCCGTCGCCGACGGTCCGGTAGCGCACGGTCCGCTCGGTGACCTCTTCGCCCGGCCGCGGGCCGCCCCACGGGCCTTCGGCCAGCCACATGCCGTCGCGCAGGTACACCTCGCGCTGGTGCGCGTAGTAGATCGACGGCAGCTCGACCTTCTCGCGGGCGATGTAGTTCCAGACGTCCGCCTCGGTCCAGTTGGACAGCGGGAAGACGCGGACCTGCTCACCCGGGCGGTGCCGGCCGTTGTACAGGTTCCACAGCTCGGGCCGCTGGCGGCGCGGCTCCCACTGGCCGAAGGCGTTGCGGAGACTGAAGATCCGCTCCTTGGCCCGGGCGCGCTCCTCGTCCCGGCGGCCGCCGCCGAACACGGCGTCGAACTTGTTCTCCGAGATCGTGTCGAGCAACGGCGTGGTCTGCAACGGGTTCCGCATGCCGTCGGCGCGTTCTTCCAGGCGCCCGTCGTCGATCCAGTCCTGGACCTTCGCGACGACCAGGCGCAGCCCGTGCTGCTCGACGACGCGGTCGCGGAACTCGATGACCTCGTCGAAGTTGTGGCCGGTGTCGACGTGCAGCAGCGGGAACGGCACCGGCGCCGGCCAGAACGCCTTGATCGCCAGGTGCAGCAGCAGCGTCGAGTCCTTGCCGCCGGAGAACAGGATCACCGGGCGGTCGAACTCGCCGGCCACCTCCCGGAAGATGTGGATCGCTTCGGATTCCAGGGCGGCCAGGTTGTCCTGTGCTGCGTCGGCCGCGGGTTCCAGTGTCGTCATGCGTCCCTCGGTGGTTGACATCAGCCGTGCAGTCCGCACTCGGTCTTGCTCTGCCCCGCCCAGCGACCGCTGCGGGCGTCCTGGCCCGGCTCGACCCTGGCCGTGCAGGGCGCGCAGCCGATCGAGAGGTAACCGATCGACACCAGCGGGTTCTCGAGGATCCCGTGCTCGGCGATGTAGCCGTTGAACTCGTCGTCGGTCCACGCCGCGATCGGGTTGATCTTCACCAGGCCGTTGCGGTCGTCCCAGGTGACGATCGGGGTGTTCGCGCGGGTCGGCGCGTCGACCCGCCGGACGCCGGTGATCCACGCCGAGTACCGGCCCAGGGTCTTGCGCAGCGGCACGACCTTGCGCAGGTTGCAGCACAGCGTCGGGTCCCGGTCGTGCAGCTTCTCGCCGTATTCGGCGTCCTGCTCGGCGACGCTCTGCTCGGCCTGCGCGTTGACGATGCGCACGTTCGGGTAGACGGCCTGCACCGCGTCGCGCGTGCCGATCGTCTCGGCGAAGTGGTACCCGGTCTCCAGGAACAGAACGTCCACATCGGACTTCGCCTTGGTGGCGAGGTCGATCAGCACGGCGTCCTGCATGTTGGACGCGACGATGAAGTCGTCGCCGAACGTCTCGACGGTCCAGCGGATCGCCTCGTCCGCGGTCGCGTCCGCGAGCTCCTTCGAAGCGCGTTCGGCGAGGGTCTTGTAGTCGGCTGTGGCGGTCATCGGGACACCTCCGGAAGGGACAGTCCGAGGAACTTCACCGAGAAAACCCGGCGACAGGCGGAACACAGCCAGCCGCCGTTCTCTTCCGGGCGCAGGTCCTCGTCGCCGCAGTACGGGCAGTAGTACGGCGCCGCTCGTTCAGTGGAAGTCACTGCAGGACGCTCTCTTCGGCACGCGCGGCCCACTGCGGGAACCGCTCGCCGGGCTCACGTCCGGCGATGTAGGCGCGCACGACGCGTTCGACGTACGCGGTCAGCTCCGACGCGGTCACCTTGTGGCCGCGCAGCTTCCGCCCGAACCCGGCGTCGAGGCCGAGGCCGCCGCCGAGGTGCACCTGGAAGCCCTCGACCTGGTTGCCGTCGGCGTCGGTGACGATCTGGCCCTTGAGGCCGATGTCCGCGGTCTGGATCCGCGCGCAGGAGTTGGGGCAGCCGTTGAGGTGCACGCTGACCGGGGTGTCCAGCTGGGCCTGGATGTCGGCGAGCGACTTCTCCAGGTCGGCGACCAGCTGCTGCGCCCGGGCCTTCGTCTCGACGATGGCGAGCTTGCAGAACTCGAGCCCGGTGCAGGCCATCACCCCGCGCCGCCACGGCGACGGGTTGCTGTCGAGGCCCAGCTCGGCCAGCTCCGCCTGCAGCGCGGGCACCTGCGCCTCGGGGACGTCGAGCACGACGAGCTTCTGCTGCGGGGTCAGGCGCACCCGGTGCGACCCGGCCCGCTCGGCCGCCTCGGCGACGGCGACGAGCGTGCCGCCGGAGACGCGTCCGGCGATCGGCGCCGCGCCGACGTAGAACTTGCCGTCGACCTGCGGGTGCACGCCGACGTGGTCGATCGGGGCGGCGGGGGTCTCCGGCGCCGGGCCGTCGATCAGCTCGCGCTTGAGGTACTCCTCCTGCAGCACCTGGCGGAACTTCTCGGCGCCCCAGTCCTTGACCAGGAACTTGATCCGGGCGCGGGCCCGCAGCCGCCGGTAGCCGTAGTCGCGGAAGATCGAGATGACGCCTTCCCAGACGTCCGGGACCTCGTCGCGCGGGATCCAGGCACCCAGGCGCCGGCCGATCATCGGGTTGGTGGACAGGCCGCCGCCGACCCAGAGGTCGAAGCCGGGGCCGTGCTCGGGGTGGTTGACGCCGACGAACGCGATGTCGTGGATCTCGTGCGCGACGTCGGACTGGCCGGAGATGGCGGTCTTGAACTTGCGCGGCAGGTTGGAGTACGCCGGGTCGCCGATGTAGCGGCGCTTGATCTCGTCGATCGCCGGCGTGCCGTCGATCACCTCGTCGGCGGCGATGCCCGCGACCGGCGAGCCGAGGATGACGCGCGGGCTGTCGCCGCAGGCCTCCATCGTGGTCATGCCGGACTTCTCGAGCTTGTCCCAGATCGTCGGGACGTCCTCGATCCGGATCCAGTGGTACTGGATGTTCTGCCGGTCGGTGATGTCGGCGGTGTCGCGCGCGTGGGTCTGGGAGATCTCGCCGAGCACGGTGAGCTGCTCGGTGGTCAGCGCGCCGCCGTCGAGCCGGACGCGCAGCATGAAGTAGCGGTCGTCCAGCTCTTCCGGCTCCAGCGTCGCGGTGCGGCCGCCGTCGATGCCGGGCTTGCGCTGGGTGTAGAGGCCGAACCAGCGGAACCGGCCGCGCAGGTCGCCGGGGTCGATGGCGTCGAACCCGCGGTGCGCGTAGATGTTCTCGATCCGCGCCCGCACGTTCAGCGGGTTGTCGTCCTTCTTGGACCGCTCGTTCGGGTTCAGCGGCTCCCGGTAACCGAGTGCCCACTGCCCTTCGCCGCGCTTCTGCTTGGCGCGCGCGGGGCGGGCGGGGTTATCACGCGTGGGCGAGGCCATGGGGGCGTCCTCCGAGAGGCTTTTCGTGGCACCGGAGGACGCGAAGACACATTCCCTCCGACGCCGCTGTCCAGGTTCGTGGCAGGTGGTGGTGATCGGGCGTCAGCGAACGGGCACGCAGAGGGCACTGGCGACCCGCAGGAGGTCGACGTGGCGGCGCGCCACGAGGAGAACACCGGCAGAAGTCACCCGCTCAGCGTGCCACGCGTCCACAATGTGGTCCAGGCCCGTCCGGATCGTGGGAGAAGGGTCACTAACCAGGGAGAATGCGCCGCCCGGCGGCCCTGCGACCTGCGCATCGGCCGCCGCGGCCGGTGTCAACCGCCCGACGGCCGGGCCGGGTGGGGGCCGGACAGCGCAGCCGCTCCCATCTCGCCCCCGGCCCGGCGGCCCGGTGAACGGCGTTGACCCGAACGGGCCCTCGGCGGGGGTCCGGCCGTGGCGGGGTGGAGAATCGGAGGGTGCCCGACCTGCGTCCCGACCCCGCCACACCGATCGACCCGGCCTTGCCGGAAAGCGCGCTGAAGGGTCTCGGCAGCAGAGCGTTCGGCGTCTACGTGCACGTCCCCTTCTGCGCGACCCGCTGCGGCTACTGCGACTTCAACACCTACACCGCGGGCGAACTGGACTCCGGCTCGTCGCCGCAGTCGTGGCTGGAAGGGCTGCGCCGGGAGCTGGAGCTGGCCGCGAAGGTGCTGGTCGTGCCGCCCGCCGCGGAGACGGTCTTCGTCGGGGGCGGAACGCCGTCCCTGCTCGGCGCCGACGGGCTCCGGTCGGTGCTCGACGCCGTCCGCGACGTCTTCGGCCTCGCGCCCGGCGCCGAGGTCACCACCGAGTCGAACCCGGAGTCGACGTCGCCGGAGTTCTTCGCGGGCATCCGGGAGGCGGGCTACACGCGGGTGTCGCTGGGCATGCAGTCCGCGGCGCAGCACGTGCTCAAGATCCTCGACCGCGTGCACACGCCCGGCCGGCCGGGGAAGGCCGCCGCCGAAGCGCGCGCGGCCGGGTTCGAGCACGTGAACCTGGACGTGATCTACGGCACGCCCGGCGAGCGTCGCGAAGACCTGCAGGCGACCTTGGAGGCCGTGCTGGCCGCCGGGGTCGACCACGTTTCGGCGTACGCGCTGATCGTCGAGGAGGGCACCGCGCTGGCCCGCCGGGTGCGCCGCGGCGAGCTGCCAGCGCCGGACGACGACGTGCTGGCCGCGGACTACGAGATGATCGACGCGACCCTGTCGGCGGCCGGCCTGCGCTGGTACGAGGTGTCGAACTGGGCGGCGACCGACGCCGCCCGCTGCCGCCACAACCTCGCCTACTGGCGCGGCGACGACTGGTGGGGCGCCGGCCCGGGCGCGCACAGCCACGTCGGCGGGGTGCGCTGGTGGAACGTCAAGCACCCGGCGCGCTACGCCGCCCTGCTCGCCGACGGCGACTCGCCCGCGGGCGGCCGCGAGGTGCTCACCGACGACGACCAGCACCTCGAGCGGATCATGCTCGAACTGCGCGTCGCCGAAGGACTGCCGCTGGACGTCCTGGACGAGCCGGGCCTGGCGGAAGCCCGCGCGGCGGCGGCGGAGGGCCTGCTCGATCCGTCCGCATTGGACTCCCGCGGCCGCGCGGTCCTGACCGATCGCGGCCGCCTGCTGGCCGACGGCGTGGTCCGCCGGCTCGCGGGCTGAGCCGGTGGCGTTGCTCGGCCGGTGGCGGATCGTGGAAATGAGCGCCTGGGACCGCGACGCGGTCGACCTGGCCGGTCCGGGTTTCATCGAATTCGCCGAGGACGGGACCGGACAGCTCGGGTTCGTCGCCGTCGAGGGCAACCTGGACTGCCGTCCGGCCGACCGGGATGGCCGGCCGGGTCTCGAATTCACCTGGGAAGGCGTCGACGAGGGCGACCAGGTCAGTGGACGCGGGTGGGCGGTCCTGGCCGACGACGAGACGATCGAGGGGTGGCTGTTCATCCACCTGGGCGACGAGTCGGATTTCCGGGCGCGGCCGTTCACCGTCACGGAGGAAACGGACAGGTAGTGAGCGAGTACCAGTACTACGAGTTCCTGGCGATCGACCGCCCGCTGAGCCGCGCGGAACAGGCTGAGGTCCGGTCGCTGTCCACGCGGGCGACGATCACCGCCACCCGCTTCGCCAACGAGTACCACTGGGGAGATTTCAAGGGCGATCCGCGCCTCTTGGTCGAGCGCTACTACGACGCGCACCTGTACCTGGCCGACTGGGGTACCCGCCGCGTGATGCTCCGCCTGCCGGGCGACCTGCTCGATCCCGGCGTCGTCGAGGATCACCACGCGGATGGCTATCTCGACATCGCGTGTGCGGGCGAGTTCGTCGTGGTCGACTTCATCAGCGAGGACGACACCGGCGACACCGATGACATCGACTACGACCCCGAGACCTTGCTGCCGGAGATCGCCGGAGTCCGCGCCGAGCTCGCTGGCGGAGATCTCCGCCCGCTCTACCTCGCCTGGCTGGCCGCCTACGGCAACTGGGAACGCGACGAAGAAGCCTTCGACCGGGCCGCCGACGGCGATCTCGAACCCCCGGTTCCGCCCGGGCTCGGCTCGCTGACCGCGGCGCAGCGGGCTTTGGCCGACTTCCTCCGCCTCGACGACGACCTGCTCGCGATCGCCGCTCCGGCCTCGGCCGACAGCGCCCCGGCCCGCCGGACCGTGGGCGAACTGCTCGACGGCGCGGCCCGCCTGCGAACCGGCCGCTGATCTTCCCGGGCATAAATCTCCGGCCCACGTTGTTACTTGCATCAAGCAACAACGTTGGAGGAGGGCCCATGGCGCGCGCGATCAGGTTCGGCGAGTACGGCGATGTGGACGTCCTGCGGGTGGAAGACGTTCCGCGCCCGGTGCCCGGACCGGGCCAGGTGCTCGTCGAGGTCCGCGCGGCCGGGATCAACCCCGGAGAGATCTCGATCAGACGCGGCCTGCTGCACGACCGCTGGCCGGCGACCTTCCCGGCGGGCCAGGGCAGCGACTTCGCCGGCGTGGTCGCCGAACTCGGTGAGGGCGTCGAGGAGATCGAGGTCGGCGACGAGGTCATCGGTTTCGTCCACGACCGGTCCAGCCAGGCGGAGTTCGTCGTGGCGCCGGCGGAGAACCTGACGCCGCGCCCCGACGGCGTTTCGTGGGAGGCGGCCGGTTCGCTGTACGTCGCCGGCGCCACCGCGTACGCCGCGGTGCGCGCGGTCTACCCGCGCGAAGGCGAGACGGTTGTCGTCTCGGGGGCCGCGGGCGGCGTCGGCTCACTGGCCGTCCAGCTGGCGAAGCTGTCCGGTGCCACCGTGATCGGCCTCGCGAGCGAAGCGAACCACGCGTGGCTGCGCGAGCTCGACGTCGTGCCGGTCGAGTACGGCGAGGGCGTCGAGGAGCGGATCGAGAAGGCCGCGCCGGACGGCGTTCACGCGTTCATCGACACCTACGGCGACGGTTACGTCGACCTGGCCCTGCGGCTCGGCGTGTACGCGGGCCGGATCGACACGATCATCGACTTCGCCGCGGCGGAGAAGTACAACGTCAAGGCCGAGGGCAGCATGGCCGCGTCGACGTCGGACGTCCTGCGCGAGCTGGCGACGCTGATCGCCAAGGGCCTGCTGGAGGTGCCCATCGCGAGCGTCTACCCGCTCGCCGAGGTGCAGGACGCCTACCTCGAGCTGGAGCAGCGCCACACGCGCGGCAAGATCGTCCTGGTCCCCTGACGCTCACGTGTTCCTGGCCGCGACCACCTTCAGGCCGGCCAGGAACACGTCGAGCGCGAAGTCCAGCCGCTCGGCGGCGGTCTCGGCGCTGAAGAACTCGCCCATCCGCAGCATGTTCGGGAACGCGTCGGCCGGCAGCGATTGCATGTAAGCCAGCATCTGCTTCCCGCGCTCGGAGACGTCGTCGGCGTCGATCTCCCCCCACGTCCAGCCGCTCGCCTCGTACGCATATGCCTTGGCGTAGAGCGAAAGCGCGTCCCCGGCGAACGTCGCCTGCTTGAGATCGAGACCGCCCGCGCGCAGCAGCGCGAGCATCGCCTCGCCCTGGTGCAGTGCGCTGGGGTTGACCGGCACGGCGATGTTCCAGGCCACCCGCGCGATGCCCGGGTGCGCGACCATCGCGTGGATCTGCGCCCGCACCAGGTCCTTCACCTGCTCGTCCCAGCGCGCCGGGTCGGGTGCCGGCAGCGGCAGGTCGCCCAGGACGGCGTCGAGCATCAGCTCCGCCAGCTCGTCCTTGTTCGACACGTGCGCGTAGAGCGACGCGGGTCCCGTCTCCAGCTCCTGCGCGACCCGGCGCATCGTCACCGCGTCGAAGCCCTCCTCCGCCAGGATCTCGAGCGCCGTCTTGACGACGAGCTCCTGCGAGAGCGCGGGTTTCGCGGCGCGGCGGCGCGGGGCGCGGCGCCACGGCGGCGGGGGAACGGTCAACGAGCACCTCCGGGGTTCTGTTCACGAACACTGTACTTGACGCGAACGGCGTTCGTATGTAGAACGGTGTTCGTAAGACGAACAGCGTTCGCAAAGGGGATCTCATGACCACGACCACCGCCGAAGCCGACGTCCGCGCCGTGCTCGACCGGCTCACGCAGGCCTGGAACGACGGCGACGCCGCCGCGTACGGCCGGCTCTTCACCGAAGACGCGGACTACATCACGTTCTTCGGGCTGAACATGCCTGGTCGCGCCGCGATCGAGAGCGGGCATCGCGCGCTCTTCGAAGGGCCGTTGAAGGGCTCGAAGCTGACCGGGAACCTCGGCGCCGAGACCAAGGTGCGGTTCGTCCGCCCGGACGTCGCCATCGCCGTGGTCGGCGGTGGCTCCTCGCTCGGTGGTGGCGACACCACCGACGCGGGCCGTGCGTCCACCGTCGGTTTCGCGCTGGTCCAGGAGGACGGCGAGTGGTTGGTCACGGCGTTCCAGAACACCCGCGTCTCGGATCCGCGCGGGTGAAAACGCTTGCGGAGGCTTCGGGGGTCGTCGCGCGACCCCCGGCGGAGGTGTTCGAGCAGGTGCTGCGCCGGGTGACCGGCGGCGGCTACCCGATGCGGACGGAGGTCGATCGCGACCGGGGGTTCCTCGCGGTCCAGGGTGGCTGGTGGTACCGCGGCGAGTACCGCGTCACGGCCGATCCGGCCGGCGCCCGCGTCGAGCACCGGGTGGTCGACGCGGCGACCCGGGGACGCTGGGGCGTGCCGCTCGCCAACCGGTTCTTCCTCGGGTTCCGGGCGCGCACGGCGGTCGCGTTCGCCCGGATGCTGGAAGAACTCGACCCGCCGGATGGCCCGGAGGCGCGTCTGGCGAGTAGGGTGAGTTAGGTAAGCCTTAGTACCTGAACGAGGAGATGGCCGATGGCCGAAGCACCCCGGCGGTCCGGACGGCCCGCGGTGAAGCTGCGCGTGCTGCGCACCGAGCGCCTCACCCCGCACATGATCCGGATCGTCGCGGGCGGTGAGGGCATCGCGGACTTCACGCCCAACGCCTGCACCGACGCCTACGTCAAGGTGCTCTTCAAGGTCCCCGGCGTCGAGTACCCGGAGCCGTTCGACGTCCAGGAGATCCGGGCCACCCTCCCGCGCGAGCAGTGGCCGCGGATGCGGTCCTACACGGTGCGGGCGTTCGACCCGCAGGCCGGCGAGCTGGTCTTGGACTTCGTCCACCACGGGGACGAAGGCATCGCCGGCCCGTGGGCGGCCGCGGCGAAGCCGGGTGACGAGCTGCTGCTGTCCGGCCCGGGTGGCGGGTACGCGCCGGGCGCCGACGCCGGCTGGCACCTGCTGGCCGGCGACGAGAGCGCGTTGCCGGCCATCGCGGCGTCGCTCGAGGCGCTCCCGGCCGGCGTCTCGGCGCACGCCGTGATCCTGGTCGAGGACGAGAGCGAAGAGCAGGCGCTGGTCACGAAGGCGGACGCGCAGATCACCTGGCTGCACCGCGCGTCGGGCGGCGACGTCGCCGCGGCGGTGCGGGCCCTGCCGTGGCGCGAGGGCGTCGTGCAGGCGTTCGTGCACGGCGAGGCGGGCTTCGTCCGCGAGCTGCGCCGCTACCTGCTCGACGAGCGGGGCGTGCGGCGCGAGCTGCTGTCGATCTCCGGTTACTGGCGCGTCGGCAAGAACGACGAAGCCTGGCGCGAAGAGAAAGCGGCCGAGCGCGCGCGGGAGAAGTAACCTCGCTGCATGGGTGAGCTGAAGGTAGACGTCGACCCGGCCGAGGCCGGGTTCGACGCGGCGCGGCTGAAGCGGATCGACGACCACTTCGCCCGGTATGTCGACAATGGACGGTTGCCCGGCTGGCTCGCGGTGGTGAGCAGGCACGGCAAGATCGTGCACGTCGGCAGCGGCGGCCATCGCGACGTCGAGGCCGGGCTGCCGGTCGAGCCGGACACGCTGTGGCGGATCTTCTCGATGACCAAGCCGATCACGTCGGTCGCCGCGATGATCCTCGCCGAAGAGGGCCTGCTGGAGCTGGACGACCCGATCTCGCAGTGGCTGCCGGAGTTCGCGTCGCCGCGGGTGTACGTCAAGGGGTCGGCGCTCAAGCCGCTGACCGAACCCGCGACCGGCCCGATCCGGGTGTGGCACCTGCTGACGCACACGGCGGGCCTGACGTACGGCTTCCACCACGGCCACCCGGTGGACGCGATCTACCGGTCGGCGGGCTTCGAGTGGGGCACCCCGCCGGGCCTGGACCTGGCCGCGTGTTCCGAGCAGTGGGCGAAGCTGCCGCTGCTGTTCCAGCCGGGCGCGGAGTGGAACTACTCGATCGCGACGGACGTCCTCGGCCGCGTCGTCGAGGTGGTGTCGGGGCAGTCGCTGGACGAGTTCTTCGCCTCCCGCATCTTCGGCCCGCTGGGCATGACGGACACGGGCTTCTTCACCACCGACACCGACCGCCTGGCGGCGATGTACCTGCCGGACCCCTCCGGCGGCATCGCCCGCAACGACGCGTTCGGGGCGCTGGGCACGACCCGCCCGTCATGCCTCTCGGGCGGCGGCGGGTTGGTGTCGTCGGCTTCGGACTACCGGCGTTTCTCGGAGATGTTGCTGCGCGGGGAGTTCTCGACGACGTCCGGCTGCTGTCGCCGCGCACGGTGTCGCTGATGGCGAGCAACCACTTGCCGGGCCACGTGGACCTGGAGGCGTACGGGCGCCCGTTGTTCGCGGAGATGCCCTTCGACGGGCACGGTTTCGGCCTGGGATTCTCAGTACTGGAGGACCCGGTGAAGGCGCGGACACTGTCGTCGGCCGGAGAGTTCGCCTGGGGCGGCGCGGCGAGCACGGCGTTCTGGGTGGACCCGGCGGAGGACATCACGGTGGGCTTCTACACACAGCTGCTGCCGTCGAGCACCTACCGGCTGCGCCCCCAGCTGCGGCAGCTGGTCTATCAAGCACTCGTGGACTGAGGTTCTTCGACGACGTCGGCGGCGATCGGGGGTGCGGCCATGTATCGCGCCACCGTGCGCCGCAGGTGGTCGGCGTGGGTGTAGATCTCCTCCACGCTCGTGATGGGGATGCGGGTCTCGGCCTTGTTCTCGTCGAAGACGCCGAGGTACTTCTTCGAGCGGTTGAACCACAGCCGGGCGATGGGCTTGCGGTTGTTGTCGTCGAGCAGCACGCCGAAGTAGGTTTTGGTATCGCGGGCGGCGATCCTCGCGGCCGGTACCTCGCCGCAGACGATGGCGCGGACCACCCGGTAGCCCTCCAGCTCTTCCTCGGTGGTGACGAGTTCGTCTTCGCGCTCGGGGCTCTCGGCGACCGGCGGCTCGGCCTGCGACGCGGTGCCGGTCCCGGCTCCGGTCGAGACACTGACGTAGGCGTCAGGCCCGCCGAGGGCGTTCTTCAGCCGGTCGTTGACCTGCTCGTTCAGGAACTGGCGGGTCGCCTTGCTCACCAGCGGGCCGAACTGCTCGCGTACGCGCTGGGTGAACGCCCCTTCGTAGACCCGCGTCGTCAGGAACTTCACCCACTCGTCCTCCGGCTCCTTGAACTGAGCCGCGAGGATGCGCTTGAGCTGCCCGATGTACTTCAGCTCGCCGGCGGCGCTGATGACCGAGTCGAGGTCGAAGTCCTCCTTCGTGAGCTTCGCCAGTTCGGGCAGCAAGGTCTCGTCGATGTCCGCGAAGTCCATCACCAGGAACGGCTTGGCGTCCATCCGGTTCGGCGCGTCGAGGTCGGTGTAGAACTGGTAGACCTGCCCGTTGGTCAGCACGGCGATCCGCGCGTTCGTGACGGCGAAGTAGCGGAAGAGCTGCGACGCGTGCTCGATCTTGAGCGGGTCGTTGATCTTCTTCGCCTCGACGAGGACCTGCACCTGCCCGTTGTGCACGATGGCGTAGTCGATCTTCTCGCCCCGCTTGGTGCCCACGTCGGCGGTGAACTCGGGGATCACCTCGGCCGGGTTGAACACGTCGTAACCGAGCACGGTGCTGATGAACGGCATCACGAAGGCGTTCTTGGTCGCCTCTTCGGTCTCGATGCCGTCCTTGTGCTTGCGGATCTTCAGGGCGAGTGCTTGCGCGCGCTCCGCGATGTCCATGCCGGTGCCGATCTCTGCGGGAACTGATCAATCGCCAGAGTCGCCGCGGCCGCCCGGTCCGTTACAGACCGGACGGCCGCGACCCTCGGGTCAGCCGAACGGGCCCTTGTCCGGGGCGCAGACCACGCCTCGCGCCGGGACTGTGCCCGTCAGGAAATACGTGTCCAGCGACTTGTCGACACACGCGCTCTTGCCGCGGGAACCGTGGCCGTACGTGTCGAGGGTTAGCAAGCGGGCGTTGGCCAGCAGCTTCTCCGTGCGCTGCGCGCCGTCGTACGGGGTCTCCAGGTCGCCCTGCTTGTTGGCCAGCAGGAGGATCGGGGCTGTCGGGCGGTTCCACGGGCCCGTGTAGCGGCCCGTATCCGTGACGTCCCAGCTCGCGCACGGGAGCGTCTTGTAGACGTCGTACGGGCCGAAGCCGCGGCCGATTCGGTCGGCTGCGCGGGCGTAGTCCGCCCAGACCGCCGGGTCACGCGGGTTCGCCGCGTCCGAGCACAGGGTTGCGCCGCCGCCCAGCATCGAATCGACGTCCGGGGGGCCGCCGGCGGACGCCGGGGCGAGCGACGATGGGTCTGCCAGCGCGGTGAGGAACGCCGCCAGCTGCGGGGCTGCCTGGGCGTCCGTCAGGTAGTTGTGGATCTGGGCGATCGCGCTCTGGTACGTGACGGCGATCTGGCGACCGTTGGTGTCCGTTACCGTGATCGGGCCGGTCGCCAAGCGGTCGAGGATGGCCGGGTAGTCGAAGGTGCAGCGCGCGGCACAGGCGTCCAAAAAGGACTGGAGCGCCCGCGGGCCGTCGACGTAGCCCGCCAGCCGGTAGCTCATCGGGCCCGTGCCGGTCGCCCAGCGCGACGGGTCGTCGACGGCGTCCAAGGCCAGTGTGCCGACGCGACCGGGGAACAGGTTCGCGTACGTCTCGCCGATGTACGTGCCGTACGACTTCCCGTAGTAGCGCAGCTTCGGCTCGCCGAACGCGGCGCGCAGGCGGTCCAGGTCGCGGGCGATCGTGCCGGTGGACAGGTGGTTCACCAGCGGCCCGGCGTTCTGCTCGCACAGGTCGGTCACGGTCCGGGTGTCCGCGATCTGCTGCTGCTCGGCTTCCGGGGTCAGCGGGAACGTCCCGAGCGCCCGCTGCAGCACTTCCAGCTGCGACGGATCGGTGAAGCAGTGGATCTTCGAGCTCGCCCCGACCCCGCGTGGGTCGATCCCGACGATGTCGTAGCGGGTGTGCAGGAAAGGTGTCAAGGCCGGCGCGAAGCGGCCGGACGAGCCCGGGCCGCCCGGGTTGTAGAAGATCGTGCCCAGCTTGTGGGCCTGGTCGGTGGCGGGCAGACGGCCGATCGCCACCGACACCGTCCCGGCGGACGGGTCCTGATAGGACAGTGGGACGTCGAGGCGGCCGCAGTCGTATCCGGCCGGCGAGCCGGTGGGGCAGGGCTCCCAGACGATTCCGGCGGGGCTCGCCACCGCCGCGGGCGCGAGTGCGCCCACCGCGAGCGTGGCGGCCCCCAGAGCCAGCGCAGCACGGAGTTTCGGAGATCTCATGGGCCCGATCGTCCCGCCGCCGGGACCGGGGGCGCGCTGGTGCGCGCCCCCGGAACCGAGGTAGGGCGAGCCCTACGCACACCGAAAGCCGTGAAGGCCTCCTTCCCGGCCGTAAGAGCCGGTAAGGAGGCCTTCACGGCTTTCAGGCGGTGAGCTTCGGGATGATCTGCGAGCCGTACGAGGAGAGGGTCGCCTCGCGGTCGTCGTGCATCAGGTACAGCGAGAACTGGTCCACGCCCAGCTCCGCCAGCTCTTGCAGGCGGGAGACGTGCGCCGAAGGCGGGCCCAGCAGGCAGAACCGGTCGACGATCTCGTCCGGGACGAACTCCGTCGACGGGTTGCCCGCTTTGCCGTGGTGGCTGTAGTCGTACCCCTCCCGCTCGCGGATGTAGTCGGTCAGCTCCTTCGGCACCGCCCCGGAAGATCCGTAGCGCGCGACCAGGTCCGCGACGTGGTTGCCGACCATCCCGCCGAACCAGCGCAGCTGCTCGCGCTGGTGCGCCAGGTCGTCGCCGACGTACGCCGGGGCCGCGACGCAGATCGTGATGCCGCCCGGATCGCGCCCGGCCGCCCGCGCCGCGTCCCGCACCGCGCCGATCGTCCAGCGCGCGATCGCCGGGTCCGCGCACTGCAGGATGAAGCCGTCGGCGTGCTCGCCGACCGTCTTCAGCGCCTTCGGCCCGTACCCGGCCATCCACATTTCCAGCCGGCCGTTGCGGATCCACGGGATCTGCACGGTCGTCTCGTTCATCTCGACCGCCCGCCCTTCGGCGAGCTCCTTGACCACGTGCATGCAGTCGCGCACGGTGGCCAAAGTGGACGGTGGCTTCCCGACGACCCGGTGCGCGGAGTCGCCGCGGCCGATGCCGCAGACCGTCCGGTTGCCGTACATGTCGTTGAGCGTGGCGAACGTCGACGCCATCACCGACCAGTCGCGGGTGCCCGGGCTGGTCACCATCGGCCCGACCACCAGCGACGACGTCGCGGCCAGGATCGCCGAGTAGATGACGAACGGCTCCTGCCACAGCACGCAGGAGTCGAACGTCCAGCCGTAGCGGAACCCGGCGTCCTCGGCGTCCTTCATCAGCCGCACGACGTCCCGCGCGGGCGGGTCCGTCTGCAGCACGATCCCGAAGTCCATCGGCCGCTCCTCAGTTCAGGTACTGGTTCAGCGAACGGGACAGGAACTTGCCGTGCGACGTCGACCCGGTGAACCCGTCAGGCGACACCACGACACGCCCCCGGGACAGCACCGTGTGCACGCGACCGGTCAGCTCGAACCCTTCGTACGCCGAGTAGTCCACGTTCATGTGGTGCGTCTCGGCCGACAGCGTCTGGGTCGCAGTGGGGTCGTAGACGACGATGTCGGCGTCCGAACCCGCGGCGATCACACCCTTGCGCGGGTACAGCCCGAACATCCGCGCCGGCGTCGCCGAGCACGTCTCGACCCAGCGCCCGAGCGTCAGCTCACCCGCGACGACGCCCTGGTGCAGCAGGTCCATCCGGTGCTCGACCCCCGGGATCCCGTTCGGGATCGCCCGGAAGTCGCCGCGGCCCAGCTCCTTCTGGTCCTTGAAGCAGAACGGGCAGTGGTCGGTCGACACCACGGACAGGTCGTTCGTCCGCAGCCCGCGCCACAGGTCGGCCTGGTGCGACTTCTCCCGCAGCGGCGGCGACGCGACGTACTTCGCGCCCTCGAAGTCCGGCTTGGCCAGGTCCTCAATGGACAGGTAGAGGTACTGCGGGCATGTTTCGGCGAAGACGTTCTGGCCGTCGTTGCGCGCCTCGGCGACCGCCGCAAGCGCTTGCGACGCCGAGAGGTGCACGATGTAGAGCGGCGAGCCGGTGACCTTCGCGAGCTGGATCGCCCGTGACGTCGCCTCGCCCTCCAGCTCCGGCGGCCGGGTCAGGCCGTGCTGCACCGGGTCGGTGTTGCCGGCGGCCACCGCCTGCGCGGCCAGCTGGTCGATCGCGATGCCGTTCTCCGCGTGCATCATGATCGTGGCGCCGATCTCGCGCGCCTTCTGCATGGCCAGCAGGATTTCGCCGTCGGTCGAGTAGAACACGCCCGGGTAGGCCATGAACATCTTGAAGCTGCCGACCCCGGCGTCGACGCAGGCCTCCATCTCCTTCAGCGACTGGTCGTTGACGTCGGAGACGATCATGTGGAAGCCGTAGTCGATCGCGCAGTTGCCGTCCGCTTTGGAGTGCCACTTGTCCATCGTGGACAGCAGCGACGTGCCCTTGGCCTGCACGGCGAAGTCGATGATCGTCGTCGTGCCGCCCCAGGCCGCGGCCGTGGTGCCGGTCGAGAACGTGTCGACCGAATGCGTGCCGCCGAACGGCATCTCCATGTGCGTGTGCGCGTCGATCCCGCCGGGCAGCACGTACTTGCCGGTCGCGTCGATCGTCTCGTCGCCGCTCAGTGTGCCGGGCGCGCCGACGGCGGCGATGGTCTCGCCGTCCACCAGCACGTCCGCCAGCAGAGCGCCCGACGGCGAGACGACCTGGCCACCCTTGATGAGCGTGGTCATCAGGCCTCCGTGAGGGGGCCGTAGGTGTCCGGCCGGCGGTCGCGGTAGAACGCCCAGAGGTCCCGGACCTCGTCGAGCAGCGTCATGTCGAGGTCGCGGATGACGACCTCGTCGTCGGTGTCGGACGCCGCGTCGCCGATCAGCTGGCCGCGCGGGTCGGCGAAGTACGTCTGGCCGTAGAAGTCGTTCTCTCCCAATGGTTCCACGCCGACGCGGTTGATCGCGCCGACGAAGTACTCGTTCGCCACCGCGGCCGCCGGCTGCTCCAGCTTCCACAGGTACTGCGACAGGCCCCGGCTGGTCGCCGACGGGTTGAACACGATCTTCGCGCCTGCCAGGCCCAGCGCGCGCCAGCCCTCCGGGAAGTGCCGCTCGTAGCAGATGTAGACGCCGATGCGGCCCACGGCGGTGTCGAACACCGGGTAGCCCAGGTTCCCGGGCCGGAAGTAGAACTTCTCCCAGAACCCCTTGACCTGCGGGATGTGGTTCTTGCGGTGCTTGCCGAGGTACGTGCCGTCGGCGTCGATCACCGCGGCGGTGTTGTAGTAGACGCCGGGCTGCTCGACCTCGTACATCGGCACGATCAGCACCACGCCGTGGCGCTCGGCGACCTCCTGCATGAGTTTGGTCGTCGGCCCGTCCGGGATACCCTCGGTGTAGGAGTAGAACTCGGTGTCCTGCACCTGGCAGAAGTAGGGGCCGTAGAACAGTTCCTGCAGGCAGACGACCTGGGCGCCCTGCGAGGCGGCGGAGGCGATGTGGTCGACCGCCGCCTTGATCATGGACTCCTTGTCACCCGTCCACCGCTGCTGGATCAATGCGGCTCGGACCACGCTCACTGGCTTCCTCCTTGTTAGCGGACAGAGAGAGGGCGGCGAAGACGGCGAACGCCGCGACGAAGCCGACCACCCAGTTGTAGTCGTAAAGCGGCTTGAGGAACGGGATCAGCCCGCCGTCGGGGAACGGCCCGCCATAGGCACCGCCGACCGAAAGAACGGCTCCGACCAGCGTCGCGACCAGCGCGCGCCAGTTCCAGCCGCCACTGAACCAATACACCCCATCGGGTGTGTAGAGGTCCTTCAGCTTGAGCTTCGTGCGGGCGATCACCCAGTACCCGGCGACGAGCACGCCGGCGACCGCGCCGAGCAGGCCGCCGTAGAAGCCGAGCCACGCGAAGATGTAGATGTTCGGGTCGGAGTAGAGGCGCCACGGCTGGATCAGGACGCCGATGACGCCGGTGATCCCGCCGCCGACCGCGAAGGTGATCTTCTTCGGGAAGGCGTTGGAGAAGTCGTAGGACGGGCTGACGACGTTGGCCGCGAGGTTCGCCGAGATCGTCGCGAGCACCAGCGCGACCAGCGCGACGACGACCACGACCGGGCTGGTGAACTTGTCGGCCAGCTGCGCCGGGTCCCAGATGTCCTCGCCGTAGAGCACGTGCCCGCCCGACGTGGTCAGGATGGCCACGATCGCGATGAACGTCATCGTCGTCGGCAGGCCGAGGATCTGGCCGCGGACCTGCTTGCGCTGGCTGCCGCCGAAACGCGTGAAGTCCGGCATGTTCAGCGAGAGCGTCGACCAGAACGCGATCATCGCCATCAGCGACGGCGCGAACACCTTCCAGAAGTCCGGGCCCCAGCCGAGCTTGCCGCCGTCGGCCAGGATCGGGCCGAGCCCGCCCGCCTTGACCAGCACGTAGCCGAGCATGATCAGGAAGCCGACCGACACCAGGGGCGCCGTCCAGTTCTCGAACCGGCGGACCGCCTCCATGCCGCGCCAGATGATCAGCATCTGGCCGATCCAGAAGACCACGAAGGACAGCCAGAGCGTCCAGTGCTGCCCGGCGATCTCCGGTGCGTCCCGCCACCACGAGCCGAGCAGGCGCCCGAGGATGACGTAGATAGCCTCGCCGCCGACCCAGGTCTGGATGCCGAACCAGCCGCAGGCGATGAACGCCCGCAGCAGCGCGGCCAGGTTGGCGCCGCGCATGCCGTAGAAGGCGCGGGCGAACACGGGGAACGGGATGCCGTACTTCGTGCCGGCGTGGCTGTTGAGCAGCATCGGCGCCAGCACGACCAGGTTGCCGATGGTGATGGTGATCAGCGCCTGGACCCAGTTCATGCCGAGCGCGATCAGCGACGCGGCCAGGGCGTAGCTGGGGATGTTGTGCGCCATCCCCATCCAGAGCGCGAAGTAGTTGTAGGTGGTCCAGGTCCGTTTCTCGACGGGGACGGGGGCCAGTTCGTCGTTGAAGAACCGGCTGCCTTCGAGAGACCGGACGTCACCGGGTTCGAGCTCGACCCGGCCGTCCTCGTGCACGCGCTGGTCTGCGGGTGTCGGCGCCATTGCGGAATCCTGCTCGCCGGGGTGCGCGCGGTGGCATTGGCAGACTGTTCACTCTTCGCCGCGTCGGAACGCAGACTGTCGATTGCGTTCACGCCGTCGCAATGCATGACGTACGTCACACATCACGCCGTAGTCCCCACGCAACCTCTTCGCAACACGCGGCGTCCGTGACCTGCCGGTTCACGGTCTCCACAGGATCTCCACAGTTCGCGCGGACCGTCTCCACCTCCGGTGCTTAAAGTCGCCCTCATGGAACCGGTAGGGCGGCGCGTGCTCGTCGTCGAGGACGACGTCACCATCGCCGCGTCGATCGCGGCCCGGCTGCGGGCCGAAGGGTTCACCGTGGACGTCGCCCACGACGGGCCGGCCGCCGTCGAGGCCGAGGCGTCCTGGGAACCGGACCTGGTGGTGCTGGACGTGATGCTCCCCGGGTTCGACGGCCTGGAGGTCTGCCGCCGGATCCAGGGGCGGCGGCCGGTGCCCGTGCTGATGCTGACCGCGCGCGCCGACGAGACGGACATGCTGGTCGGGCTCGGCGTCGGCGCCGACGACTACTTGACGAAGCCGTTCTCGATGCGGGTCCTGACGGCCCGCGTGCACGCGCTGCTGCGGCGGGTCGAGCGGTCTTCGTCCGGGCACGGCGCGCGGATCGTGCTCGGCGACCTCGAGATCGACGTCGACCAGCGGCGCGTCGCCCGGGCCGGGGTGGCGGCGCAGCTGACGCCGATCGAGTTCGACCTGCTGGTGCACTTCGCGCGCCGGCCGCGGGTGGTGCAGCCGCGGGAACGGCTGCTCTCGGAGGTGTGGGACTGGGACGTCCACGGCACGTCCGCGGCGACGCGGGCGGTGGACAGCCACATCAAGGCGTTGCGCCGGAAGCTCGGGGCGGACCTGATCCGCACCGTGCACGGCGTCGGCTACGCGCTGGAGGCGGGATCGTGAAGCGGGTCGTCGTGAAGGTGGCGGAGCTGCTGCCGCGGCCGCTGGACCGCGTCCGGTCGATCAAGCTGAAGCTGGCGATCCTGATGCTCGGGTCCGGCGGCGTCGCGTTCGCCTTCTTCAACTGGCAGATCGGCTGGCTGCCGCCGAAGACGACGATCACGGCGATGGTGCTCGCCTTGGTGCTGTCGCAGGTGCTGGCGCACGGGATGACCCGGCCGCTACGCGAGATGACCGGCGCGGTGCGGGCGATGGCGAAGGGCGACTACACGCGTCGCGTCCGCGCCACCACGCGCGACGAGGTGGGCGAGCTCGCGCAGGCGTTCAACCTGATGACGGGGGACCTCGGCGACGCCGACCGGCAGCGGCGCGAGCTGATCGCGAACGTGTCCCACGAGCTGCGGACGCCGATCACGGCGTTGAGCGGAGTGCTGGAGAACCTCGTGGACGGCGTCGAGGACCCGGACCCGGCGACGTTGAAGACGGCGTTGCAGCAGACCGAACGGCTGGCGACGCTGGTCGACGAGCTGCTGGACCTCTCGCGCCTGGACGCGGGGGCGATCCCGCTGCACAAGACGTCGTTCCCCCTGTCTTCGTTGTTGTCCGAGGCGGTCTCCGAGGCCGCGTTGGTGCGCGGGGTGCGCTTCGAGGTGTCGGTGTCCCCGCCGGACGCGGTGGTGACGGCGGATCGCGGACGGCTGTTCCAGGTGGTGGCGAACCTCCTGGAGAACGCGGCCCGGCACGGGCCCGCGGGCGGCGTGGTGCGGATTCTCGCGGAGCTGCGGGTGGGTGAGGTGCGCATCGAGGTGTGCGACGAGGGCCCGGGCATCGCGCCGGCGGACCGGACGCGGGTCTTCGAGCGCTTCACGCGCGGCGAGCGGCCGACCGGCGGCGGGACGGGGCTGGGGCTGGCCATCGCGCGGTGGGCCGTGGAGCTGCACGGCGGGTCGATCGGCGTGGTGGAGCCGTCGGCGGGGACCGGTGGCCGGATCCGGGTGACTCTCCCGACGGGCTGAGTTGCCGGTGCCGTGAGGGGTGATGCGGGGTGGAACTCTTGTCGCCACTCATACCCCCGAGGAGTGCTCCGGCGATGAACATTTGCAAAAGTGAACGCGGAAACTCGAGAAGGCAGGCGAAATGCCGAAGTCCAGTGTCGGTGGGAGCGGCGGGGTGCCGCGGGGTAAGCGGACCGCCGCGTCCCGGGTGCCGGGGAACGCGGATCCGGCCGCGGCGGGAGGTGGCGTGGCCGGGCGGGGGACCGGTGCGGCGTGGTCCGGAGAGGACACCGCGGATGTGGGGGCAACGGTGCGGGAGCCCGGGATGGTGGGGCGTGGTGTGGTCGGGCGGGGGTCCGGTGCGGCGCGGGTCGGGGCCGGCGAGGGTGGCGCGGGGTCCGGGGTGGCGGGGCGCCGTGCGGTCGGGCGGGCCCGTGGCGCGGCGCGGTTCGAAGGGGACGTCACTACCGGGGAAAGCGGTGGTGGTGCGGGTGGTCGGGGGACCGGCCCGACCCGGGAATCCGGAGTCGCCGCGCCGGGGCTCGCGGGTGGTGGGGTGGCCGTGGCCGCGCCACCTGTGTTGCTGCGGCCGCTGCCGCCGCCCAAGTCCGCCGTCGTTCCGCTTCCGTCAGCCGTGCTGCCCGCCGCCGGGATCGCCGGGGTGGCCGGTGCGCTCCTGCTGCCCGTCGACCGGCCCGGCATCGGGTGGCTGCTCACCGGGGTCGCCGTCGTCGGCGCCGTCGCGGTCGCCGACCGGCGGGCGCGGGAAGGGCACAAGGGCGCTCTCACCTGGGGGAACGCCGGGTGGGCCGCGCTCTCCCTCGGGCTGCTGAGCATGGGGGCGATCCGGGCGTCCGGGTGGCTGTTCGTCCTCTGCGTGCTGGCCGCCGTCTTCACCGGGTCGCTCGCGGTCGTGGGCAACCGGACCGTCCACACCGTGCTCTACGACATGTTCGCCGTCCCGTTCGAAGCCCTGCGGGCGATTCCGTGGGCCGGCCGGGGGATCGGGAAGTTCACCGCGCGGCGGGACGGCGTCGCGCGGCGGATCGCGCTCGCCGTCCTGGCCGCCGCCGCGCTCGTCGCCGTCTTCGTGCCGCTGCTGGCCAGTGCCGATCCCGACTTCGCCGCGCTTGTCGAGGCGATGATCCCCGAGCTGAGTTTCGGGACCGTCGTGCGGTGGTGTCTCGTCTTCGCCGTCGCCGCGCTGCTCGTGGCCGGGGCGTGCTACTTCCTCGCCGCGCCACCGGCCCGGGCGACGGCCGACCGTCCACAGCAGAGCAAATACGGTCTGGAGTGGACGGTCCCGCTCGTGGTTCTCGTGCTGATCTTCAGCGTCTGGGTCGGGGTCCGGCTGGTCGTGCTGTTCGGCGGCACCGCCTACGTCCTGCGCACCAACGGCCTGACCGCGGCCGAGTACGCCCGCGGCGGCTTCTGGCAGCTCTGCGCGGTCACCGTGCTGACCCTGGCCATCGTCGCCGCCGCGCTGCGCTGGGCTCCGGACGCCGCGTCGGCCGATCGCCTCCGCCAGCGTGTCCTGCTGGGGGCGCTCAGCGTGCTCAGCCTGGTGCTCGTCGGGTCCGCGCTGAGTCGCATGTGGACTTACCAGCAGGCCTACGGCTTCACCGTGCTCCGCCTGCTGGTCGAGGTCTGCGAATTCTGGTTCGGCGCGGTCTTCGTGCTGGTGGGGGCGTCGCTGGTCAAGCTGCGCTCGACGTGGCTGCCGCGCGCCGCGATCGGGACGGCCGCCGCCGCGCTGCTGATCCTCGCGATCCTCGATCCGGAACGTCTCATCGCCGACGCCAACCTCGACCGCGCCGACGCCGGGAAGCCCCTGGACCGCGGGTACCTGTACGGGTTTTCCGCCGACGCCATCCCGGTCGTCGCGGCGCGGCTGCCCGAGCCGGAGCGTTCGTGCGGGCTGCGCCAGATGCTCGGCGACGACACCCCGGACGGCTGGCCCGCCTGGAACCTCAGCCGCGCCACCGCCCGGGACGTTCCCCTCGGCCGCTTCGGCTGAACCGAACGGGCCGCTCGCGCGTGGTCTCTACGTCGAGCGGGAGCCACCGGGCCGTCGTGGGGGCGGCCCGGCGGCTCCCGCGCGCGAAACCCCTCAGAAGCCGAAGACGCCGTCCGAGTCGCGGTCGGCTTCGCAGCGGTTGGCGTAGGTCGTGCGGTACGACGCCGGCTTGCCGCGCCAGGTGCCGACGGCCGTGACGTCCACCGGGGCGTAGATCAGCGTGCAAGCCTGGTGCCGGCCGGTGATCCGGGCGAAGTCGCCGTTCACGCCTTCGAGGACGTCGCACGCCTTCTCGCGCTTCGGGTGCGTGCCGCCGGTCGGGTTACAGGTCAGCACGACCGAGCCGAGCCGGCCGGCGGTGTCGTGGCTGGTCAGCTGCAGGGTCGACGCCGGCGGCTGCGCGGGCGCGAGGCAGCTCAGGCTCAGCAGGCAGGCAGCGAACGGGAGGAGGGCCATATCGGTCTCATCGGCAGGCCGGAGCCGATCACTGTGCTGCACGTCCGGGTGAGTCTTCTTCGCTCGGCCGGGTGAGGTCCAGCGCCAGCAGCGCGACGTAGAGCGAGAGCATCGACTCCGGCTCCTCCAGCCGGACGCCGAGGACCTGCTCGATCCGGGCGAGCTGCTGGTAGTACGCCGTCCGCGAGGTGTGCGCGGCCGCGGCCGCCGCCGACTTGTTGCCGCCCTGCTCGCAGTAGTGCCGCAGCGCCGGCACGAGCCGGCTGCCGGACGCGGCGTCGCGCTGCAGCAGCGGCCCCAGTTCGCGGGTCGCGAACGCCGTCACCCGCTCGTCCCCGGCGAGCAGGTGCAGCAGGCCGCGCAGGCGGACGTCCGAGAGCCGGTGCAGCACCCGCTCCTCACCCGCGCCCAGCGCGGCGGCCGCGACCTGCCCGGCTTCCAGCAGCGTCCGGCTCGCCCCGGCGGGCGAGAGCACCGTGGTGCCGACCGCGAGCACCCCCGGCGCGCTCGAACGGGCCTCGTGGACGTCCGTGGCGAGCCGCTGCAGGACCGCGTCGGCGTTCGCCTCCGGGGACAGCGCGATCAGCGCGCGCACCCCGATGTCGTCGGTCGCCACCAGCGCCGACACCTTCGCGCGGCGCGCCGCCAGCGCCGTCGCCTCGGCCAACTCGCGCAGCACCGGTGGGGTCGACAACGCGGGCCGCCCGATGCCGGTGAACCGCGGCCGCACCGCGAGCCCGACCAGCTGCCGCCCGGTCAGCGGCACGGCCAGCGCGGACGCCCGGGCCAGCAGTTCCGCCGACGGCGCGGGCGAGGTCAGCAGCTCGGCGAGCACCGCGCGGTGGGCCTGGCGCTCGAGGCCGTCGGAGTCCTTGGCGACCAGGCGGTGCACGGCGAGCGCGGACGCGGCGCGCTCGGCGACCACGCGGTGGCGGTGCGGCGGCTGGTCGGCGCACACGACGATCAGCCGCGCCCAGTCGTGGCCGCGCGCGCCGACCACGGTGACCAGCCAGCCCGCGCCCGGGTGGTAGCCGGTGCGCTCGCCGACCTGGACCACCCGCGACCGCGCGGGCCAGCCGGTGAGCAGCTCGGCCGGGTCGGTGCCGGCCGCGTCGTAGGCCAGCACCTCGTGCGAGAGCGTCTCCAGCACCACCGGCTGCTCGGTGAGCCGCGCGACCTCGCCCAGCACGACGCCGGGTTCGGCGCCCGCGACCGTCAGCGCGGTGAACGTCTCGTGCACGCGTTCGGCGGCGCGCAGCTCGGCGACCTGGGCGTCGACGATCTGGCCGTTGACCGCCTCGGTGACGCTCACGAACCGCGTCTCACGCGAGAGCGTGACCAGCGGGAACCCGTGCCGGTCGGCGGCCTCGACCAGGGCCGCGGGCAGCTTGTCGCTCCAGTGCCGGACCAGCTCGATCACGACACCCGCGGCGCCGACCCCGGCCAGGTCGGCGACGTAGCGGGCCAGCGACGGGCCGTCGTCGGGCAGCGCGACGCCGGTCGTCAGCACCAGCTCGCCGCCGCGCAGCAGGTGCGCGATGTCGGCGACCTCGGCGACGTGCGCCCAGCGCACGGGCGCGTCCAGCCCGGCCGCGCCCGCGACGACGTGCGGGCGGCCCTGGCGCAGCACCGGCAGGGCGAGCACCTCGGCGACGGTCGGGTACAACGGCGCCTCGCTGGGGGATGACGGTGAAGATCGGCAGGGACAGACTGTACGGCCGGAGCGGCGAGTCCGTACACGTTGCCGATGGCGTCCGCGTGGCGCCCGCCCGGACACTCGCAGGGACGTCCCCGAGCGAAGGAGTGCCCGTCGTGACCGACCGCATCAGCCACTGGATCGACGGCAAGCCGTTCGCCGGGACCCCGGCGCGCTCCGGCGACGTGTTCGACCCCGCCACCGGCCAGGTCCGCGCGCAGGTCGACTTCGCCGGGCCGGCCGAGGTCGACCAGGCCGTCGCGGCCGCGACGGCGGCGCTGCCGGGCTGGCGCGGGACGTCGCTGGCCGGCCGGACGCGGGTGCTGTTCGCCTTCCGCGAGCTGCTCTCGGCGCGCAAGCACGAGCTGGCGAAGATCGTCACGAGCGAGCACGGCAAGGTCGAGTCGGACGCGGCCGGCGAGATCGCCCGCGCGATCGAGAACGTCGAGTACGCCTGCGGCGCCGCGCAGCTGCTCAAGGGCGGCTTCAGCGAGAACGCCTCCACCGGCGTCGACGTCTATTCGATCGCCCAGCCGCTCGGGGTGGTCGGCGTGATCTCGCCGTTCAACTTCCCGGCGATGGTGCCGCTGTGGTTCGTGCCGAACGCGCTGGCCTGCGGCAACACCGTCGTGCTCAAGCCCAGTGAGAAGGACCCGTCGGCGGCGGTGTTCCTCGCGGAGCTCTTCGCCGAGGCCGGGCTGCCCGCGGGGGTGCTGAACGTGCTGCACGGCGACAAGGTCGCGGTCGACGGGCTGCTGGAGCACCGGGACGTCAAGGCGATCTCGTTCGTCGGGTCGACGCCGATCGCGCGGTACGTCTACGAGACCGGCACCCGGCACGGCAAGCGCGTCCAGGCTCTCGGCGGTGCGAAGAACCACATGATCGTGCTCCCGGACGCCGACCTCGACCTGGCCGCCGACGCCGCGGTGTCCGCCGGGTTCGGCTCGGCGGGGGAGCGCTGCATGGCCGTGTCGGTCGTGGTCGCCGTCGACCCGGTCGGCGACGAACTGGTCGCGAAGATCGCCGAGCGGATCGGGAACCTGAAGGTCGGCGACGGCCGGGACCCGGAGTCCGAGATGGGCCCGCTGGTCACCCGCGCCCACCACGAGCGCGTCGAGTCCTATGTGGACGCCGGGGTCGATGCGGGCGCGTCGCTGGTCGTCGACGGCCGCGGCGTCGAGGTGCCCGGCGACGGCTTCTGGCTCGGCCCGACGCTGTTCGACCACGTGCGCCCGGAGATGTCGATCTACACCGACGAGATCTTCGGCCCGGTGCTGTCGGTGGCGCGCGCGGCGTCCTACGACGACGCGCTGGACCTGATCAACGCCAACCCGTACGGCAACGGCACGGCGATCTTCACCGGGGACGGCGCGGCCGCGCGGCGGTTCCAGAACGAGGTCGAGGTCGGCATGGTCGGCGTCAACGTGCCGATCCCGGTGCCGGTCGGCTATTACTCCTTCGGCGGCTGGAAGGACTCGCTGTTCGGCGACAGCCACGCGTACGGGCCGGAAGGGTTCCACTTCTTCACGCGCACCAAGGTCGTCACGTCGCGCTGGCCCGACCGGTCGCACGCCGGGGTGAACCTGGGGTTCCCGCGCAATTCGTGAGGTGATCCGGGATTGCCGGGCGTGCTCGGGTGGTTGTACTCACCGGAGCACGCCCGACAACGATGGAGACGCGTTATGAGCGACCAGCCCGCCAAGAACTCCGGCTCGTTCACGATCGGTGGCGACCTGCCGGTGACCCGGCTGGGGTACGGCACGATGCAGCTCACCGGTCCCGGCGTCTGGGGCGACCCGAAGGACCCGGACGAGGCCGTCCGCGTGCTGCGGCGTGCCGTCGAGCTGGGTGTCACGCTGATCGACACGGCCGACGTCTACGGCCCGTTCGTCGCCGACCTGCTGCTCAAGAAGGCCCTGCACCCGTACGCCGACGACCTCGTCATCGCGACGAAGGCCGGCTTCACCCGGCAGGGGCCGGACCAGTGGGTCCCGGTCGGCCGCCCCGAGTACCTGCGCCAGCAGGTCGAGCTGAGCCTGCGCCACCTCGGCCTCGAGCGGATCGACCTGCTGCAGCTGCACCGCATCGACCCGAAGGTGCCGGTCGCCGAGCAGGTCGGGGAGCTGAAGAAGCTGCAGGACGAGGGCAAGATCCGGCACATCGGCCTGTCCGAGGTCGGCGTCGCGGACCTGCAGGAGGCGCAGAAGACCGCGGAGATCGTGTCCGTGCAGAACATGTTCAACCTGGCCAAGCGCGACGCCGAGCCGCTGCTGGAGCACGCCACCGAGCACGGCATCGCGTTCATCCCGTGGTTCCCGCTGGCCACCGGCGCGCTCGCCGGCCCGGACAGCCCGCTGGGCACCCTGGCCAAGGAGCACGACGCGTCGCCGTCGCAGCTCGCGCTGGCCTGGCTGCTCAAGCGCTCGCCGGTGGTGCTGCCGATCCCGGGCACGTCCTCGGTCGCGCACGTCGAGGACAACATCGCGGCGGCGGACATCGAGCTGACGGACGCCGAGTTCGACGCCCTGTCCGCGGCGGCCGCCTAGCGCTCGGCTGAGGTCGTGAGTGTTCAGGGCGGTTCTAACCGCCCTGAACACTCACGACCGGCTGTGTCAGGCGGGGAGCACGTTGATCAGCAGCTTGCTGCGCGGCGTGGTGTAGACGGTGTTGGCGCGGTCCGGCTGGATCCGCTCGCGGAGCTTCCGCTCCAGCGGCCGGACCCGGCCGCCCGCCTTCAGGTAGTAGTGCTCGTTGTAGCCCTGGCTGAGCCGGGTGGAGAGCGCGATCGGGTAGTCGCCGGCGGGCCGTCGCGTGCCGAAGTCGTGGGTCCAGCCCGTGGTCGCGACCAGCTGCCCGCTCCGCACGTCCGCCAGCCGGCGCCAGCAGACGAACGCGAACCAGGCGGTGATCGCCAGGATCGGGACGATGGTGCCGAGGCCTTCGGCGGCGGTCTCCGCCACGGCGGAGAGCAGCACCGCCACCACGAGACCGGCGACGACCAGGACGGCCGCCACCCAGAAGTTGAGGTCGAGCAGCTTCCCCCGTTGCGAGGGGTGGAGCCGGCCGTGGCGGTTGGCCAGCTCCACCTCGGCCTGCTCGATCACTCGGCCTCGCCTTCGGGGTGTTCCTTCTCGTAGGCCTCCTGGCCCTCGTGGTAGCGGTCGATCTGTTCGTTCTCCTGACGGCGGCCCTCGGTCACGACCCCGACGGTGTCGGCGGTGCTCCACCCCGGATAGCCGCCGGCCTTCTGCCACTCCGCCGGCTTGAGCGCGCTGCGGCCGTCCTCCGAGTACTTGTCGCCGGCACCTTCGACCTTTTCGCGGCCGGGGACGTGCGACTCGGCGGCGTCACTCCAGCCCTTCGCCGTCTCCTCGGCGGACTTCGCTTCCTTGCCGGCCTGCTTCAGCTCGTTCGCCTTGCGCTCGATGCCCGCGGCCGTGTCGACGCTCTTGTCCACCAGCTTGTCGACGCCCTTGCCCACCTTCTTCAGCGCGTTCGCCGCGCCCTCCAGGGCCGCCTTCGACTTGCCGGCGCCCTTCGCGAGGCTCTCCAGCTTCTCGACGATCTTCGTGATGCGCGTGCTGATCTTCTCCGCCAGGACCCCGCCCTCGACGACGGTGTCGGCGATGAACGCCGCGATCGTCCCGCCGAAGGTGCACCACGACGCGGCCAGCGCGGCCAGCGCCTTGACGATCAGCTCACCGACGAACGACGAGATCATGTCGCGGATCAGCCCGCGCTCGGTGCCGACCAGCGCGGCGCCGACGTTCATCGCCGTCGACGCGCTGTCGGCGTGCGAAGCCGCTCCGCGCAGGACGCCGACGTAGCTCTCCGCCGTCCGTTGGTACGCCTCCGCGGAGCCGCAGTCGCTGAACGACTGCCCGACCTTCGCCGCCGTCCGCTCGTACTGCTCGGCCGTCTCGGTGAGCTGCTTCGAGATGTTCGACCAGGTCACGGCCTTGGCCGTGACGGCTTCGGGCTTGCCGGCGAGCTTGTCGAGACCGTCCTTGAGGAAGCTGATGTGCTCGATCAGCCAGCCGACCCCCGCGCCGGCCAGCGTGCCGAGCGGGTCCATCGCCGCGCCGAGCAGGTCGAGGGCGTCGGTGCCGACGTCCATGGCGAGGTTGCCCCAGTCGCCGTTGCGCGCGTCGGTCAGCGTCGAGGCGGCGTCGCTGAAGATGCCGGCGCCGCCGGTCTGGGCGTTGACGTTGTCCAGCTCGCCCTTCGAGCCGTCACCCATCCCGCTCCAGAAACCGCCCGGGGACTCGCTCGTCGCGACCAGCGGGTTCTCCTGCGTCTCGGTCATGCCGGCAGCTCCTTGCCGATGCCTTCGATCAGGTTCCTGGTGTGCTGCTCGTGCTCGCTGAACGCCGTGTGCGCGGTCTTCACCCGGTCCGCGACGTCGTGCCCGGCGTCGACGGCGGCCTGGAGGAAGCCGTCGGCCTGGTCGATCCACCCCTGGATCGGGACGGCGAAGACCTGCCCGACGATGCCGAACGCGTCGAAGTCGAGCGCCTGGGCGGTGCCCGCGGCGTCGAGCGCCTGCTGCACCTTGCCGGCGACCTCGCGGATCTCGTCCTCGTGGCCGCCGAGGACGTCGAAGTCGACCTTCATGGCGGTCATCACAGCCCCCGGCGCAGGATCGGGCCGCCGAAGTCCTCGTCCTCACCCGGCCGCGGCGGCGGTTTCCGGGCGAATTCCCGAGGTGATTCCTCTTCGGGCAATTCCGGCTCGGGAATCTGTTCCCGGAGGAATTTCATCGCGTCGCTGTCCGCGCCGATCACCGGGGCCATCACGCTCGTCAGCTGCTGGGCCGCCTGCACCTGGGCGCGTTTCGCGGTGGCCACCACGGCCGCCGCGAGGCGGGCGCGCGGCAGCTCGTCGGCACGCGGCCCGAAGGTGAGTTCCTGCAGCGCACCGCTGGTGTTGACGGTCACCGTGACGGCGCCGTCGGCGCTCGTGGCCGTCGCCGAGATGTGCTGGAGGCGGACCTTGGCCTCCGCGGCGCGTCGGGCGATTTCGGGCATTCCGGCCGAAGCGGGTTCAGTGGTGTTCACGGCGACCTCGAAAGTCGGGGGAGGGCATGCGGATCAGAGGCAGCAAACCCCGTTTCGGTTCCGCCGACAACCCGGAAAATCTTTCCGAGAACAACGCATGGGAATTCATTTGTCCGTTCTTTACCCGGGGCGAGACGGGCGGTGTTGAGCGCGACCGGCTCAGGCTTCCGTAAACTCGGCATGAGCAGCGAGCGAAGTGGGTGAGGAACCGGTGGCCAACGCGGACGAACGCCGCTTCGACGTGCTGCGCGCGATCGTCGCCGACTACGTCTCCAACCAGGAGCCGGTCGGCTCGAAGACGATCGTCGAACGGCACAACCTGGGCGTGTCGAGCGCCACCGTGCGCAACGACATGGCCACCCTCGAAGAAGAGGGGTACATCACCCAGCCGCACACCAGCGCCGGGCGGATCCCGACCGACAAGGGCTACCGGCTCTTCGTCGACCGGCTCTCCGAGATCAAGCCGCTGAGCGCGGCCGAGCGCCGCGCGATCACGACGTTCCTCGACAGCGGCACCGACCTCGACGACGTCCTGCGCCGCTCGGTCCGGCTGCTCGCGCAGCTGACCCGGCAGGTCGCCGTCGTCCAGTACCCGATGCTGACCAACGCCGCGGTGCGCCACCTCGAGGTGGTGCCGCTCACCCCGGCGCGGCTGATGCTGGTGCTGATCACCGACTCCGGCCGCGTCGACCAGCGGACCGTCGACCTCGGCGACGTCATCACCGAGGACGGCGTCGCGCGGTTGCGCGCGGTGCTCAACGCCGCGATGGCCGGTCGGCGGCTCAACGAGGCCGCCGCGCGCGTCGCCGAACTGCCCGACAAGTCGCCCGGCGAGCTGCGCGACGCGCTCATCCGCGTCTGCACGGTCCTGGTCGAATCACTGGCCGAACACCCGGAAGAACGCCTGGTCCTGGGCGGTACGGCGAACCTCACCCGCAACGTCGCGGACTTCCCCGGCTCGCTGCGCCAGGTCCTCGAAGCGCTCGAGGAGCAGGTCGTCGTCCTCAAGCTCCTCGCCGCCACCCGCAACCCCGGTGCGATCACCGTGCGCATCGGTGAGGAAAATGAGGACGAGCAGATGCGCAGCACCTCGGTCGTCTCCATCGGATACGGCCAGGACATGGTGCTCGGCGGCATGGGGGTGGTCGGCCCGACCCGGATGGACTACCCCGGCACGATCGCCGCGGTGCGCGCGGTCGCCAACTACGTGGGTCAGATCCTGTCCGGCCGCTGAGCCGGGCAGAGCAGAAGGAGAAGCAGAGACGGTGGCGAGGGACTACTACGGCATCCTCGGGGTGGCGAAGAACGCGAGCGACCAGGACATCAAGCGCGCGTACCGGAAGCTGGCCCGAGAGCTGCACCCCGACGTCAACCCGTCGGAGGACGCGCAGCACAAGTTCGGCGAGGTGACGACCGCCTACGAGGTGCTGTCCGACCCGCAGAAGCGCAAGGTCGTCGACCTCGGCGGCGACCCGATGGACGGCGGCGGCCGCGGCGGCGCGGGCGGCGGTGACCCGTTCGCGGGCTTCGGCGGCCTCGGCGACATCATGGACGCGTTCTTCGGCGCGGCCGGCGGCGGTGGCGGGCGCGGGCGAGGCCCGCGCAGCCGGGTCCAGCCCGGTTCCGACGCGCTGATCCGGCTCGGCCTGTCCCTCGAGGACTGCGCGACCGGCGTGGACAAGGAGATCGCGGTCGACACCGCGATCGTCTGCGACCTCTGCCGCGGCGCGGGCACCACCGAGGGCACCGGCGTCAAGACCTGCGACACCTGCGGCGGCGCCGGCGAGGTCCAGTCCGTCCAGCGGTCCTTCCTCGGCCAGGTCGTCACGGCCCGCCCCTGCCCGGTCTGCCGCGGCTTCGGCGAGGTCATCTCCGACCCCTGCCGCCAGTGCGGCGGCGACGGCCGCATCCGCGCGCGCCGCAACGTCACCGCGAAGATCCCGCCGGGCGTCGGCGACGGCATGCGCATCCGCCTCTCCGGCCAGGGCGAAGTCGGCCCCGGCGGCGGCCCGGCCGGCGACCTGTACGTCGAGATCGACGAGACCCCCCACGAGGTCTTCGTCCGCCAGGGCCACGACCTGCACTGCAACTTCCGCATCCCGATGACCACGGCCGCGCTCGGCGCCACGGTGCCCATCGCCACCCTGGTCGACGGCGACTACGAGCTCGACGTCGAACCGGGCACCCAGCCCAACGCCGAACTGGTGCTCACCGGCAAGGGCATGCCGCGGCTGCGGTCCTCGGGCCGCGTCGACGGCCGCGGCGACCTCCACGTCCACATCGACGTCGTCGTCCCGACCAAGCTCGACGAAGCCCAGCGCGAGCTGCTCATGGACCTCGCCACGCAGCGCGGCGAAGAAGTCCCGACCCTGGCATCCAACGGCAACAAGCACGGCGGCCTGTTCTCCAAGCTGCGCGCCAAGAACCACCGCTGAGCCACGCCGTGCCCGACACCACCCTGCCGGTCTTCCTCGCATCCGCGGTGCCCGCCGGCGGCACCGCGGTCCTCGACGGCGAGGAAGCCCGGCACGCGGCGACCGTCCGCCGCCTGCGCGCGGGGGAGCGGCTGATCCTCTCCGACGGCGCCGGCGGCATGGCCCGCTGCGTCGTCGAGGCCGTCCAGCCGGGCCGCGACGCACAGCTGACCCTCACCGTCGAGGAAAGCTGGACCGAGGAGCCACCCGCCCTGCGCGTCGTGGTGGCGCAGGCCCTCGCCAAAGGCGACCGCGGCGAACTCGCCGTCGAACTCGCCACCGAAGCCGGCGCCGACGCCATCGTCCCCTGGCGCGCCGCCCGCAGCGTCGCCAAATGGGACGACGGCGGCCGCGGCGGCAAAGCACTCGCCCGCTGGCGCGCCACCGCCCGCTCCGCCGCCAAGCAAGCCCGCCGCGCCCACGTCCCCGACGTCACCGAACCCGTCGGCACCCGCGAACTCGCCGGCCTCGCCGATGCAATGACACTGTCGCTCGTCCTCGAGTCCGACGTCCCGGACCGGCTCACCGACCTGACGCTGCCCGACACCGGCGACATCCTCCTCGTCGTCGGCCCCGAGGGCGGCATCACCGACGACGAACTCCGCACCCTCCGCGAAGCCGGCGCCCGAGCCGTCCGCCTCGGCACCACCGTCCTGCGCACCTCCACCGCCGCGGCCGTCGCCCTCGGCGCCCTGGGCGCCCTCACCACCCGCTGGCACTGACTGGCACTGACTGGCACTGAAAAGATCACCCCGAAAAAAGGGCCCGGATTTTGCGCCCAGTTATGGCGCGATCACACTCCGACCCGTTACTCTCGTTTACTAACGCGCCACACAGTGTTTCGGCGCGCCACTGGGAAACACAGACCCCGCCGGGCACCTCCCCCCTCGGTCCGGCGGAGCCGCGCAAGCGGCGGATCGACCCCCAGGATCCGCCGCTGCGCGGCATCTTCCGCTTCGCTTGCCCTCGCTTCGCTTCGGCCGCTTCGCGTTCGTTGTGTCTTCTGGGGGGTCAAACCCCCAGACCCCCAGCCGGGGCAAGCCCCGGACCCCCGCGGGTTTTGTGTGGCTGTCGTTCAAAAGGCGCGTTCCTTGCTCGGGCCTTCGGCCCTCGCCTCGTGTGGTCGCCTGGCTCGCTCGCTTCACTCGCCTTGCCTCATGTGGTCGCCTTGCCTTGTGTGGTCGGCTTGTGGGGGTCGCTAGGGTTTGTTGCATGAGTGAGGACGCGACTCTCTTCGAGCGGATCATTGCTGGTGAGGTTCCTGCCGATGTCGTCTATGAGGACGAGACGACCTTTGCGTTCCGGGATATCTCGCCTCAGGCTCGGGTTCACGTGCTTGTGGTGCCCAAGAAGCGGTATCGGAACCTGGGGGAGCTTGCCGCCGCTGATCCGGGGTTGCTGAGCGAGGTTGTTGCCGCTGCCCGGAAGGTCGCTGAGCTCGAGGGCATCGTCACCAGCGGGTACCGGGTCGTCTTCAACACCGATGGGGATGCCGGGCAGACCGTGTTCCACGTTCACGCCCACGTGCTCGGTGGGGAGCCCTTGGGGTTCTTCGGGGCTCATGCGGGCTGATTAGCGGAAACCCGTCTGCGTTCTGTCGGTGGGTGCCAGTAGCATCAGGAGGGTCAGTAGTCCCTCACCGAGAAAGCAGGGCCGAGGCCACGTGGCCGGAACCGCACCGGGTGGAGCCGCCCGACCCGACGTCCCCGGAGACGTCGCCAAGACCGAGGACAACGCCGCCCAGGCGACACAGGCAGCACAGTCCCGGTTCCCGATCCCCGACGCCGCCGCCCTCAGCCTGCTCGGCTCCCGCGACGAGAACCTGCGTGTCGCCGAGGAACTCCTCGCCGCCGACGTGCACGTGCGCGGCAACGAGGTCACCCTGACCGGCACCCCCGCCGACGTCGCGTTCGGCGAACGCGTCTTCGCCGAGCTCCTGCAGCTCGCCACCGGCGGCCAGCAGGTCGGCCCCGACACCGTCCGCCGCACCATCGGCATGCTCTCCACCGGCGACGCCTCGCCGGCCGAGGTCCTCAGCCTCAACATCGTCTCCCGCCGCGGCAAGACCATCCGGCCCAAGACGCTCAACCAGAAGCGCTACGTCGACGCCATCGACAAGCACACCGTCGTCTTCGGCATCGGCCCGGCCGGCACCGGCAAGACCTACCTCGCCATGGCGAAGGCCGTCCAGGCCCTCCAGGCCAAGCAGGTCACCCGCATCGTGCTGACCCGCCCCGCCGTCGAAGCCGGCGAGCGCCTCGGCTATCTGCCCGGCACGCTGAACGAGAAGATCGACCCCTACCTGCGGCCGCTCTACGACGCGCTGCACGACATGGTCGAGCCCGAGTCGATCCCCCGGCTCATGCAGGCGGGCACCATCGAGATCGCGCCGCTGGCCTACATGCGTGGCCGCACCCTGAACGACGCCTTCATCATCCTCGACGAGGCCCAGAACACCACGCCCGAGCAGATGAAGATGTTCCTCACCCGCCTCGGGCAGGGCTCCAAGATCGTCGTCACCGGTGACATCACCCAGGTCGACCTGCCCAACGGGCAGCGCAGCGGCCTCCGCGTCGTCCGCGACATCCTCGCCGGCGTCGAGGGGCTGCACTTTTCCGAACTGACCAGCCAGGACGTCGTCCGGCACAAGCTCGTCGGCGACATCGTCGACGCCTACGAGAAGTGGCAAGCCGTGCAGGACGCCCAGGACCAGCAGAGCAACGGCTGGAAGGGCAACCGGCGTTGAGCATCGAAATCGCCAACGAGTCCGGCGTCGACGTCGACGAGACGTCCATCGTCTCCGCGGCCCGCTACGCCCTCGAGAAGATGGAGGTCAGCCCGCTCGCCGAGCTGTCCATCCTCCTGGTCACCCTCGAAGTCATGGAAGACCTCCACGAACGCTGGATGGACCTGCCCGGGCCCACCGACGTGATGGCCTTCCCGATGGACGAGCTCGACTCCTCCCGCCGCCCCGACGCGCCCGACGCGTCCCCGGCGCTGCTCGGGGACATCGTGCTCTGCCCGGCGTTCGCCAAGGACCAGGCCAAGACCGCGGGCCACCGCCTGATCGACGAGCTGCACCTGCTCACCGTGCACGGCTGCCTCCACCTCCTCGGCTACGACCACGCCGAGCCCGCCGAGGAACGCGAGATGTTCGCGCTCCAGAAGCGCATCCTCGGCGAGTACCAGGACGCCGTCGCCGCGCTGGAGAAGCGGGACGCCCAGCGCAACACCGACGATCGTGTCCTCGGCATCGCCGGGCTCGACGCGGACGCCGAGCCGGTCGCCGACGCCGGGCCACCCGCCGGGGAAACGCCCTAGGCGCCAGCCATGGTCCAGCTCCTCTTCGCGATCGCGCTCGTGCTGCTCGCGGGCGTGTTCGCGGCGGCCGACGCCGCCGTCAGCACCGTGTCGCAGGCCCGTGCGGACGGCCTCGCCCGGATGGGCCTGGCCGGCGCCGGCCACCTCGCCGCGGTCGTCGCCGAACGGCGCCGGCACATCAACCTGCTGCTCCTGCTGCGCCTCGGCTGCGAGCTCACGGCCACCGTGCTGGTCACCGTCTTCGTCGGCACCCGAGTGGCGCCGCTCGGCCTCGCCGTGCTGGTCACCGCGGTCGTGATGATCGTCGTGAGCTACGTCCTCATCGGCGTCGGCCCGCGCACCCTCGGCCGGCAGCACCCCTACCGCATCGGCCGCTACGTCGCCGGGCCCGTCCGCGTCCTCGGCTCCGTCCTCGGCCCGCTGTCGCGGCTGCTGATCCTCGTCGGCAACGCCATCACGCCCGGCCGGGGCTTCCGCGAAGGCCCGTTCACCTCCGAGGTCGAGCTGCGCGAGCTCGTCGACCTCGCCCAGGAACGCGGCGTCGTCGAGGACTCCGAGCGCGAGATGATCCACTCGGTGTTCGAGCTCGGCGACACCGTCGCCCGCGAGGTGATGGTGCCGCGCACCGAGATCGTCTGGATCGAACGCACCAAGACCGTCCGCCAGGCCCTCGCGCTGGCCCTGCGCACCGGCTTCACCCGGCTGCCGGTGATCGACGAGTCCGTCGACGACATCGTCGGCGTCGTCAACATCAAGGACCTCATGGCCGGGTACATGGACCCGGACGGCCCGAGCACCGTGGTCGACACGCTGATGAACGAGGCCGGCTTCGTCCCCGACTCCAAGCGGCTCGACGAGCTGCTCAAGGAGATGCAGCGCTCGCACAACCACATGGCCATCGCCGTCGACGAGTACGGCGGCACCGCCGGGCTGCTCACCATCGAGGACGTCCTCGAGGAGATCGTCGGCGAGATCACCGACGAGTCCGACGCCGACGAACGTCCCGAGGTCGAAGAGCTCGACGACGGCGCGGTCCGCGTCTCGTCGCGGATGGGCATCGACGACCTCGGCGAGCTGTTCGGCATCGACCTCGAAGACCACGACGTGGAGACCGTGGGCGGGCTGCTCGCGGAACGACTGGGTAGGGTCCCGCTACCGGGGGCCGAAGCCGAGGTCGCCGGCCTCCGGCTGTTCGCCGAAGGCGGCAAGGATCGGCGCGGCCGCATGCGCATCACCTCGGTGGTCGTGCACCCGGCCGACGCCGACGCGATGACCGACCCGGCCGACCGGACCACCCGGCGCCGCACGCGCCTGCCCCACCCCGACGAACGCGACAGGAGCGTCGAACATGCCTGACCTCGAGGCGGAGGACCAGAAGCTGGTCACCCTCGCCCGGTCCTCGCGCGCCCGGATCCAGGCCTCGGAAGGCGCGGCCGTCCGCGACACCGACGGCCGCACGTACACCGCGGGCACCGTCGACCAGCCGTCCTTCAAGCTCACCGCGCTGCAGGCCGCCGTGGCCGCCGCGCTCTCCAGCGGCGCCGAAGGCATCGAAGCCGCCGCTGTCGTCACCGGGGAGGGCCTGCTCAAGGAGGCGTCCCGGCACGCGATCCGCGACATCGCGAAGTACGCGCCGATCATCCTCGCCGACCCGGCGGGCGACGTCATCGAGGTGCTGAAGCGATGAGCGAACACCGTTCCGGCTTCGCCTGCTTCGTCGGCCGGCCCAACGCCGGCAAGTCGACGCTGACCAACGCGCTCGTGGGCAGCAAGGTCGCCATCACGTCGAGCAAACCGCAGACGACCCGCCACGCGATCCGCGGCATCGTGCACCGCGAGGACGCCCAGCTCGTCCTCATCGACACCCCCGGTCTGCACCGCCCGCGCACCCTGCTCGGCGAGCGGCTCAACGACATCGTGCACACGACGTGGTCCGAAGTGGACGTCGTCGGCCTGTGCGTGCCGGCCAACGAGAAGATCGGGCCCGGCGACAAGTTCATCGCCGCCGAGCTGCAGAAGATCGCCAAGCGGACCCCGGTCATCGGCATCGTCACCAAGACCGACCTGGTCCAGCCGCAGCAGGTCGCCGAGCAGCTGCTCGCGCTGCAGGGCGTGATGGACTTCGCCGAGCTGATCCCGGTGTCCGCGGTGGACGGTTTCCAGGTCGGCGCCCTCGCGGACCTGCTCGTCACGAGGCTCCCCGAAGGCCCGCAGCTCTACCCGGGCGGCGAGCTCACCGACGAACCCGAGCAGACGCTGGTCGCCGAGCTCATCCGCGAGTCGGCGCTGGAAGGCGTCCGCGACGAGCTGCCGCACTCGATCGCCGTCACGGTCGAGGAGATGCTGCCGCGCGAAGGCCGCGACGACCTCATCGACGTGCACGCGTTCCTGTACGTGGAGCGGCCCAGCCAGAAGGGCATCATCCTCGGGCACAAGGGCGAGCGGCTGCGCGAGGTCGGCGCGACCGCCCGCAAGAACATCGAGGCGCTGCTCGGCTCGAAGGTCTACCTCGACCTGCACGTCAAGGTGGCCAAAGAGTGGCAGCGCGACCCCCGCCAGCTGCGCCGGCTCGGGTTCTGACGTGACCGAGCGTCCGCGCCCGCCCGCCGACTACAACCCCGGGCCCCCGCCGTCGAGCAATCTCGCCTGGGGCATCGTCGCCGCGATCCTCTGCCTGCCCTTCGGCATCGTCTCGATCTTCCAGTCGGCCAAGGTGGAGCGGCTCTGGGCCCAGGGCGAGCCGGACGCCGCCCGGGGCGCGGCCGGGGCCGCGCGGCGCTGGGCGATCATCGGCGGCGTGGTCGGGGTGGTGTTCTGGGTGGCCCTGGTCGTCGGCGGTGTGCTGCTGCTGGGAACGCTGCTCGACGACGCCGCGTCCCACTGACGACCGTCGGCAGCAGGAGGCGATACCGGTGACCCAGCCGTACCCGCAGCAACCCCCGTACGGCTGGCAGCCGAACTACGGGCCGCCCCCGGAGAACAATCTGGTCTGGGCGATCCTGGCGACGGTGATGTGCTGCCTGCCGTTGGGTATCGTCGCCATCGTGAAGGCGAACCAGGTCAACACCCTGTGGTTCCAGGGGTTCCACGCCGAGGCGCACCGGGCCGCCGACGACGCCCGCAAGTGGGCGATGTGGTCGGCGATCTCGGTCGGCATCCTGATCGCGCTCTACCTGATCTTCGTCGTCGTGATGTTCGCGGTCGTCGGCGTCTCGTTCTGGGGGCTGGCGTCGTGACGACCGTCTACACGGGATTCCCGGCCCTGGGGACCAAGGCCAAACTGCGCGCCCTGAGCGCCCCGATGGCCGTCGTGGGCGGGCTCGGCGCGTGCTGCGTGGCCGTCTGGATCGGCGACCCCACCACCCCCGGCGGCTGGCTCCCGGTCTGCCCGACCAAGGCCCTGCTCGGCATCGACTGCCCCGGCTGCGGCGGCATGCGGATGGCCTACAGCCTGATGCACGGCGATCTTCCCGCGGCCCTGCACTACAACGCCGTCTCGCTCGTGTTCGTGCTGCTCTTCGTCTGGAGCACGGCCGCCTGGACCCTCGGGCGGCTGCGCGGCCGCTGGGTGAACAGCTGGCTGCACTGGCGCTGGACGCCACTCGCCGTCGGCGTCGTGTTCGCCGTCTGGTTCGTCGTCCGCAACCTGCCGTTCGCCCCGTTCACCGGTTTGCGCGTCTGAATCGCGACGGAGCGGAACCGGCGCGCCGTGTAACGCGTCGGACCTCCACGACGTTCACTCGGACAGCGGACGCCTGACACACGCGGGCGAACGCGAACCGAGTACGCTCCCGCGGACCGTGCCGTACATTCGGGCCGGTTCCGCATGAGGTGTGCGGGTGGAGTGACCAGCGAGGGGGAGACCCACATGACCGATCCCTACGGTCAGCAGCCGTTCGGGCAACAGCCCGGCGGCCAGCAGCCGTTCGGACAGCCGCAGCCGGGACAGGCGCCGCCGCCGTACGGGCAGCAGGCGCCGTACGGTCAGCAGGCCCCGTTCGGGCAGCCCGCGCCGTTCGGCCAGCAGGGCACGCCGTTCGGGCCGCCCCAGAACTACGCGCCCTGGGGGCTTCGCGCCGGCGCTCTGCTGATCGACATCGCCCCGATCATCGTCATCGACCTGCTCGGGTTCTTCGTGACGATCGCCGGCAGCTACACCCTCGGCACCATCCTGTACCTGATCGGCGGGCTCGCCGGCATCGGCTGGTCGATCTACAACCGGTGGATCACGCAGGGCAGCACCGGCCAGTCGCTCGGCAAGCGGATCACGAAGATCAAGCTCGTCGGCGAGTCCACCGGCCAGCCGATCGGCGCCGGCATGGCGTTCCTGCGCGACCTCGCCCACTTCGTGGACGGCGTCATCTGCTACGTCGGTTATCTGTGGCCGCTGTGGGACGACAAGTCCCAGACCCTCTCCGACAAGATCATCGGCACCGTCGTCATCAACGCCGACGACGCCGCGCCGCACGGTCAGCCCGGCATGGGCCAGCCCGGCGCGCAGCCCTTCGGCGGCGGCTACCCGCCGGCGGGGCAGCAGTTCGGCCAGCCTCAGCAGGGCGGTTTCCCGCAACAGCCGCAGTCCGGCGGGTTCGACCAGCCGCAGTCCGGTGGTTTCCCGCAGCAGCCCGCGCCGGGCGGCTTCGGTCAGCAGCCCCAGTCCGGTGGTTTCCCGCAGCAGCCCCAGTCCGGCGGCTTCGGCCAGCCGCAGGGCCAGCCGCTGGCGCCGCCCCCGGGGCAGGGCGCCTTCGACGAAGGCGCCGAGCGGACCCAGATGCTCCGTCCGGGCTCCGACAGCGGCGCGTCGCCGTTCGACGAAGGTGCCGAGCGCACCCAGATGCTGCGTCCCGAGGCCCAAGGCGAGGCCGAGGCGACCCAGAAGATCCAGCCGGGCCAGTTCGGGCAGCAGCCGCCGCAGCAGCCCGGCCAGCCGCCGCAGCAGTAGCCGCGGCACCTGACTTTCCGCACCACCGCCGGGATGTGCCGGTGGAAGTTCACGAGTAATTGGGGTAGACGTTCATGACCAATCCCTACGGCCAGCAGCAGCCGCCTTACGGTCAGCAGCCGCAGTCCGGCGGTTTCCCGCAGCAGCAGCCGGGTTACGGCCCGCCGTCCGGGGGCATGCCCGCGCCGTACGGCCAGCCCGCGCCCTACGGCCAGCCGCCCACCGGCGGTTTCGGCGCCCCGGGTTACGGCATGCCCGGCGGTGGTGGCGACATCAACGCCATCAAGGACTACAAGGGCTGGGCCATCGCGTCGCTCTTCCTCGGCGGCCTCATCCTCGGCATCTTCGCGATCATGAAGTCGAACGAGGTCGGCACGTACAAGATGCAGGGCAACTACATGATGGCGGAGCAGGCGTCGCGCACCACCAAGACGCTCTGCCTGATCTCCACCATCCTGGGCAGCATCGGCTGCGTCCTGGCCATCGTGCTGATCATCATCTCGATCGCCACCGCCGCGACCGTCAGCACCTACTGCTACGGCTCGTACTGCTGAACCCGGGTCGGTCCACCCCGGCGTCGTCCGATAGTGGGACGATGTCGGGGTGGTGAACCTCTACCGCGACACCGGGGTGGTGTTGCGCACGCACAAGCTGGGTGAGGCCGACCGGATCGTCACCCTGCTGACCCGGCGGCACGGCAAGGTCCGCGCCGTCGCGAAGGGTGTGCGGCGGACGTCCTCCCGCTTCGGGGCGCGGCTGGAGCCGTTCGGCCACGTGGACGTCCAGTTCTACACCGGCCGCACGCTCGACGTGATCACCCAGGTCGAGACCGTGGACGCGTTCGCAATCCCGCTGGTCGCCGACTACCAGCGCTACACCGCGGCCAGCGCGATCGCCGAAACCGCGGACCGGCTCTCGGCCGAAGAGGGCGAGCCGGTGCTCAAGCTCTACCTCCTCGTCTGCGGCGCGCTGCGCTCGCTCGCCGCCGGAGAGCGGGACGCCTCCCTCGTGCTCGACGCGTTCTTCCTCCGCGCGATGTCCTACGCCGGCTGGGCGCCCGCGCTCACCGAGTGCGCCCGCTGCGGCCTGCCCGGCCCGCACGTCGCGTTCAGCGTCGCCGCCGGCGGCTCGATGTGCCAGGACTGCCGCGTCCCCGGCTCCGTGCACCCGGCGCCCGAGGTCCTGGACCTGCTCACCGCCCTGCTCCACGGCGAATGGCCGATGGCCGAGTCGACCCTGCCCGGCACCCGCCGCGATGCGAGCGGCCTGGTCGCGGCACACCTGCAGTGGCATCTGGAGCGTCAGTTGCGCTCCCTGCCGCTGGTCGAGCGACGCGCACGGGAGACCACGGTGACATCCGGGGCTTCGCCTCGGGCTGGGGGCTCTGCCACCCGGATCCCTGAAGGGCAGGCGGTGACATCCGGGGCTTCGCCCCGGGCCGGGGGCTTCGCCACCCGGACCCCCGAAGGATAGGCGGTGACATCCGGGGCTTCGCCCCAGGCCGGGGGCTCCGCCACCCGGACCCCCGAAGAACATGCAGTGCGCGGGCAGTAGGGTCGGGCCTGATCGATTTTCACCCATCCAGGGAGGCCCGCCGTGTTGCGCAGGGGACGCGAGAACAAGGCGTCGCGATCCGAGCTGCGGGCCCCGGATCCACACCCGTCCGGCGCGGTGCCCCCGGAAATCCCGCGTGAGCTGGTCCCGAAGCACGTCGCGCTGGTCATGGACGGCAACGGCCGCTGGGCCAACCAGCGCGGCCTGCCGCGGATCGAAGGCCACAAGCGCGGTGAGGCGGTGATGATCGACGTCGCCGCCGGCGCGGTCGAGATCGGCGTCAAGTGGCTCTCGGTGTACGCGTTCTCGACGGAGAACTGGAAGCGCAGCCCCGAAGAGGTGCGGTTCCTGATGGGCTTCAACCGCGACACGATCCGCCGCCAGGTCGACTACCTCGGCTCGATCGGCGTCCGCATCCGCTGGGCCGGACGCCGGCCGAAGCTGTGGGCGTCGGTGATCAACGAGCTGCAGGCGGCCGAGGAGAAGACCAAGCACAACACGGCGCTGAACATGACGATGTGCGTCAACTACGGCGGCCGCGCCGAGCTGGGCGACGCCATGCAGCGGATCGCGCGGGATGTCGCCGACGGCAAGCTGAACCCGGACAAGGTCACCGAGAAGACCATCGGCAAGTACCTGTACCAGCCGGACATGCCGGACGTGGACCTGTTCCTGCGGCCTTCGGGCGAGCAGCGGACGTCGAACTTCCTGCTGTGGCAGTCGGCCTACGCCGAGATGGTCTACCAGGACACGCTGTTCCCGGACTTCGACCGGACCCACCTGTGGCGGGCCTGCCTCGAGTTCGCCAAGCGGGACCGCCGGTTCGGTGCGGCCGTGGACCAGGCCGCTGTCGAGCAGGCTGCGGTGGACCAGGCGTCGGGGGCCACGTCGTGAGCTCGACCGAAGCGGCCGAGACCGCGGAACTGCTGACCAGCGCCAAGGACGCCCTCGAGCGCTACCTCGAGGTCCACGTCGACGACGACGGCGCGCTGACGTTCGCCCACGGCGACGTCCCGTGCGTCATCCAGGCGACCCGCCTCGGCGAGGGCCTCACCGTGCTGACCCTGACCTGCGTGGTCGGCTGGGACCTGGCGGACGCGCCGGAGCTGTCGATCGCCGTCGCCGAGCGGGCCGGCCAGGGACTGTTCGGCACCCTCGGCGTCGGGCACTCCGACAACGGCTTCGACGTCACGCTGCGGTACGCCTTCCCGGCCGCGGGCCTCGACGCCGCGGCGCTGGGGACGTTGCTGATGCTCGTGGTGTCGACGGCGTCGCAGCTGCGGACCGACCTGCCGGGGATCCTGCCGGCGGAATAGCGATTTTCGCCGCGAACGGTGGTTTCCGGTCCGAAACGGACGGTATCCGGCCGTTCGCGGCCTGTGCGGATCATCTGATGTCCCGGCGTCCTGGCATCATCGCCGTCGTGGACACCCTTTCCGAAACTTCCACCGAGCCCGGCCGGCGCACCCGCCGGTTCCGGGTCAGCTCGGTCGAAGTGCTGTGCGCGGTCCTGCTGGTCGCGATCCTCGGCCAGGGCTGGCTGCAGCGGCTGTTCGACGTGCCCGCGCTGCGCACCGGCTCGACCGTGTTCGTCGCGGTGTGCGTGCAGGCGCTGCCGTTCCTCGTGCTGGGCGTGCTGATCAGCGGGGCGATCGCCGCGTTCGTGCCCGCCCGCGTGCTGGAGAAGGTGCTGCCGCGGCGGGCCGGGGCGGCGGTCGGCGTCGCCGGGCTCGCCGGGGTCGCGCTGCCGGGCTGCGAGTGCGCGTCCGTGCCGGTGGCGCGGAGGTTGATGGGCCAAGGCGTGGCCCCGGCCGCGGCGCTGACCTTCCTGCTGGCCGCGCCGGCGGTGAACCCGGTGGTGCTGGTGGCCACCGCGGTCGCGTTCCCCGGCAAGCCGGAGATGGTGCTGGCCCGGTTCGCCGGCTCACTGGCCACGGCGATGGTGATGGGCTGGCTGTGGGCCCGCTGGGGCAAACTCGAGTGGATCACCGAGCGCGCGTTGCGCCGCCTCCCGGACGTCGCGGGCGGGCAACGGTGGCGCGTGTTCGCCGAGACGGCCCGCACGGACCTGGTCGAGGCCGGCGGGTTCCTGGTGCTGGGCGCGCTGATCTCGTCGGCGCTGAACGTGCTGGTCCCGGCGAAGTGGTTCGGCGTGCTGGGGGACCAGCTGGTGCTGGGCATCGTGGTGATGGCGGTGCTCGCGGTGGTCCTGGCGCTGTGCAGCGAGGCGGACGCGTTCGTGGCGGCCTCCCTGACGGCGTTGCCGATGCTGCCGAAGCTGGTGTTCCTGGTCGTCGGCCCGGCGGTCGACGTCAAGCTGTTCGCCTTGCAGGCGGGCACGTTCGGCAGGGCGTTCGCGGTGCGCTTCGCCCCGGTGACGTTCGTGGTGGCGGCCGCCTGCGCGGTGGTGACCGGACTGGTGGTGGGGCTGGCGTGAAACGGGAGACCCAGAACATCCTGCTGATCCTGCTCGGCGGCGCGCTCGTCAAGATCGCCGTCAACGGCGACTACCTGCGCTACGTCAAACCCGCGCAGCAGCCGTGGATCATCGCCGGCGGGGCCGTCATGGTGCTGCTCGGCGCGGTCGCCGTCGTGCGGGATCTGCTGGCCGCGCGGGCGAAAGCGCCCGAAACGGCCGGCCACGACGACGGCCATGACCACGACCACCACCACGACCACGAGGACGGGCACGCGCACTCGGCCCGGCCCGCCTGGCTGCTGCTGGTCCCCGTGCTGGCCGTCTTCCTGGTCGCGCCACCCGCACTGGGCGCCGACTCGGTGATCCGCACCGAAGCGCGGGCCCCGGCGAGCGCGGCCGCGGCCAACGCGGCGGCCTTCCCGCCGTTGCCGGCGGGGAACGTCGTTCCCTTGCCGGTCAACGAGTTCGTCAGCCGCGCGGGGTGGGACAAGGCGGGCACCCTCGACGGCCGCACCGTTTCGCTGACCGGGTTCGTCGTGCACGCCGAGGGCCGGGTCCTGCTGGCCCGCTTGGTGATCAGCTGCTGCGCGGCGGACGCGTTCCCGGTGACGGTCCACCTCACCGGCACCGACGCGGCCCGGTACGCCAGCGACGCGTGGATCCAGGTGACGGGCCAGGTCGTCCCGGGCACCGCGACCCAGGCCAACAGTTACACACCGGACTTCACCGCGGCCTCGGTCGCGACCGTCCCGACCCCGAAGGATCCCTATGAGTACTAGGGCGTGTCCTGTACGTGGTTGACCTGGGTGTCTGGTGATCGGGCGCGGTGGTTGGCCGAGGAGAACCGACAGACCGGGCGTGGGCAGTGATCGAACCGCCGCTGCCCCCGCTGCGGTGGGCGGCGGTGGCGTGATCACCGTCAGGTGATCAACGCGATCCTCTGGAAACTCCGCACCGGCGCTCCCTGGCGTGACCTGCCGAACGCGTCGGCCCTGGAAAACTGCGCACGACGACTACGGTTGTGGACAGCTTCAACCCGCTCAAACAGTTCCGTGACCGGGCCACCCGCTATGCCAGACGGGCTGCCTACTACCAGGCCGAACTCGCCATCGCCGCGATCGTCCTCGGGCTCCGTTGGCTTACAGGACACCGCCTGGGCACTGCCGGAGCAAGCCTCGCCCGCGGTCTTCGCGTCCAGACGGCTCCTGACGGCCCGGGCGGCTAGTGCTGCCCGCAGGTGCCGGTGATCTCGACCGTGTGGGAGATCTCCGAGAAGCCGTGCTCCGCCGCGATCTTCTCGGCCCAGCGCTCGACCGCCGGGCCCTCGACCTCCACCGTGCGGCCGCACAGGCGGCAGACCAGGTGATGGTGGTGGTGCGCCGAACAGCGGCGGTAGATCGCCTCGCCCGAGTCGGTGCGCAGGACGTCGATCTCGCCGGCCTCGGACAGGGACTGCAGGGTGCGGTACACCGTCGTCAGGCCGATGCCGTCGCCGCGTTTGCGCAGCTCGTCGTGCAGGTCCTGGGCGGAGCGGAAGTCGTCGACGGCGCTCAGCAGCTCGACGACCGCGGCCCGCTGCCTGGTCGATCGGCGCCCGGGCACCGGGGCCTGGCCGCGTGGCGCGACGGGAGTCATCACTTTCCTTCCTGCACGTGGGCGACGGCGTCGACGACGATGTGGGCCAGGTGGTCGTCGGCGAGCCGGTAGACCACTTCGCGGCCGCGACGCTCGCCCTGCACCACGCCGGCGGTCTTCAGCACCCGCAGGTGCTGGCTGATCAGCGGCTGCGCGACGTCGAGGGCGTCCACCAGCTCGTGCACGCACCGGTCGGCCTCGCGCAGCTGCAGCACGATCGCGATCCGGACCGGTGCGGCCAGGGCCCGCAGCAGGTCGCCGGCGTCGGCCAGGACCGCCGTCGACGGGTGCCTGGACGGCGCCACCCGGTCCCGTTCGGGCTCGTGGGTGTGCGATCCGGCCTCGTCCGCGACGCCACTGCCCGTCACCGTCGCCATCAGAGCCTCCACGTCGTCGCCGTCCGGACCATGATTTCCGTAGTCATTGCCGATAACGGCCCGGCCCATCCTAGTGTTCCCCCGGACGGGCCCCGTCTTGTCACCACGCCCTGCGGGGTACGGCAGGACGCATTACCCCATTCGGGTGAGTTCGTGGGATATTGGCTCTTCGGCTTCGCATGTCGTGGCCGACGGTGCAAGGTTGTCGCGGAGCGTTTCGTCGCTTCTCGTACGCTGACGACCCGCCCGAGCAGACGCAGTGGGGAGACATGGCCCGATTCGCAACAAAGGCAGCCGCCGTGACGGCCGTCCTGTTCCCGCTGGTCGGAGTGGGTGTGGCCGGGGCGCAGAACCAGGCGGTCGACGAGAAGACCGGCCCGGTCTCGTTCGCGAACGTGGCTTCGGTCCGGATCGGCGGCGAAGGCCAGCACGGCGGCGCGCTGATCACCGAGACCCAGCGCTCGCCCCTGCTGCCGGGCCAGTCGAAGCTCGGCACCGACCGGGTCACCGTGCCCAAGGACGACGGCGAGCGCGCCACGTTCGGCGGGCACTACGCGATCGACCTCGGCCGCTACAGCGGGTCGCAGGACCCGTACCCCGCCGGGGTCGCCAGCCGGGACCACAACGTCGTCGCCGCGCTGCAGGCGACCACCGTGCCCACCGCCGTCGCCGAGACCAACTACGCGCTGCGCGACACCTGGCAGGGCGGCGCCAAGCCGGTCGACGACACCGTGCTCGTCCTGGAAGGCGCCAAGACCGCCGTCGACTGCGCCGCCCCGGCGAAGCTCACCGGCACCTCCTCGGTGGCCCGGCTGTGGGTGCGCCAGGCCGGCGGCTCGCTCGGCATCGTCCCGATGCCCGGCGGCAACGCCGGCCTGCAGCTGCAGAACCTGCGCCTGGGCCCGCCCGGCGACATCACGAACGCGAGCAAGGACACCACGCTCTCGGACCTCAAGCTGACCCGCGTCGCCGCGTTCGACCAGCTGATCCGCCAGGACGGCTGGCGCGGGGGCGATTACACCGCCGTCGCCGGCTGGCGCGTCGAGATCACCACCCACGTCAAGGACGCGGCGGGCGCCGCGCTGCAGGACGTCCAGACGAACATCGTGCTCGGCGGGGTCAGCTGCTCGGTCCCGAAGGGCTTCGTGGCGAAGGCCTCCGGCACCACGGGCGGCGGGACGAGCGCGACGCAGCCCGCCGTGCCGACGCAGGTCCCGGCCGGCTACCTCGGCGCGGCCGCGCCGGACACCGGCAGCGACCTCTCGCGCATCCCGCTCGGCATCGGCCTGCTCTTCGGCGGCGTGTTCTTCGGGAGCGTCGCCCTGCTGCTGGGCAGGCGGCGCAAGTCCGGGACGGACTAGGTGCTGCGCACCGGGCTGGCCGCCGTCTCGGGGGCGCTGGCCGTCGCCGCCTTCGCGGCCGGGGTCGTCGTGCTGACCTGGCTGCCACCCGAGCCGACGTCGATCGCCGCGCCCGCGCCCGGCTCGCTGCCGGGGGAGAACGCCGCCCCGGCCGTGCTGCCCGCCGACAGCTCGTCGGCCGAGCAGCAGCGTCCGGGCACGGTCCGGCTGCCCGACGGCGCCACCGCCCGGCTGGTCCGCACCGAGCTCACCGACACCGGCGTGCTGCCGATCCCGCGCGGCCTCGGCGACGCCGCCTGGTGGGGCGCGAAGCTGGGCGCCGACCACGGCGCGGCCCTGCTGTCCGGGCACGTGAACTGGGAAGGGCGGCGCGGCCCGTTCGACGAGCTCTGGCGGATGCGGGACGGCGAGAACGTCAGCGTCGTCGACGCGCGCGGCGGCCGGTGGGTCTACCGCGTCGACGACGTCGTCACGCTGCCCAAGGAGACGCTGCCCGCGCAGGCCGCCCGCTGGTTCGGCCAGGACGGCCCGCACCGGCTGGTGCTGGTGACCTGCGGCGGCGACTACGTCGGCGGCACCGAGGGCTACGACGAGAACCGCCTGGTGACCGCGACCCTGGTGACCCGCCCCACCGGCTGACCGAGATCGGTGCAACCTCCTCCGCCCGCCGCGGCATGTGTGTCTGTGCACTGGCCACGGAGCGAAGGAGCACAGGCGCATGCAGGAGCAGAACCCGGCGACCGGAGAGCGGAAGAAGGGCCCCGGCCGCTGGTGGATCGTCGGCGTGGCCGGCGCGTTCGTGATCGCGGCGATCGTCGCGTCCCTGCTCGTGTTCACCGGAAAGGATGAACCTGCCAGCGCGAACGGCGCGAACGGCGCGAACCCGCCCGTTCCGACGGCGCCCGCCACGGCCGCGCAGGGCACCCCGCAGGACACCGGACAGGCGCCCGCGCAGCTGTCGCTGCCCGGCGGCGGCGCCGCGAAGCTCGTCCAGGAGGACCTGGACGCGAACGGCGCGCTCAAGATCCCCGAAGGCCTCGGCGAAGCCGCGTGGTGGGGCGCGAAGCTGGGCGCCGACCACGGCGTCGCACTGCTGTCCGGGCACGTGAACTGGAAGGGGAAGAAGGGCCCGTTCGACGAGCTCTGGCAGGTCAAGCAGGGTCAGGACGTCAAGCTGACCGACGCCGCGGGCGGCGCCTGGGTGTACCGGGTCGACGCGACCGAGACCGTCCACAAGTCCGAGCTGGCCGGGCGGTCGGAGCAGCTGTTCTCCCCGGACGGCCCGCACAAGCTGCTCCTGGTGACCTGCGGCGGCGAGTACGTCGGCGGCACCGAGGGCTACGAGGACAACCGGGTGGTGACGGCGTCACTGGTCTCCCGGCCCTGACGAGGCTCACCTGCGCGGAAACCCGGTGGGCCCGGCGGATACCCTTGACGTTCTAGTCCGATAACCGTCCCCGCATGCTTCCGGAGCGTGGAGTGCCCACGAACACCATTGAGACCGTAGTCAGCCTGTGCAAACGCCGTGGTTTCGTCTTCCCCAGCGGAGAGATCTACGGCGGTACCCGCTCGGCGTGGGACTACGGGCCGCTCGGGGTCGAGCTCAAGGACAACATCAAGCGCCAGTGGTGGAAGACCGTGGTCCAGGGCCGCGACGACGTCGTCGGCCTCGACTCCTCGGTGATCCTGCCGCGTCAGGTGTGGGTCGCGTCGGGGCACGTCAACGTGTTCACCGACCCGCTGATCGAGTGCCTCTCGTGCCACAAGCGGTTCCGCGCCGACCAGCTCGCCGAGGAGTACTCGGCGCGCACCGGCAAGGAGACGTCGGAGGACGACCTGTCCGACGTGCCGTGCCCGAACTGCGGCACGCGCGGGAAGTACACCGAGCCGCGCGACTTCAACATGATGCTGAAGACGCACCTCGGCCCGGTGGAGTCCGAAGAGGGCCTGCACTACCTCCGTCCGGAGACGGCGCAGGGCATCTTCGTCAACTTCCTCAACGTGCAGACGACGTCGCGGAAGAAGCCGCCGTTCGGCATCGGCCAGATCGGCAAGTCGTTCCGCAACGAGATCACGCCGGGCAACTTCATCTTCCGGACGCGTGAGTTCGAGCAGATGGAGATGGAGTTCTTCGTCGAGCCGGGCGAGGACGAGACCTGGCACCAGTACTGGATCGACCAGCGCACGGAGTGGTACAAGGACCTCGGCATCAAGCCCGAGAACCTGCGCCACTTCGAGCACCCGAAGGAAAAGCTCTCGCACTACGCGAAGCGCACGGTCGACATCGAGTACCGGTTCGCGTTCAACGCCGGGCAGGAGTGGGGCGAGCTCGAGGGCATCGCCAACCGCACCGACTTCGACCTGACCACGCACTCGAACCACTCGGGTGTGGACCTGTCGTTCTTCGACCAGGCGTCCGGCCAGCGCTACCGGCCGTTCGTGATCGAGCCGGCGGCGGGTGTCGGCCGCTCGATGATGGCGTTCCTGGTCGACGCGTACCACGAGGAAGAGGCGCCGACCGCCAAGGGCGGCGTCGAGAAGCGGATCGTGCTCAAGCTCGACCCGCGGCTCTCGCCGTTCAAGGTCGCGGTGCTGCCGCTGTCGCGCAACGCCGACCTGACCCCGAAGGCGAAGGACGTCGCCGCCCGGCTGCGCAAGCACTGGAACGTCGACTTCGACGACGCCCAGGCGATCGGCCGCCGCTACCGGCGCCAGGACGAGATCGGCACGCCGTACTGCGTCACGGTCGACTTCGACTCGCTGGAAGACCAGGCCGTGACCGTGCGCGAGCGCGACACCATGGCCCAGGAGCGCGTCGCGATCGACAAGCTCGAGTCCTACCTGGCCGGCCGCCTGCTCGGCTGCTGACCCGCTTCGCGAAGTACGTGAGGGGCACCTTCATGGCCGTAAAAGCCATGAAGGTGCCCCTTACGGCTTTCCGGGGGACCGCGCACCCCTGACACCTGTCACCCCCAGGTCGTGACGCACGATCCGGGGACGGCGCCCCGCGAGGCGGCAGCCTGGGGGCATGCGAGAAACAGACATCCAGGCGGTGGCGGCGGGGGCCGCGATCCACCTCACCGGCCTGCGGAAGCACTACGGCGACGTCCACGCGGTCGACGGCGTCGACCTGACCATCGCCCCGGGCGAGGTCGTCGCCCTGCTCGGCCCCAACGGCGCGGGCAAGTCCACCACCGTCGACATGATCCTCGGCCTCAGCACGCCGGACAGCGGCGAAGTGCGCGTCTTCGGCCGGAAGCCGATCGACGCCGTCCGGGCCGGTCTGATCGGCGCGATGCTGCAGGGCGGCGCGCTGATGGACGACCTGACCGTCGCCGAGACCGTCGGCATGGTCGCGGCGCTGCACCGCAAGCCGATGCCGGTCGCCGAGGCGCTGCGCGCCGCGGGCGTCGAAGAGCTGGCCGGCCGCCGCGCGAACAAGCTTTCGGGCGGGCAGAAGCAGCGCGTGCGCTTCGCCGTCGCCCTGGTCAGCAACCCCGACCTGCTGATCCTCGACGAGCCGACCGCGGCGATGGACGTCGGCACGCGCCGGGAGTTCTGGCAGTCGATGTACTCGTTCACCGAGTCCGGCCGCACGGTCGTGTTCGCCACGCACTACCTCGAAGAGGCCGAGGAGTTCGCCGACCGGGTGGTGCTGATGCGCCGCGGCCGGATCGTCGCCGACGGTTCGGTCGCCGAGGTCCGCGCGCTGGCCGGGGGCCGCAGCCTGCGCGCCGCCGTCCCGGGCGCCACCGAAGCCGTGATCGCGGCCCTGCCCGGCGTCAAGGAGTTCGAGCTGCGCGGCGACCGCGTCGCCATCTCCACCGGCGACTCCGACGCGACGCTCTGGGCTCTGAAGGCCGCGGTGCCTTCGGTGTACGACATCGAGATCAGCGCCGTCGGCCTCGAAGGCGCCTTCCTTTCCCTGACCGCCGACGAAACCGCGGAGTCCGTCCGATGAACGCCACCTACCTGGTCACCGAGATCCGCCGGAACTTCCGGGCGCCGCGGTTCCTGATCTTCGTCGTCGCGTTCCCGGTGCTGATGTTCCTGTTGCAGGCCAACGTCTTCACCAAGTCCTCCGACCCGGACCACGTGCAGATCGCCGCCGTTATCATGATCAACATGATGACGTTCGGAGCGTTCGCCGCCGCGACCAACAGCGGCGCCCGGCTCGCGCTGGAGCGGGCCGCGGGCTGGCAGCGGCAGCTGCGCCTGACCCCGCTGACCGGCACCGGTTACCTGGCCGGCAAAGGCATCTCCGGCCTGCTCGTCGGGCTGCCCGCGCTGATCCTCGTGCCGGTGCTCGCCGTGGCCGTCGAGGGCGTGCACCTCGACGCGGCGGGCTGGGTGCGAATCTTCGCCGGCGTCTGGCTCGGCACGATCCCGCTGGTGCTGCTCGGGCTGCTGCTCGGCCAGTTCGGCACGCCCGACTCGATGCAGCCGGTCAACATGATCGTCACGCTGGGCATGGGCTTCCTCGGCGGGCTGTGGATCCCGATCGAGAGCATGCCGGGCTGGATGCACGACGTCGCCCAGCTCATGCCGACGTACTGGGTGCTGCAGCTGGCGCGGCCCGCCGTGACCACCGACATGGTGGTGTCGTTCCCGCAGGCCGTGGGCGTGCTCGCGGGGTGGACGGTCGTGCTGGGAGCCCTGGTGATCAGGCGTTACCGTAAGGACAGCGCCCGGGTCTGAGGGCCGGGGACGGGAGAAGGAACGGCGATGGCGAACGACGACACGAACCGCCGGTTCGGGCTCAACACCCGGGAAGGGTGGTGGGACGACCCGCTGCCCGACCCGAAGAACCAGGGGCCCGACAGCGTGCGCTGGCCGATCATGGGCGCGGTCTTCCTGCTGCCGTTCCTCATCCCCATCACGAAGTCGCTGCTGGCCGAGACCGTCGTGACCGTGGAGCTCGTGCTCATCTGGATCCTGGTCTACGCCTACGCCGCCTGCTACCTGCTGTTCCCGTACTTCTTCCGCCAGGCGCGCCCGCTGAAGCTGGGCTTCGGGATCGTGATGGTCGCGCTGGGGCTCGGCGTGGTGGCGGCGATCGAGGCGAGCCCGTTCATCCTGCTCTACGGCACGGCGGTGATGGTGTTCCTCGCCCCGGCCGCGTGGTCGGTGATCGTGGACGTCGTCGCGCTGCTGCTCGGCGCGCTGATCCTGCTGGCGAGCGGCCGGTTCCAGGACGGCTACGGCGACCTGATCACGGTCGGCTCGGTGACGCTGGCGATGTTCTTCATGGCCAACCTGATCCGCGCCATCCGGCGCCTGGAGCTGGCCAACAAGGAGATCGCCACGCTCGCCGTGACGAACGAACGCCAGCGCGTCGCCCGCGACCTGCACGACCTGCTCGGCCACAGCCTCACCACGATCACCGTGAAGGCGGGGCTGGCCCGGCGGGTGCTGGAGAGCGCGGGCGACATCCCGCGCGCGGTCGAGGAGATCCGCGAGGTCGAGAGCCTCACCCGCAGCGCGCTGTCCGACGTCCGTGCCACCGTGTCGGAGTACCGCGAGGTGTCGCTCTCGGCGGAGCTGGTCGGCGCCCGCGCGGCGCTGCGGGCCGCGGAGATCGACGCCGACCTGCCGCACGCCGTCGACAACGTCCGCCCCGAGTTCCAGAACACCTTCGGGTACGTGCTGCGCGAGGCCGTGACGAACGTGCTGCGCCACTCCGGCGCCAAGCAGGTGAAGGTGAAGCTGGGCGGCAACTGGCTGGAGATCGAGGACGACGGCACGGCCGCCGAGGTCGTCCCGGGCAACGGCCTGCGCGGGCTGACCGAGCGGCTCGCCGCGGTGGGGGGCACCGTGCGCGCGTCGGTCCGCCCCGGGGGAGGATTGACGGTGCGGGCGGAGATTCCGCAGCCCGAACCGCGCGCGGCCGCCCCGGCGGTGCGCGCCGAACCCGCGGGAGGACTCGCTTGATCCGGGTGCTGCTGGCCGACGACCAGGCCATGGTGCGCGGGGCGCTGGCCACCGTGCTAGGCCTCGAATCCGACATCGAGGTGGTCGGGCAGGTCGGCTCCGGCGACGAGGTGGTCGCCGCCGCTCGCGAACTGAAGCCCGACGTCGCGCTGCTGGACGTCCAGATGCCGGGCAAGGACGGCCTGGAGGCGGCGGCCGACCTGCGGGCCGCGCTGCCGTCGTGCCGGGTGATCATCTGCACCACGTTCGGCCGGCCCGGGTACCTGGCCCGCGCGATGGCCGCGGGCGCGGCCGGGTTCGTCGTCAAGGACGCGCCGCCCGAGCAGCTCGTCGAAGCCGTCCGGCGAGTCCACAGTGGACTCCGGGTGGTGGACCCGGCGCTCGCCGCGGAGTCCCTGGCCACCGGCGCCAGCCCGCTGACCGGGCGCGAGCGGGACGTGCTGCGGGAGGCCAAGGACGGCAGCACGGTCGCCGACGTCGCCCGCGCGCTGCACCTGTCGGAAGGGACCGTCCGCAACCACCTCTCCGCCGCGATCGGCAAGACCGGCGCCCGGACCCGCGCGGAAGCGGTCCGCGTCGCCGAGGAGCGCGGCTGGCTGTGAGCGGCCGGTGACCTTCTGACAAGATGGGCGGGGTGGGTACCGCTGAACGCACCAAACCGTCGCGCGCGAGCTGGGCACGCCGGATCGCGTTCGGCACGGTCCTGATGCTGCTCGCCCTCGTCGGCGGCACCGCGTTCCGGATCTGGGAGGTCGCCCGCGAGAACGACCGGACGCAGGCCGACGTCATCGTGGTGCTGGGCGCGGCCCAGTACAACGGCAAGCCGTCGGACATCTACGCCGCGCGGCTGATCAAGGCGAAGCAGCTCTACGACGCGGGCGTCGCGAAGACGATCGTCACGGCGGGCGGCAAGAAGGCCGAGGACAACTTCACCGAGGCCCGGGCCGGTCAGCTGTGGCTGACCCGCCGCGGCGTGCCGGCGGCGGCGACGCTGGCCGTCGGGGAGGGCAGCGACACGCTGCGCAGCCTGCGCGCGGTCGCCGAGCAGGTCGAGGCGCGCGACTGGCACACGGCCGTGCTGGTGAGCGACCCGTGGCATTCCTTCCGCGCCCGCACCATGGCCGATGACCTGGGCCTGGACGCCTGGACCGCGCCGACGCACAGCGGGCCGATCGTCCAGGAGCGCGTCACGCAGGTCCGCTACATCGTCCGCGAGACCGGCGCGCTGCTGTACTACCGGCTGACGAAGACCCCGGCCGACGATCTCTTCGCCACCTTCCTGGGCTGATTTCACGGGCTGAGCGTTTTGTCGGACCCCGCGCTTAAGCTGGCCGGGTGGACCACGGTTACAGCGAGCACGACACGGCCCGCCTCCGGCCGGAGGCGGCGAAGGGCGCGGCCCTGGCCGGGGCGCGCGCGGACGGGCGCAGCGCGTTCTCCCGCGACCGCGCCCGCGTGCTGCACTCGGCGGCGCTGCGGCGGCTCGCCGGCAAGACCCAGGTGGTCGGGCCGGGGGAGGGCGCCGAGGTCACCGGCGTGCCGCGCACCCGGCTGACACACTCCCTGGAGGTCGCCCAGATCGGCCGCGGCATCGCCGAGGAGCTGGGCGCCGACCCGGATCTGGTGGACACCGCCGGGCTGGCGCACGACATCGGGCACCCGCCGTTCGGGCACAACGGCGAACGCGCGCTCGACGAGGTGGCCGCCGCGTGCGGCGGGTTCGAGGGCAACGCGCAGACGTTGCGCATCCTGACCCGGCTGGAACCGAAGCTGGTCGACGAGCACGGCGCCACGGCCGGGCTCAACCTGACCCGCGCCTGCCTCGACGCGACCACGAAGTACCCCTGGCCGCGCAAGCCCGGCCGGCGGAAGTACGGCGTGTACGCCGACGACGCCGAGGTGTTCGCCTGGTTCCGTGACGGCGCGCCGGCGGGGGAGACCTGCCTGGAGGCCCAGATCATGGACTGGGCCGACGACGTCGCGTACTCGGTCCACGACGTCGAGGACGGCGTGCTGGCCGGCCGGATCCGGCTGCGGGTGCTGGCGTACCCGGACGAGCGCGCCGCCGTCGCCGAGGCCGCGGCCAAGCACTTCTCCGGCCAGTCGGTGTCCACATTGGAGTCCGCGGCCGAAGAACTGCTGGCGCTGCCGGTGGTCGCGGCCCTGGCCGAGGCGGCGCCGGACGGCTCACCCGGCACCCAGGTCGCGCTGAAGCGGCTGACCAGCGAGCTCGTCGGCCGATTCGCGACAGCGGCGGTCACCGGCACCCGGGCGGAGTTCGGCGAAGGCCCGCTCGGCCGCTACCGGGCCCGGCTCGCCGTGCCCGAGCAGGTCGCCGCCGAAGTGGCCCTGCTCAAGGCGCTGGCCCTGCGCTACGTGATGAGCGACCGGCGCCGGCTGGCGATGCAGGAGGGCCAGCGCGAGCTGCTGGGCGAGCTGGTGCACGCCCTGGCGCGGCGGGCCCCGGAGTCGCTGGACCCCCTGTTCGTCCCGGCGTGGAAGGCGGCGAGGGACGACGCGGCCCTGCTGCGCGTGGTCGTCGACCAGGTGGCGTCGCTGACCGACGCGCAGGCACACGTGTGGCATTCCTGGCACGTGACCCGGCACCACTAGCCCGGATCTGGCGTGATGGAAGCGCCAGCACCTGAGATTGCCGCGCCGACACTCGTGATTGAAGGGTCGACACAGGCGCGGGGGCCCGCTCCTCACCGTGTCGACCCTCGAATCACGCGTGTCGACCTCCCGATCACGCGTGTCAACCCTTTGATCACACGGGCCGGCTCTTCGAGCATGGGGTGGCCGCTGCCGGATTCGTCACCGGTGGGCGGAGTTGCGCGTGGCCGCCCGGGCGGGTGACGGGTTCCGGTAGTCTCGCCCGCATGGCCACGGACAGCCACCTCCGGTTCGCCCTCGCCGTCCATGGGGCCCTCGGCGCCGAGGGCGGGAACTCCTGTTTCTCGCCGTATTCGGTGGCCAGCGCGCTGACGTTGGCCGCGTTCGCCGCCCGGGGTGCCACCCGCGAGGAGCTGGTCGCGCTGCTCGGCGATCCGGCGGCGCAGAGCGCGCTGCTGCGGGACGCCACCGAGCTCGTCGAAGAGGGGCGGGGCGCCGAACCACCCGAGATCGCCGTCGCCAACACGCTGTGGGCCGCGGACAGCCTCCCGCTCGAAGACGGCTTCAAGACCGAGCTGGCCGGGTGGCCCGGGGCGAACGTCGAGAGCGCGCCGTTCGAAGAAGATCCCGAACGCGCCCGCGCGCTGATCAACGAGGACGTCGGCCGCACCACGCACGGCCTGATCCCGCAGCTGCTGCCGCCGGGTTCGATCGACACCGGGATCGCGGCCGTGCTGGTCAACGCGCTGTACCTGAAGTCCGCGTGGAAGCTGCCGTTCCGCGAGGCCAACACCGGCGACGCGCCCTTCCACGCGCCGTCGGGCACCCGGGACGTGCCGACGATGTGGCTCGGGGAGAACGTCGGCTACGCGCACACCGGCGGCTGGCAGGCCGTGCAGCTGGTCGCGGCGGGCGGGCTGCAGGCCGTGGTGCTGCTGCCCGACGGCGACCTCGCCGAGGCGGAGGCGTCGCTCGACGAAGCGGCGCTGACCGGCCTGCTCGGCAAGATCCGTTCGACGCGCGTCGAGCTGGCGCTCCCCAAGATCTCGCTCGACGTGCCCAGCTCGCTGACCGGCGTGCTGCGCGGCCTGGGCGTGCGCACGATGTTCACCGGCGCCGCCGACCTGAGCGGGCTCTCCCCGGACCCGCGGCTCACCGTGTCCGAGGTGCTGCACCAGGCCGTGCTGCGGGTTGACGAACAAGGCTTCGAAGGGGCCGCGGCGACGGCACTGACCATGCGCCTCACCTCGATGATCACGTCCGACCCCGTCGCCGTGACGGTGGACCGTCCGTTCCTGCTGCTGGTCCGGCACGCCGGCACCGGGGCCCTCTACTTCTTCGCCAGGGTGGTCGAGCCGTGAGCTTGAAGTCCGAAGCCATTCCCGAGCTCGTTCCGCCCGCTTCCGAAGCCCCACCCGAAAGCCCGAAACGCTGGGCGTGGCAGGACTCCGCGATCATGGGCGGGTTCCTGCTGTTCACGATCCTGCTCTACAACGGGCTGTGGTTCGACCTCAAGCGCGGCTACCTGTGGAACGGCGCGTCGGACCAGAGCCAGTGGGAGTGGTACTCGACGGTCGTCGCGAAGTCCGTCCTGCACTTCCAGAACCCGTTCACCACGGATCTGCAGAACTACCCGTACGGCGTCAACATGGCGGCGAACGCGGCGATGTTCGGCCTGAACGTCCCGCTCGCCCCGATCACGCTGACCTTCGGCGCCACGCTGACCTGGGCGATCGTGCTGACCGCCGGGCTGGCCGGCACCGCGATCGGCTGGTACTGGGTGTTCTCCCGGCACCTGGTGCCCAACCGCGCGGCGGCCGCGATCGGCGCCGCGTTCTGCGGGTTCGCGCCGCCGATGATCTCGCACGGCAACGCGCACCCCAACTTCGTCGTGCTGTTCGTGCTGCCGTTCATCGCTTTGAAGGCGATCCAGATCGCGCACAACGAACGCCCGGTGCGCAACGGCGTCGTGCTCGGCCTGCTCGTCGCGTGGCAGATCCTGCTCGGCGAGGAGCCGCTGGCGATCTTCGGGCTCACCTTCCTGGTGTTCGTGATCGCCTACCTGATCCCGCGCCGCGCCGAGATCCGCGGCATGCTGGCGCCGCTGGCCAAGGGCGTCGGCATCGGCGCCGTCGTCGCGCTGCTGATCGCGGGTTTCCCGTTGTACTGGCAGTTCTTCGGGCCGCAGAGCTTCCATTCGCTGCTGCACGGCCCGGCGGGCAACGACACCGCGGCGTTCACCCGGTTCGCGACGCAGTCGATCGCCGGCTGGCCGGAGTCGGCCGCGGACGTCTCGATGAACCGCACCGAGGAGAACGCGTTCTTCGGCTGGCCGCTGATCGTGCTCATGGTGGTGCTGACGATCTGGCTGTGGCGCGACGTCGTGGCGCGCGCGCTCGCGATCACCATGTACGTGATGGCGTTCCTTTCCCTGGGTGTCGAGATCACGGTGGCGCACCAGGACACCGGCATCCCCGGGCTGTGGAAGTGGCTGGGACAGCTGCCCTTGCTGGACTCGCTGCTCGAATCCCGGCTCGCGATGGGCTGCATCCCGGTGGTCGGCGGTCTCCTGGCGATCGCGACGCACCGCGTGTGGACGGCCGCGGCCGAGCACGCTCTCGCCACGGACGGCGAGCAGCGCTTCCCGTTCCGCCTCGTGTGGGTCGGCGCGGTGGTGGCGGTGCTGCTGCCGATCGCGCCAACGGAGCTGGTGACGCACGAGCGTCCGCTGTCCCCGCCGTTCTTCGCCGACGGAATCTGGCGCCAGTACATCGCCCCCGGCGGCTCGCTCGTGCCGGTGCCGCTGCCGAGCACCGGGGAGGCGGAACCGTTGCACTGGCAGGTGGACGCGGGCCTCGGCTACCCGATGCCCGAGGGTTACTTCGTCGGCCCGACGTCCGCGGAGGACCGCAGCGGCCGCTACGGCGCCGTCCCGCTCCCGACGTCGGACCTGTTCGCCGAGGTCGAGCGCACGGGCCAGACGGCGGACGTCACCGAGGCGGACCGCACCCAGGCCCTGGCCGACCTGCGCAAGTGGAACGCCGACGTCCTGGTGGTCGGCCCGCGCCAGAACCAGGAAGCGCTCAAGTCCACTGTGGAGCTGTTGCTCCGCAAGCCGGCGGAGTTCGTCGGCGGGGTGTGGATCTGGGACGTCCGCGCGCTGACGGCATAGCCTTCCGAGCCGAGCCGAGCCGAGCCGAGCCGAGCCGAGCCGAGCCGAGCCGAGCCGAGCCGAGCCGAGCCGAGCCGAGCCGAGCCGAGCCGAGCCGAGCCGAGCCGAGCCGAGCCGAGCCGAGCCGAGCCGAGCCGAGCCGAGCCGAGCCGAGCCGAGCCGAGCCGAGCCGAGCCGAGCCGAGCCGAGCCGAGCCGAGCCGAGCCGAGCCGAGCCGAGCCGAGCCGAGCCGAGCCGAGCCGAGCCGAGCCGAGCCGAGCCGAGCCGAGCCGAGCCGAGCCGCCGGTCGTCCGGTGCCGCTCGCATGTCAGGCGGCAGCGCCGCTCCTCACCCGCCGGTTGGCCGGCGGTGAGACCGCTTACGGGTCGCGTCGCCACGAGGACTTCTTGCCCGTGGCCAAAGTTGCCCGTCGGTCGACAGCGCGACTCGTCCGGCCTACGATCGACCACCCGTCGGCGGCCAGGGCCGATCGCTGGCCGAAGGTGCGACTGCTCTGGCCCGGGATCGAGCGCTCGCCGGCGGCGAGAGTCCCACGCCGGCCGGCAGCGCGACTGCAGTGGTCCAAGGCCGAGCCCCGCGGCCGATCAGAGCTGCCCCTGGCGTCCGCGGCCGCACTGGCTCAAGGTCGCGCCCGCCCGCAGCCAGGACGTCACTGGCCTACAGCGCGAGCTCAACCCGAGGTCGGCCGCACCACCAGCGCCGGCTTCCCGCTGCGCGCCGGCGAAAACCCGTTCCAGCGAAACGTAAAGCCGGATCATCCGCCGGCGATCTGATCGCTCACGCCGCCTCCAGCAGGATCGTCGCGAGTTCCTTCGGCTGCGAGAACATCGGCCAGTGGCCGGTGTTCAGCTCCACCAGGTTCCAGCGGTCGCTCTTGAGCAGCTCGGCGACGTCCGGACTCGGGGTGTCGCCGTCGAGAAGGCACTTGACGTAGGTCGCCCGGAGCTCGCCCAGGGGGCGGGTGAGGACGGCCGGTTCGGTGAGGGAGGCGGCCGGGTGCGGGGTCGAGCCGCCGACTATGCGGGCGATCTCGTCGTCGGAAAGTCCTTGGTCCGCATAGTCTTCCGCGGTCAGCGGGGGCCAGAAGCCACGCTCGGTGAGCGCCGCCACCCGGGCTTCGGACCAGGCGGACGTGAACGACTCGCCGTCGGCCGGCACGTTCGAGTCCACGAACACCACGCGCGCCAGCCGGTCGCCGATCCGCTCGGCGGCCTGGCCCACCGGGATGCCCGAGTAGCTGTGCCCCACCACCACGACGTCGCGCAGGTCCGCGCCCTCCACGACGTCGACGATGTCCTGCACGTGCGTCTGCTGCCCGGCGGGCAGCGCGCGCTTCTCGGCGACGCCGGACAGCGTCACGGTGTGGGCGCCGTGCCCCGCCGCGGTGAGTTCCGGGACCACCTCGCCCCACGCCCACGAACCGAGCCACGCGCCTGCCACGAGTACGAATTCAGCCATGCCCGGAAACCTACTGGAGCCCACCGACAAAATCGGTAGAGTGCCCGCTCATGACCATCGTGGACGAACAGGGCCGGCCCGAACCGCCGGTCGACGCCGACGAAGCCGGGACCCTGCTGGGGTTCCTGGAGTACCACCGCGCGACCTTGACCTGGAAGTGCGCGGGCCTGGACGCGGCGGGCCTGCGCGCGACCGTGGGCTCGTCCACGATGACCCTCGGCGGGATGCTCAAGCACCTGGCGTACGTGGAGGACCACTGGTTCTCCCGCGTCCTGTTCGGCAACGAGCGGGCGGAGCCGTGGAACTCGGTCGATTGGACGGCGACCCCGGACTGGGACTGGGATTCCGCCGCCGAGGACAGCCCTGAGCAGCTGCGCGAGCTGTGGGAGGGGACCGTCGCGCGCTCCCGCGAGTTGTTCGCGAAGGCCATGGAGGGCGGCGACCTTTCCCAGCCGGCCGACCGGGCCTGGCCGGACGGGCTCAGGCCGAACCTGCGCTGGATCCTGGTCCACATGATCGAGGAGTACAGCCGCCACAACGGCCACGCCGACCTCATCCGCGAATCGGTGGACGGCAGCACCGGGGAGTAGCCCCGGCGGGGATCAAGCCACGAAGACGCAGAACGGGTGGCCCGCCGGGTCCGCGTAGACCCGCAGGGGCTCCTCCGGGTCCTCCGCGTGGTCCGCCAGCAACCGGGCCCCCAGAGCCAAAGCCCGCGCGTGCTGTTCGTCCAGGTCCGCGCGCGTCTGCACCGTCAGGTCCAGGTGCAGCATCTGCGGGCGCGGCCCGGCCGGCCACGTCGGGGGTGGCAGCTCGCCGACCCGCTGGAACGCCAGGCGCGGGACACCCTCCGCGTCGCGGAGCACCAGCCAGTCCTGATCGTCGCCCGGGCGGTAGGTGAATCCCAGCAACCGCCGGTAGAACTCCGCCATCCCGCGGGGATCGGTGGTGTCGAGGACTACTTGGTGGAGGCGGGGGAACCGCTCAGCCACGGGCGTGGGCGATCTGGAAGATGTTGCCGAACGGGTCGCGGACCATCGCGCGGCGGTCGCCGTACGGGGTGTTCGCCGGTTCCTCCAGGCTCGTCGCGCCGCAGTCGAGGGCGCGGCGGTACGTCGCGTCCGCGTCGGCCACGTGGATGTAGCGGAACGCGGGGAACAGCTCCCGCTCACCCTCGGCGGAGACCAGCACGCGCGAGCCGCCGATGCGGAGGTCGCGCACCACCATCCGCGGGGTCACCGCCAGGAAGTCCTGGCTCATACCGGTCCACCCAAGACCGTCTCGTCACGGAACACAAGCCAGGCCGACGAGCTTCGTGAGGAACCGGTCGATCTGCTCGACCGCGGGCGGCCACGGCAGGTCGGGCTCGTTGATCCGTTGCGCCAGCATGCCGTTGACGGCGGTGCGCAGGTCGATGGCGACGATCGCCGGGTCGTCCGCGGGCGCCAGGCCGGCCTCCATGCAGCGGCGGATCGCGTCGGTCGTGCGGGCGACCATGACGCCCTTGAACGGCATCCCGAGCCGCCGGTGGACCTTGCTCTCGTGCAGCACCTTGTAGAGCCCGGGGTGCGCCTGCGCCCACCCGGCCTGCGCCAGGATCCGCGCGCGCAACCCGGCCGCCGGGTCCGGGGCCGCCGCGTAGGCGTCGTCGCCGGTCCGCACGAGTTCTTCGTGGCAGCGCTGCATGGCGGCCAGGACCAGCGCGTCACGGTCCGGGAAGTGCAGGTACACCGACGTCGCCGCGATCGACACCTCACGTGCGACGGCCCGTAGCGAGAGCGCCTCGTCGTCGGCCAGCTCGTCGAGCATCCCGACGGCGGCCGTGACGATCTCTTCGCGGAGCAGTTCGCCCTGGCCGCGGACGTTGGGACGGCGGCGGGAAGTCTCGTTCATGGTCGTCCCAGTGTAGCTGGACACCTATTGCGCTACAGGTGTAGCGTCATTCGCACTACAGCTGTAGCGCTACGGTCGTCCAGCTACTGAGGGAGCAGCACCTTGACCACCACCGTCACCCCGGCGAGCCTCGACCGGCTGGCCGCGCTCGACCCCGCCTTCGCGCAGCTGGTCGGCGCCTCCGCGCGGTTCCTCCGGGCGGTCCCGGAGCTGACCGACCGTGAGAAGACCTTCCTGGCCGTCACGGCTGACGTCTGCCAGGGCAGCCTCGGCCTGGCGTTCACCGCGCACGTGCGGGCCGGGATCGCCGCCGGAGTGTCCACTTCGGACCTTCGCGAGCTGCTGCGGTTCGTCTCGTACGACTGCGGTTACCACGCGGCGTCCGCGGGTGTCGAACGGATCGCCGAGCTCGAAACCGAGCTGGGTATCCCGCGTCCGGAGGTCGACCTCCTGGCCGACGAGCTGGTCTCGACCGGTCCGGACGCCGCGCCGAGCCCGCTCCCGGACGCCGTGCGCGCCCGGCTGGGGGAGCTGGACCCGCACTTCGCGGAGTACTTCGACCTGCAGTCACGGATGCGGACGGGGCACGGCCCGGGCACGCTCACCGAACGCGAGCGCGGCCTGGTCAGCTTGAGTGTCGACGTCCACTACCAGACCCTCGCCGAGACGTTCCGCATCCACGTCGGGCGCGCGCGGCGGGGCGGCGCGACGCCGGAAGACGTCCGCGCCGCGGTGCGGTTCCTCGCGCAGTTCGGCGTCACGAGGGCTTGGTGCGCTTGGGAAGCGCTCAACGCGATGGGCTAACCGAGGACCTCGCCCGCGAGCCGGCCCAGGTAGCCGGCGAAGCGTTCGCGATCCTCCTGCGGCCAGTGGCCTACCAGCGCCTCGAACGCCTGACGCTGGTAGGCCCGCGACGTCTCGAGGAACGCCGTCGCGGTGTCGGTGAGGGTCAGGACGGCGCGTCGCGCGTCGCGGGTCGACGTCGCGCGCGCCACGAAGCCGTCTCGCGCGGCTTCGCCGACCATCCGGCTGGCCACCGAGCGGTCGACGCCCAGTTGGCGGGCCACGTCCGCGACCGTCACCTCGCCGCTCGCGGCGCCGTCGATCGCCTGGATGACGAAGAGGTTCGACGCCGTCCAGGTCGGCGGCGCGTCGGCGGCGAAGCGCTGGACGACGTCCGGTGCCTGCTGGCGGGCCCAGTGCCGGACCAGCCGGAACAGGGCGGGGCCACCGTCACCCGGACTTGATGTGTGCATAACACACGTTATAACGTGTGCTTTATGCACGCAATCGCGCCTCGCGACCTCGCCTTCGCCGGCCTCCTGCTCGGCATGGCGATGGCCCAGCTGGACGGCCTGATCGTCACCGCCGCGTTGCCCTCGATCGGCGCCGACCTGCACGCCCGCACCGGGCTCGTCGCCGTGACCGCGGCCGGGCTGCTGACCCTCACCGTCGCGACGCCGCTGCACGGCAGGCTCGGCGACCTCTACGGCCGCCGCGTCTGCTTAGTGGTCTCGATCCTGCTGTTCGCGGCGGGCTCGGCCTGGTGCGCCGGCGCGCCGGACGTCGGTGCGCTGATCGCCGCCCGTGCCCTGCAAGGGCTGGGCGGGAGCGGCCTGATCGTCTCGGCGATGAGCGCGCTGGGAGAGCTCTTCGACCGCGACGAACTGCTGCGCCGCCAGGGCTGGCAGACGGCCGTGTTCGCGGCCGCCACCCTCGGCGGGCCGCCGCTGGGCGGGCTGCTCGCGGCCGGACCGGGCTGGCGGTGGATCTTCCTGGTCAACCTGCCGCTCTGCGTCCCGGCGCTGCTGCTCGGCCTGCGTGGGTTGACGTCGAAACCACGTCGGGAAAGGGAAAGCTTCGACTTCGCGAGCAGCGGGCTGCTGACCGTCGCGGGCGCCGCGGTGGTCGCGCTCGGTACGGTCGACGCGCTCGCCCGGAGTCCACTGTGGACGCCGGTGCTCGTCGTGGCCGCGGTGGTGACGGGGTTCCTGTTCGTGCGGCGGCAGAAGCGCGTGCCGAGCCCGCTGATCCCGCCGAAGGTGTTCGCGGACGCCGTCCTGGCGCGCGCGGTCGTCGTCAACGGCCTCGCGGGCGCCGCGCTCTACGGCACGTTCACCTACGTCGCGCTCGTCGCCGCCCTCGGCGCCGGCGCGGCCGGGACCGGCCTGCTGCTCATCGCGATGACCGCCGGGCAGCTCGCGCTTTCGGTGTCTTTCTCGGCCCTGGCCCGGAAACGACCCGACATGACGGCGTGGGGGCGATCCGGCTGCCTGCTCGGGGCCGGGGGACTGGCCGCGATCGCCGTGGCCGCCGGCGGGATCCGCGGGCCGCTCGTGCCGGGACTGTTCGCCATCGGCGCCGCGTTCACCGTCTGCACGTCCGCGTTCACCGTGCTCGGCCAGACGCGGGCGGCGCGGGACCTGATGGGCGTCACGATGGGGTCGCTGACCTTCGCACGGCAGGCCGGCGGCCTCGCCGGGGCCGCGGTGTTCGGCTGGCTCGCCCTGGCCACGACCGGCGGGCTGGCGGCGCCGGGCCTGGCCGTCGTGTTCGGCGCGGCGGCCGTGACGATGCTGGTGGCGTGGCTCACCTCGCCGCGTGTCACATCCGGCGACGCCGTCTCGTTCCCCACCTGACCGAGAAGACCGAGACGGATGGAGCCGGACATGCCCCGCATCGCCGCGAAGAAGACCACCGAAGCCGGAACGTTCCTCAAGCTCTTCTACCGCGTCGCCGGCAGGAAGTACGGCGCGGTGCCCGAACCGATGGCGGTCACCGCGCACCACCCCGGCCTGCTGCGCGCGAACACGGTGCACGAGCTGATGGTGCTGCGCGCGTCGAAGAAGCTCCCGGCGAACGTGCGCGAGCTCGCCGTCTACCGCGTCGCCACCCGGATCGGCTGCTCGTGGTGCGTCGACTTCGGCACGATGCTGCAGAAGCACGACGGCCTGGACATCGAGCGGCTGAAGAAGATCGACGACTACGCGACGTCGCCCGCGTTCAGCCCGCGGGAACGGCTGGCGATCGCCTACGCCGACGCGATGTCGGCCGAGACGGTCACGGTGACCGACGAGCAGGTCGCCGAGCTGGAACGCGAGTTCGGCCGCGCCGGCGTCATCGAGCTGACCTACCAGATCGGCCTGGAGAACTCCCGCGCCCGGATGAACAGCGCGCTCGGCGTCGTGGACCAGGGCTTCACCTCCGGTGACGCCTGCCGGGTCCCGCTCCCGTAGGACCCCGGGAACCAGACCACGGTGGGACGCGCCGGAGACGCCGGTCGCGGGACCGTTCCGGCATGCACCTCGTCGCCAGTGAACGGATCAAGCTCTTCAGCATCGCCACCCCCTGGGTGTGCGGCCTCTTCGCGGTCGCCGCCCTGGTCGCGCCGGCCGTGCTCACCGCGTCGGCGGCCACCGAGTCCCGGCTGCCGCCCACCGTCGCGAGCACCCAGTTCGGCTACCAGCTCGGCCTGGTCGCCGTCCTGCTGCTGGCCGCCCTTTCGGTGACGAGCGAGTACCACTCCGGCACGATCCACGGCACCTTCCAGGCCACGCCGGCCCGGACACCGGCGCTGGTCGCGAAGGCCGTGGTCGTCGCCGGGTACGCGTTCCTCATCGGCGAAACCGCCGCGTTCCTCGCCTGGCTGGCGGCGCGGATCCTCGCCCCGGACGCCGACCTGGCGCTCGACAGCGTCGCGGACTGGACGATCGTCGCCGGCAACGGCCCGGTGTACGCGCTGGCCGCGGTGTGCGGGGTCGGCGTCGGCCTGCTGGTGCGCCACACGGCCGGCGCGGTGGCGCTGCTCGTCGCGTATCCGCTCATGGCGGAGAACGTCATCCAGTTGATCCCGCAGGCCGGGCCGGCGATCCACCGGTGGCTGCCACTGAACGCCGTCACGAAGTTCCTCAGCGGCACCGGCGCGGCGAACGCCGGCCGGGACGGCGGCAACGCGGCCGTGCTGTCGGACTCGCCGTTGGGCCCGGGCTGGGCGCTCGCCTACTTCGGCGGCTTCGCGCTGCTCCTGCTGGTCGCCGGGATCACGAAGGTGCGGCACCGGGACGCGTGATCCGGGTCAGCTTGTCCGGGTTGACGACGTCGTAGATCGCCACGATCTTCCCGTCGCGGACGCTCATGGCCTGGACGTGCTCGTCGAGCGCCAGGAAGCCCTCGCGCCCCGGCAGCGGCGGCAGGTAGAACCCGAGGTCGCCGTTGACCAGCACCGGCGCGCCGCGGGTGACGCTCTCCGGCGCGTACTTGCGCATGAGGCCGATGAAGAAGCGGGCGAGCTTGTCCGCGCCGACCATGAGCTGGCGCGTGGTGCGGCCCTTGCCGTTCGAGTCGCCGATCAGCACCGCGTCCGGGTGCAGCAGCTCGACGACCGCGCCGATGTCGCCGGCGAGCAGCGCCGTGACGAACTTCTCGAGGATCTTCGCCTGGTCGTCCAGCGGCGCGCGGGGCGCCGGATCGGCGTCCGCCAGCGCGCGGCGGCCGCGGGAGCCGTGCTGGCGCGCGGCGTCCACCGAGCAGCCGAGGATGTCCGCGATCTCGGCGAAGGGCAGCGAGAACGCGTCGTGCAGCACGAACGCGACGCGCTGCTCCGGGGTCAGCTTGTCGAGCACGACCAGCGCGGCCATCCGCAGCCCGTCGTCGCGGACGGCGACCTCGAGCGGGTCCTCGCTGACCGGCTGCCCGAACGGCGTCACCACCGGCTCCGGCAGCCACTGGCCGACGTAGCGTTCCCGCTGCGCCGCGGCCGACTTCAGCCGGTCGAGGCAGATCCGGCCGACGACCGTGGTCAGCCAGCCGCGCAGGTCCCGGATCGCGTCCCGGCCGGCCTCGTCGAGCCCGGCCAGCCGCAGCCAGGACTCCTGGACGGCGTCCTCGGCGTCGGCGCGGGTGCCGGTGAGCCGGTAGGCCACCCCGATCAGGTGACCGCGGTGCTCGGCGAACCGCGCGGCGAGGGCGTCTTGGACGGTCGGTGTGGCCACACCCCCAGTGTGCCGGATGAGGTGCCATCTATGGTGGTACACGTGGCAGGACGGATTCGGGAGAGCGACATCGCGGAAGTGCGCGAACGGAACCGGATCGACGAGGTCGTCGGGGAGTACGTGGCGCTGCGCCGCGCCGGTGGGGGCAGCCTGAAGGGCCTCTGCCCGTTCCACAACGAGAAGACCCCGTCGTTCAACGTCCGCCCGACGCACGGCACCTTCCACTGCTTCGGCTGTGGCGAGGGCGGTGACGTGATCAAGTTCGTCCAGAAGATCGACCTGATCACCTTCGTCGAGGCCGTCGAGCGGCTGGCCGACCGGGTCGGCATCCGGCTCGTCTACGAAGGCGGCGGCGCGACGATCCAGCGCGACCGCGGCAGCCGCAGCCGGCTGATCGAGGCGCACCGCGCGGCCCAGGAGTTCTACGCCGAGCAGCTGGTCACCGACGAGGCGCGCACCGCGCGGGACTTCCTGTCCGAGCGCGGGTTCGACGCGGCCGCGGCGAAGACGTTCGGCTGCGGTTACGCCCCCGGCGGCTGGGACAAGCTGACCAAGCACCTGCTCACGCGCGGTTTCGAGGTCAAGGAGCTGCTGACGGCGGGATTGTCCAAGGAGGGCCAGCGCGGCCCGATGGACCGCTTCCACCGGCGTCTGGTCTGGCCGATCCGCGACGTCGGCAACGAGGTCGTCGGCTTCGGCGCGCGGCGGCTGTTCGACGACGACCGGATCTCGGCCAAGTACCTCAACACCGCCGAGTCGCCGATCTACAAGAAGTCCCAGGTCATGTTCGGTCTCGACCTGGCCAAGCGCGAGATCGCGAAGCGGCACCAGGTCGTCGTGGTCGAGGGCTACACCGACGTGATGGCGATGCACGCGTCCGGCGTGCCGACGGCCGTGGCGTCCTCGGGCACGGCGTTCGGCGAAGACCACATGAAGGTGCTTCGCCGGCTGATGATGGACGACGACGCCTTCCGCGGCGAAGTGATCTTCACCTTCGACGGTGACGAAGCGGGCCAGAAGGCCGCGCTCAAGGCGTTCGAAGGCGACCAGACGTTCGCCGGCCAGACCTACATCGCGGTCGCGCCGGACGGCATGGACCCGTGCGAGCTGCGCCTGGCCAAGGGCGACAGCGCGGTCAAGGACCTGGTCGCGCGGCGGATCCCGCTGTTCGAGTTCGCCATCCGCAGCACGCTGAAGAACTTCGACCTCGACGCCGTCGACGGCCAGGTCTCGGCGCTGCAGAAGACCGTGCCGATGGTCGCCGCGATCAAGGACCGCGCGGCCCGCGACGGCTACGCGTCGAAGCTCGCCTGGTGGGTCGGCTGGCAGGACGTCGCCCAGGTCGTCAACCGCGTGCGCGGCAGCGCGGGCGCGACCGACAAGCGCGGCGGCGCGCCGTTGAAGCAGCCGGCCCGCGTCGGCGCGCCCGAGGTGAAGGCCCCGGAATCCGACCTCGCCCGGCCCGCGCCGAAGGACCCGCGGTTCGCGATCCAGCGCGAGGCGCTGAAGGCCGCGCTGCAGCAGCCCGCGATCGCCGGGCCCGAGTACGACTCGCTGCCGCTGGAGGCGTTCACGCACCCGGTGTACATCGCGGTGCACGAGGCCGTGCTGAAGGCCGGCGGCGCCGGTTCGGGCCTGACCGGCCCGTCGCTGCTGGACGCCGCGGCCCCGCACTGTCCGGAAGGGACGGTCAAGCGGGTGCTCTCGGAGCTGGCCGTGGAACCGTTGCAGGCCAAGGACGAAGTCGACTCCCGCTACATCTCCTCGATCCTCGCCCGGCTGCAGGAGAGCCTCGTCGGGCGGCAGATCGCGGAGATCAAGGGGAAGCTGCAGCGGCTGTCGCCGGTCGAGGCGCCGGACGACTACCGCGCGCTCTTCGGCGACCTCGTCGCGCTGGAGCAGTACAAGAAATCGCTGGGCGAGCAGGCCTCTGCCAGCTCGTGGAGCTGACGTGGGTTTCCTGCGCCGGTTGCTCGGCGACCGCACCCCCGAGGGCTTCGCCGGCTCGCTGGACGCCGGCGAGGACGTCGTGGACAGCGCACCCGTCGAGGGCGGCGGGCACCTGCTCGTCACGCCGCTCGGGCTGTGGATCCCGGACGGCCCCGGCGGCGCGCGGCGCGTCGGCTGGCACCTGATCGGCAAGGCGGCCTGGAAGGGCGGCGTTTTCACGCTGACCGAGTCGGAAGAGACCGGTACCGCGGGATCGGCGGTCGTGCTGGCCGACCTCGCGCCGGTGCGGTTCAGCCTGCCGGAGCCCGGCAAGGTGCCGCACCACGTCCGGCTGCGCGTCGACGGGTCGGTGCGTTCGCGGCACCGCCAGGAGATCGGCCCCGGTGGCGGCGCGTGGTTCGTCCAGCGCAAGGTCCCCGGCCGCGACGGCAGCGTCCTGCAGGTCCGCCCGGACCCGGGCACCGACGTCTCGCTGGTGGCGGCCATCGCCGAGCAGGTCGCGGCGACGCTGGCTACCGCCGCCGAATAGCAGTACGCTCGTACTCAGTACAGGCGTACTGTTTGTTCGGGAGGCGACCGTGTGGGATCCGGAGAAGTACCTCGACTACGCCGACCTGCGGGCCCGGCCGTTCTACGACCTGACGTCCCGGATCGGCGCGACGTCGCCCCGGCGCGTGGCCGATCTCGGCTGCGGGCCCGGGAACCTCACGGTCGACCTGGGGAAACGCTGGCCCGGTGCCGCCTTGGAGTGCAGTGATAGTTCACCCGAAATGGTGGAAGCCGCCCGCTCCCGCGGCCTGGACGCTTCGCTGCTCGACGTGAACGACTGGACGCCGGCGCCGGACACCGACGTCGTCGTGTCGAACGCCGTCCTGCAGTGGGTGCCCGAGCACCGCGACCTGCTCCGCCGCTGGGCCGGGCAGTTGCCGTCCGGCGCGTGGCTGGCGGTCCAGGTGCCGGGCAACTTCGACGCGCCGTCGCACGCGCTGACCCTCGAGCTGGCGGCGTCCCCGGCCTGGTCGTCCCAGCTGGCCGACGTCGTCCTGCGCGAGGACGACGCGGTCTCGAGCCCGCTCGAGTACGCGAACCTCCTGGCCGACGCCGGCTGCGGCGTCGACGCCTGGGAGACGACGTACGTCCAGCCGCTGCGCGGATCGCGCGCGGTGCTGGAGTGGATCACCGGAACGGCGCTGCGCCCGATCCGCGCGGCCCTCCCGGACGAGGCGTGGGACCGGTTCCGCGCCGAACTGGCCCCCCGGCTCGACCAGGCGTACCCGACCCGCGCGGACGGCACGACGTGGTTCGAGTTCCGCCGCGTGTTCGTCGTCGCGCAGGTCTAACGCCGGCGTCCCGCCTTTTCGCTGATCTTGGCCCGCGCCACCCCGGCGGCACCCTGGACCATCGGATGGTCGACGACCCGGCGGTAGGTGCGCACGAGCTGCTCGTACCGCCCCCGGCCTGCCTTGGCGCCCAGTACGTAGCCCAGGCCCGCGCCCAGCAGGAACTTCTTCATCCGTGTCCACGCCTCTCGTCGATAGGTCGTCCGAGGTGTCCATTGTCCAGGAAAACGGCCCGCAGGGGGCGGTTGCGCTAAGTGGGGGGTGGTGCGAACCCGGTTGCGGGGATGGTCTAAAGTTCTTCTGGTCGGGCGAGAGCGCGGCACCGGAAAGAGCGACATTCCCCTGTAGCTCAACTGGCAGAGCATTCGGCTGTTAACCGGAGGGTTCTTGGTTCGAGTCCAAGCGGGGGAGCAAAGCCCAGGTCAACGACCTGGGCTTTTTTGCTACCCAGAAGCAGGGGCGATCTGGTGTCGATCTTGACGATCGTCCAGATCGTGGTCTGCCCGGCTGCCACTGCTGTCGGCCGGCTCTGATGGTCGCCGGCGGGGCTGCACGGGCGCGGCTTCGCGGTGCGGTAGGGCCGCCGGTGCGCACTGTGTCGCCCGCGTCGATCACTGACTCATGGCCGGGCGCGACTCCGGCGCCTGACGGCGGTCTGCCGTGCTTCCTGTCGCCGGTGTGGAGGCGGCTTCTGTGCGGGCTACCGGTTTCGGCGAGATCAGCGCGGCGATCATGCAGCGATCTGCGCGCCCGGTCGCGTTCGGACGGGGCGGAAGGGTGATCTTGATTGATCGCTGCGCAGGAGCGCGCGATCGTCGGGCGCCGTGAAGGGTTCCTGGTGTGCGGGGACCGGGCCGCCGGGCTCGTGCAGAAGGCGCTGCTGCGGCTGTACGCGCGCTGGTACCGCATCGACCCGGTCGGTGTCAGCGCTACGCCTACGCGCGCCGGCGCGTCTCTCGCCGCGTTCGCTGGTGGCCGACCCGACCAGCCGGGCTTCTGCGACCGGGAACGAGCCGAGGCAAGACACAAGGCCGCGCTCCCTTTGACCGGCCGCCGCCGCTGCGACGTCCTCTACGCGATGCTCTGTAACAGCACCTGGTATCTCGAACCAGCTTCAGCCGCGGCTGGACAATTGTGAGATTGCGCGGGCTGCCCAGTGGCCACAGGGACACGCCGGCCATGGCGACGGGATCTTGGTTCCGCCGTGCGGGCAGCTGTTCGTCCGCGCTGTTGCCGGACCAGGCTGCCTCTAGCGGTGGGCGAGTCCCGGATGTCGGCCGGGCGTGGGATTGCTCCGTGACCTAGAGCGCAACGGCCGCTGAACCAGGCCATGCCGCAGGCGTCCCCGAGGCGCCGGCGACCGAAGGCGCAGCCATGCTCGCGAACCTCTGTCCCGGGGGTGGCCGCCGGTCAGTGGGTTCTCCTGACGGCGACCACCCGCACGGACGGTGGAAGCCCGTTCGTCCCCGCCGACATGCGACGACCCGGCGATGGTTACTGCGTGGCACGGTGGCGGGTGGCGAACCGCTGTTGGCCGACGCTCTGGGACGAGGCCTGGCTCATCCCTGCGGTTGCTTCGTCTTCTCCGCCTTTTTCGACTCTTTCGCAGCCTGCTTCGACTCTTTCGCCGCCTGTTTTGCCGACTGCTTTGCCGCATGCTTGTCCGTCGCGGCCGTCTCACCGGCGCTGGTGGTCTCGGCCTGTTGTTCTGCCGCCGCGTCGCCCGCGGACGACGACTCCGGCGTGGGCGGCGCCGAGGTGAGCTGCGCCTCCGACGAGGGCCGCTGTTCGCTGCCGGCCGGGACGTTCGCCGCGGGCCGCGTTCCCACCGGTTGCGAGGTCGAGCCGTCGGCACCGGCCGCCGGGGGCGCGGGCGCGATGTCGGACGTGCTCGCGCCGATCGCGACCGTCGTGACGAGTGCCGCACTCGCGGCGGCCACCTTCGTCGCCATGGCCCACGAAAGCGCGGAGGCCCCGGTGCTCGCGGCCGCTCCGGATGTGGCGACGGAGCCGGAAGCGGTCAGCCAGTGCGTCACGACCGGGAGACCCAGGATGAGGGGGGCGACGGCGGCGGGCAGTTCCTGATTGAGCTCCCGGAGACCGGTGGCCAGCTTCCGGCAGTCCGGGCAGCGATCCAGGTGGGTCGTGATCCGGTACGCCTTGCGGTCGCCGACGCCGTCGCGCACCCAGCGAGCGAGCTGGCCGGAGACGACCCGGCAGGTGCGCCGCCGCACCTCGGGGACGTGCTGGTCCAGGTACGCCTGCCGCAGCCCCTCCCGGGCGCGGTAGGCCAGCGCGGCGACGCCGTTGGGCGTCATCCCGAAGTCTTCGGCGATCTTGGCCGGCGACTCGCCCTCGATCTCGGTCCGCCACAGCACCGCCCGCCACCGCTCGGGCAAGGTCGCGAACGCCCCCGCGGCGACGGTGCCGTGCATCCGACTGTCCACCGGCTCGTCACAGCCTTCGCTCGGCAGAACGTCCGGCACCTCGGCGACCAACGAGAGCGCGGAGTCGCGCCTCCGCCAGCTGATCAGCGTGTTCCGGATGGTCGTGAGCAGATACGACCGGAATTCCTCGTCCGGGCCCTCACCCGACCGCAAGATCCGTAGCACGCGGGTGAATCCTTCGGCGACGAGGTCGTCCCGCTCCGCGTCGCCTGACGCGATCATGGCCGCCACCCGGCGGGCCGCGACCAGGTGCCGGTCGTAGAGCCGGCCGTACGCGGCGTTGTCCCCGCCGCGCACCGCCCGGATCAAATCCGCGTCACTCGGGACATCCACTGTCCCGGCCGCCACCGGTGCCACCTCGGTCAACCCCCAGCCTCGCTCGTGCGCTTGCACGTGCACAACGATCCGTGATCGTGGTCCAACGAGAGCCCCGGCGCAAGGTCTCGGCGATGAAAGCCCCGTTTCTTCCGCGTTGAGTGTCCCTGACCCGTGTCTTGTCAGGCGACCGAGCGCTCCGGCGCGGTTTCCGCCCGTGTCTTCGGCCCGTCGTCGCCCGGCGCGAAGGGCCGCAGTCGTCATTACGCCTACGACTAGCGATACCTCGGTTAAAACAAAGTGGTCGGCAGTGGTTGCGTGTGACGCGGCCAGACATAACCAGTCGGCCACATACCCTTGACCGGTCAGCCGCCACAGCGTGTCCGCGATCCCCGGCGGATGGATCCCGAACGGCGTCCTACCCGGTCCCCGGCTTCGAAGGTGTGCGATGGCTTGAGATCCCCGAGCCGAGTCACGGTCGCAGTGTTTCCGTCGTGATCGCCGGCGACAGCGCGGTCAGCCGCGTTGGCGGGTGTCGGGCGTTCAGTATCCGGACGGATGGTCCGAGAGCCAGTCGGTGTGGGAGTGCTTGATGGTGTCGCGTTCGCTGGTCGTCGGCAGCAGGAGGTCTGCGCCTCCGTCGTAGGGATGGTGGATCCGGTCGAAGGACAAGCTGGTGATCATCACTCCGACGGTGGCTTCATCGGCCGCGGCGCGGAGCAGGTCGTCCACGAGACCGGGTCGCCAAGTCCTGCGGCTGACGTACAGATGGGTGTAGGTGATGAAGTCCGGGTCGGTTTCTTCTTCATCGGTGCGGACGGACATCCAGTGCCGGGCGCCCGGGTTCCAGAGCACGTGGTGCGCGGACAGCGCCGGTGGTTCGGACGCGTCCGACCAGTCGGTGGTGACGATCCGGACGTCCTGTCCGTGGAACAGCTCGTCCAAAACCGTGTTGTAGCGTTGGAGCACGATGTCGTACTCGGAGTCGGTGTCGGGATATCTTTTGGATCCGGGCAGGCTGTGGAAACGCACCCATCGGTCGTGGCAGGCCTGTTTCAGGCTATCGGCCAGCGGGGAGCACCCCGGCCACTGACGCCTCCACAGGGTTGACAGGTCGTCATCCGGCACGTGATCACCTTTTCCTGTCGGCAGCCGACCGGCTCTCCGCCTCCCACCGGTCGGCTGAGCCCGTCGAACCTACGTGCTGAGTCATCCGCACGCCGCCTGTCAGGCGCCACTGCGCTGGATGTTTTGCCGACGAGTTCTTCGAGGCACGAGAGGGCAGTTACGACCGCAGAAATGTGTCCTTCAAGCTGAGAGTCGGGCGCGTCTGGACGCGGGTCCGGCCGCCGCAGTCGACCGCGTGGTATTCCAGCACGACGACGGGCCCGGTTTCGTGGTCCCCGACCGTGAGAAGGGGTTGCCCCTTCGCAGTAGAGGTCGACGACGACCTCTGCGTTCCGTGCGCACCGGAGGCGGACGCTCCGGTGGATCGCGTCCCAGCGGCCTGGCCGGCACGGCTGCTCCGCAACTAACTTCCCGGCGATGTGCATCCCGTTCCGCGCGCACTTTCTCGAAAAGCTCTTCCCGCTTGCCCGCAACGCCAGTATCACACGACCGTGGTGCGTTCTCTGCCCGGCCGGGCCGTCCGCTCGCCGGCATGAGCGTGTGTCAGTCGGAAGGTCGCGATCGCCGACAGAGCGTCGGTCATTACGCAACCGGCCAGAACTCACTTCAGTGGTGTTGGGGCACCGACAGAAGCGGGTACAGCGCGGTTACGCAGTCAGGTTGGCGACGGCGAGGGCGGCGATCTTCTGTGCGGCGCCGCAGGGGTCGTGCTGCCACGGTCCGGCTTCGGGCTGGTCGGCGGTGGCGGCGCTGATGTAGACGAGGGTGCTGTTGTCGGCGGCGAGTGCGAGGGTGCAGCCGCGCGGCCCGTCGGCCTGTTTGCTGGGGATGTTCTCGTCGATGGAGACGATGACCGCCGGGTAGATGGTCTCGACGGTGATCGGTTCCCAGTGGTTGCCGGTGTCGTGGCCCAGGGCGTGCTCTTGATACAGGATCTGCAGGCTGTCGCCCAGGTTCGAGGTGTTGACCTTGGCGACGGCGCCGAACGTGGTGACACACCGGTTGCCGTCGCGGCTGCGTTCACCGCCGGTGAAACCGAGGGCGGTGAGCTGCTCGACGGTGACTGCGGCGCACGGATCGGCGCGGAACCGGCCGGCCCCGCTCATCCCGATCCCGGGGATCGGCGGGACCGAGACCGACGGCTCGGCCGGAACCGGTGGGCGACCGGACGAACAGCCGGCACTCAGCCCCGAAACCAGCAGCGCGACGAAGACACCGCAGAGGGTACGGCGTCGGGTCATGAGTGGGTCGCTCCCGGCTTGACCTGCCAGCGGGCCGGGTCGTCGATGACGCCCCGGCTGTCGCCGACGTCGGGCAACGTGGCGAAGTTGGCTTCGATCACGGTCAGCTGAAGGCGGTCGCCGATCTGCTTGCCGATGTCGGTCATCAACCCGCCGAGCAGGGTCAGGCAGTCGGTCCAGAAGGTCGCGAACGCGGAGTTGATCGCGTCGGCGACATCCTTGAACCCGATGACCGCCAGCGGGGGCAGGGCAGTCGATTCCGCGACGGCGATGCCGATCTTCCCGCCGAGCTGGGCGAGGTTGATCGCACATTTGCCGATGGTCGTGAGCAGGTTCTTGTAGGTGTCGATAATCGTCTGGGCGATGGAGGACATCGTGTTGGTCAGGCTGATCAACGAGTTCTGGTTCTGCCCCAGGACGGTCACGGCGTTGCCGGCGTACTCGTTGAACTGGCCGGCGGCGTCACCGTGCCAGGCTTTCGCCAGGGTCAGCTTGGCGTCGGTGAGCTGCTTGGCCGCGTCGGACAGAGACGATTCCTTGGCGAACCTGTCGGCGAGCCGCAGGACCTTACCGATGTCGCCGGCGATGAAGACACGGAGCTTGTCCAGCAAGGTCACGATGCCGTGCGCGCCGATGAACTCGGCCCAGTAGCGGATGGTCGCGTCGGAGTCGACGGGGTAGGGCATGCCCGCCTGCGGTGGCGTGGCCGGCGCCGGCGGGCCGGTCGTCCACGGCGTAGGAATGTCGCTCACGGAAGCCCTCCCTCGAGCTTCTTGAGCCGCTCGTATTCGGCGGCGTCCTGTTGTTCGTAGTAGGAGGCGGCGGTCTGCAGAGCCTGGGCCAGTTGTTGCAGCGTCTCGGCGTTCTTCGCCGACACTCCGCGGATCGTCTCGATGGCCCGGTTGTACTGCTCGGCCGTTCCCGCGCCGTGGACGTTGGGCATGATCGTCGTCAACGTCCCGGGCAAGCCCAGATCGAACTCGCCGAGCAGGGTCCCGGCGAGATCCGTCAGGGCGAACGCGGTGACCAGGTCTGCGGCACCGGCGACGTCGTCGGCGGCTTTGCGCAAAGCTTCTGGATAGACCCGGTAGCCGCGGCCGGAGATGTCGTTGGGGTCGAAACTCATGCCAGCCCCGTTTCGGTCACAGCTGCGGCGACGGTGTCGCGGCGTCGCTGATCGGCTCGGCGTTCGGCGTCCCGGATGCCCTGCAACAAGGTGCGGGCCAAGGCGTCGGCGGAGTACTGGCGCAGCTCGGCGACGTCGAGGGTCACCTCGCTCAGGTCGCCGGCGCCGGACACGGTCACCGAGCCCAGCTCACCCGGCAGCCGCCACTGCAGCGGAGCTTGTTCGGCGCCGCGCGCGGTCTGCGCGACCGTGGCCACGGCGGTGTCGATTTCCCGCGCCAGGTTGTACAGCTCGTCCTGGTAGTTCACCAGCGTCCCCGTTCCTCGTCTTCGCCGCTGTCGTCGCCGAGGAAGTCGAGGTTCTCGAAGTTCTCCTCCTCCACCTCCACCCGCCGGGGACGCGCGGACGCCGGCGAGAGGTTCGGCCGGCCCGGCTCTGGTTGCGTGCGGTCGTCGTGGGCGGGGCCGACCCGGTGGTCGACGGCAACGCCGCCTGGTGGCGGGGCGGGAGCGGGCTGCCACACCTGGTCCTTGTCCAGGACCGCGCGCACCTTCGCGGTGGCCACGGTGCTGGCTTGGCGGCGTGCGGCCGCGACGGCCTCGACCACGTCGGGCCCGACGGTGTGTGGGTGGGCGCCGCGCATCGCAGCGGTACTGATCTTCAGGTCCAGGAGCCGGCCGTGGCCGCTCACAGTGGCGGTCACCGCGCTGTCGCGGGACTGGCCGGTGAACCGGACCCGCTCGAGTTCCTCGTCCAGTTCTGCGGCTTGCCGCCGCATCATGTCCGCGTTGAACACCACGTCGGTGTCGCCTCCCCACGTTCCCGACACGCACTTCGAGGTCAAGACCTGCGGCCATCACTGGTGGTCGCGGGTTGGTGACCCACGCCGGTCAGCGTAGCTGATCGAGACACGTGTCGATGGCACCTTTCCCGGGCCTCCGCCGTGAAGGTGACATGCAGCACTGACGTCCAGGTCACGTGTGCCGCGAAGGAGCCGTTGTGTCGCAGCAGCGCGAGGCCGGGGACGACAGCATTGTCGTGACTGCTCGGCGCTGTCGGCACCGGAACCGCTTACCATGCCCCATGAGTTCGCCGCAGCAGGCGGAGCGGTCTTCGCATCGAGGGGGTGGCCGTGGGTGTCGAGCAGATGAGCCCGTACGAGCGTGCGGCGTGGCAGGACATCGAGCGCTGGCGTGAGGAGCGGTTGGCGGTCAACGAGCGCCGTCTGCTGCCGCAGGGCGTTCGTGATCGCCTGGTCAAGGGTGGCCAGGTCGCCAAGGGACGGCTCGAGCAAGTGCCCGGCGCGGAGCAGCTGACCTCGGTCGTCGGCAATTCGATCGAAGGATTGCTGAAGTTGGTGAACAAGGCCAGCGAAGCGACGCTGCGACGCAAGGCGGTCGTCGCGGCCTATGCCAAGCGCGGGCACGCGGTCAGCGAGCTGAGCGACATCCACAAACTGGACCTGGGCGATGTCGACAAGGCCAAGCCTCGTCTGGGGCTGCGCTACACGGCTTTCAGCGCGGTCGAGGGTGCGGGCGCCGGCCTGGCGGTTTCCGGCGGTGAACTGCTCACCACAGCCGGTGGTGTCGTCGGGGTGGGTGCCGGTGCGGCGCCCGGTGTGGGCACGGTCGCCGCGGCGATCGCGGCTGACGCCGTGTTGGTGCTGGGTGCGATGACGAGGGCGATCGCCCACACCGCCGCGTACTACGGCTACGACACCGAGTTGCCGCAGGAGCGGGTGTTCGCGCTCGGCGTTCTCAGCTTCGGGATGGCCCAGCAGACCAGCAAGAGCGTCGCGTACGTCCAGTTGAACAAGCTCGTGAACGACCTCGCCCGAAGGGCGACGTGGGAGCAGCTGAACAGGAACGGTGTCACGCGGATCGTCAAAGCGTTCTACGAGCGATTCGCGGTGCGGCTGACGAAGCAGAAGCTCGGGCAGGCGGTGCCGGTCCTGGGCATCGCGATCGGCGCCGGGCTCAACGCGCGGTGCTGCACAACCTCACCGAGGACGCCGAGCATCTTTACCGCGAGCGGTTCCTGCGCGAGAAACACCACCTGGAGACGGTCGATGTCACCGTGACCACGAAGGATGCCGACCTCGATCCGGACGACGACACGATCCACATCGCGGAGATCGTCGAGGAAGCGACCGCCGACGAGCAGGACACCGACGGGCCGACTGTCGGCTGACCCGGGTGCGATTCCCCGGAGGGAGGTGTTCTGGTCGAGCACGCGGCGCGCGTTTCAGTCGTGTAGGTGTTGTGGCTGTCGGTGGCAAGGTCGAACCTACGGCCGCTGCGAGCGCGCTTCGGGTTGTCCGGGGATACCGCCCATCGCTCCTTCGCCTGGTCTGGCAGCCGGTCCGCGCGGGACGTGATCACCTCGGGCAGTTCTCGAACCGAAGTGCTGTCGACGCCATCGCCGAACCGGTCTGGAACGGTCTCGATGCCGAGGCTGGTGCCGGGCAACGGCTCGCCGCAGGCTCGGCCTTCCGGATCGCCGACGACGCCCTGCACATCTGCCAGACCGTCGGCCGCAAGTTGGCCTGCGGGCCCACGCCCTGTTCGACGGCTGCGGCCTTGATCCGGGCTCCCGCTGAGGCGGTGTGCGGGGAGTATCACCTGAGTCGTCGGTGACGGTGCTCGGCCGGAAGCCGTTCGTGCCGGCCGAAAGCCTGCCGCGGTCACGGCTTTGACTCGACGGTATCTACGCCGGGCCGGCTGAGGGCCTGCTCCGCGAGAGCCCCACCGTTTCCGGGCGGGGATGCGCTGACTTCAAGGTAGGTGGTGCCGTCGCGTTGAGATTCCCGGATGGTGCCGCCGTATTTGCGGAGGTGGTCGATGAGGTAGAGCTTGTCGCTGTCGGAGATGGGGGCGGCGCAACGGTCCGGATTGGCGGGCGGAGTGGCAAGCGCCGGAGCCAGTCTTCCGGCCACCGGGAGAATCACGGCGGCGACAAGGACGACCACCAGCGTCGGTTCGGCGCCGCGGAGATCGAGTAGGTGCGGCAGAGGGGCGGAGGATGTCGTGGACTCGATGATCTGCAGGTCGATTCGGGAAGCCGGTAAGGGTGCCAACACCACCGTCAGCAGCGCCGCCTCGACTGCCGCGGGGATGGGGACGGAAGCCCTGGACGATGCCCAGGACCACTGGCGGGCCGTCACGTCCACTATCAGCGACCACAGCCAGCACACAACCACCAACACTCCGCACCAAGCGACGCTCCACGAGAACGGCACCTTCACCGGGAACAGGCCGAGGCTGGACCCGGTGAAAGTCAGGTGCATAGCGCCGATCACGCCAGCGGCTAACACCACGCTCAATAGGCTGTTGCCACTCGTGCGCGGCGAGCAACCGCGCCTCGACCGGGGTGGCGGTCACGACGGACCGCGCCATCACGACCGTGGCGAGGTGGGAGAACATCGGCCCACCTTCTTTCAGCGCAGGGCGTTCTCGACCAGCGTGACGGTCTCGCGCGGGTTCTCGACCTGGAGGACCAGGCGGGCGTAGCGCTCGTCGGCGAGTTCGATCACGACGGCCTTCGACGCATCCTTGACGTCCCAGAAGACTTTCTCGCCGTCGAGGTGGAACGTGCCCGCCGTGATCACGCCGGGTACGTGGGCACCCGGCGCGCGGATCCCCTTGGGGTCGGCGGCGATGCCGGGGTCCGCGGTCGCGCCGCGGACGTTGGCCAGCGGGATGGTCAGGCTGCTCTTGAAGGCCCAGAGCTTGTCGAGACCTTCGATGACGACAACGAGGTCGGCGCCGTCGATGTGGACCTGTGCCATGGCTGTTTCCTTGTCAGTCGGGAGGATCGAAGCGTTGGGTGAGCGCGGCGCCGACACCGTCGGGGTTGCCGCGCAGGAGGATGCCCAGTGCGGCGGCCGTGAGGGCGGCGGCCAGGTCTGCGGAAATGTCGAGTGCGTCGGCGATCGCCTGGTCGATGGCGGCCAGCGCCGCGGCCACCTCGGTGGCCACCTCCTCGTCGGCCGGTGCCCGTTCGACCACCGCCAGCAGCAGCAGACCGAGGTCGGCCGACGTGACGAGCCGCAGCGCGGTCGCGGCATCCGGTGCCGCGGTGAGCGCGTCGACCACGGGACGGACGTCGTCGGCGAGGTGGCGGCGCAGCGCGACCAGGTAAAGGCCGCGCTTGCTGCCGAACGTCTTGTACAGGCTGTTGCGGTGCAGGCCGAGGTGGGCGACGAGGTCGTCGATCGACACCCCGTCGTACGCGCGGCCACCGAACAATCCCACGGCGGCGCGCACCACCTCGTCCTCGTCGAACGCCCTCCGTCTGCCCATGCCACGACGATAGACTTTTGAGGAACGATCAGTCAAGAACGATCGTTCCTCAAAACTGCGGAGGCTGGGGAGTGCACCGCGTCGCCCACGATCCCGGTCCGCGCCGGTGACCGGCGCACGTGTCCGATGCCTACCCGCACAAACCTCAGGTGGCCGTCAGGAAGTGAATGGCGTTGTCGATCTCCAGGTCGATCAACCGCTGGGCCTCGATGGTGCGGTTGTCGAAGATCCCGGTGAGCTCGAGGCTGACAATCCCGTGGACCCGGGTCCAGATCACGATGGCGGCGGTCGCCGCGCGGGGTGCGGTGGCCGGCCGCGCCTGGGCCTGTGCCCATTGCCGCAGCTGCCCGTCGAGGGTGCGGTCGCCGGTGGTGCCGCCGGCCGGTGCGGTGTCCTGGATGGCCACCAGCAGGTCGACGAGCAAGCCCATCGCCTGGTCCAGTGGGGTTTGTGCGGGTGCCTGCCCGGGCCCGTCGCCGGCGCGCTCGGCGAAGAGCATTCCGTAGCGCCGCCGGTGGCGCAGTGCCCAGTCGCGGTAGGCGGCGACCAGGAGCCGTACTCGCGTGCGTGGTGCTCGCCTGGCGCCCTCGGAGGCTTGGCTCATCGCGGTGGCGAGCTGCTGGTAGGACAGGGTGACCAGGTGCGCGATCAGCGCGTCCCGAGAGGGGAAGTAGCGGTAGACCGCCGGTGCGGACATCGCCATGCTGCGGGCGAGGGCCGCGATGGACAGCGCGTGCACGCCCTCGGCGTCGATGATCGCGAACGACGAGTCCTCGATCTCCCGGAACGTCTGGGCCCGGAGCCGTTCACGCCGGTTCATCGCTGGCGGCTGGTCGGTCATCGTCGCATCGTAATGGACCGTCGCGATGTCGAAGGCGACGTCACTCTGCTACGGGGAGTCACGCGGTGGCGCAGGCTGTCCAGCATCGCCTCGACCTCGGTCCGGTAGAGCACCGCGGCGTCGATGCCGGTGGCGGTCAGATGCCCGCCCAGTTCGAGGCTGATCAGGCCGTGCAGCCGGCTCCACCAGACCAGCCCGAAGTGCAGCACCCCACTGGGGAGGTGGCGCCGGCCGTCGCCGCCGTTCCACCGCCGGATCTGCTGCTCCAGCGCGGCCGGGAGCGAGGGGGCGGCTGGCTCGCCGGCTTCGGCCACGACGCCCAGGAACACGTCCATGCACCGCTGCGCGGCTGACGCGATGCGGTCGGCGGCCTGATCGCGGGCCGAGCCGTAGGTGGTCTCGTAGGCCAGGTGGTAGGCGTGGGGCTGGGCCAGAGCCCAGTCCCGGTAGGTGTTGGCGACCGCGCCGACCCGCGCCGAGGCGGACGTCTCCCGGGCGGCGGCGGCTTCGAGGGCGCCGGCAAGCGCCAGGTGGATATCGACCGCCAGGTCGGCCAGCAGCTCGTCGCGGCCGGCGAAGTAGCGGTACAGCGCGGGCGCGGACATCGCCATGCTCCGCGCGATCGCGTTGAGCGACACCGTTTCCGCGCCGCCTTCGCGCAGCTGGCCCATCGCGGCGGACTTGATCTCGGCCACGGTCTGGCGCCGGTATCGCTCGCGCCGGGTCGGCTCCTGCTCGGGCATCGTGCAGCACCTTCTTTCGCGCTATGAGTTGACGCAGTATGACACGGCGATGCATAGTTACGACCATTAACAGAGTGACTGAGCGTCGCGCTAACTTCAGGAGTCAGCCATGACCGAGACGAACCTCCCCACCGGGGCCACCGTGACCGCCACCGAGGTGGTGCTGCCGGGCAAGGTCGAACCGTCCGGGTTCCGGGTGCTCCGGCGCTCGCTGCCGGCGCCGGCAGCCGGTCAGGCCCTGGTGCGCGTCGAGTCGACCGCTGTTTCCTTCGCCGAGAGCGCGATGCGCCGCGGCCGCTACTACGGCCAGCCCGCGTTCCCCTTCGTGCCCGGTTACGACCTCGTCGGCGTCGTCGAGTCGGTCGGCCCGGGCGTGGACCGCGCCCTGATCGGCCGGCGGTTCGCCGCGCTGACCAAGACCGGTGCCTGGGCGACGGCCGTCGTGCTGCCCGCCGCCGACCTGGTGGCGGTGCCCGAGGGCGTGAGCCCGGACGAGGCGGAGACGGTGACGGTCAACGGGCTGACCGCCTACCAGATGCTGCACCACGTCGCGAAAGTGAAGGCCGGGCAGACCGTGCTCGTGCTGGGCGTCGCGGGTGGCGTCGGCACGCTGCTGGCCCAGCTCGCCCGCCACGCGGGCGCTCGGGTGATCGGCACGGCGAGCCCCCGCCAGCACGAGGCCCTGCGTGAACTGGGTGTTCAGCCGGTCGACTACCGGGATCCCGACGTCGCCGCCCGGGTCCGGGAACTCGCCCCCGACGGCGTGGACGCCGTGTTCGACCACCTCGGCGGGGCGAGCATCTCCCGGTCCTACCGGTTGCTCACCAGCACCGGAACCCTCATCTGCTACAGCATCGCGAGCAAGCTCGACGACCGCACTCCGGTGCTGCTCAGCTTCCTGCACGTGCTGACGAAACTGACGTTCTGGAACTACCTTCCCACCCGCAAGCACGCGAGCTTCTTCGACGTGTGGTCGGGTGCGGGCAAGCCCGGCTCGGCGAAGCGGGAGGCGTTCCGCGCCCGGATCCGCACCGACCTCACCCACGTCTTCGGGCTTCTGCGTGATGGGGTGCTCACCGCGAAGATCGCCGCCCGCTACCCGCTCACCGAAGTGGCGGCGGCCATGGAACTCTCCGAGTCCTCCGGCCGGACGATCCTGGGAAAGATCGTCCTCGTTCCCTAGCCGAAGCCTGCGAACCCCGGTACCGGAAGGACAATCGACCATGGAGAACCAGCCCGTCGGCACCCGGCCGCGGACCGGGATGTCAGCGGCGCCGGCCGGTTTCGCCATCGCCCTCGTGCTCGGCGCGCTGGTGTATGCGATCAGCGAGACCGTCACCGCCCGCGCCTGGTCGACACCGGCCTACAGCTACAGCGCGAACTACGTCAGCGACCTGGGAAACCCGCACTGTGCCGCGTACGACGGGCGGATCGTCTGTTCTCCGTTGCACGCACTGATGAACTGGGGGTTCGTCGCCCAGGGACTGCTGCTGGCCTGCGCCGTGCTGCTGGTCGGCCGGGTGGTCGAGGGCCGGACGCGAGCCGTGGTGCTCGGCATCGGCGCGGCAACCACGGTGGGCTTCGTGTTGACCGGAGCCGCGCACAGTTCCCCCGATGCGGTGGCGCAAGGCACGCTGTGGCTGCACTACACGGGGGCGACGATGGCGATCCTCGGCGGCAACGCGCTGGCGATCGTCATCAGCCGGCACTGGCGCCGGCTGCGGATCCCCAGGGCCGTCGGCGTGGCGGGTGTCGTGCTGGGTGCCGCGGGGATCGTTGCCGCCCTGACGTGGTTGGCGACGTTAGGTGTGGTTCCACCGGGCATTCCGGAACGGGCCGCCGTGTACGCCTTCGTGCTGTGGCAACTGCTCGTCGGCGGATTCGTCCTGCACGTCACCCAACCGTTTCGCGCGCTGCTCTCACGGCGCTCGCGTGAGCGGATCTGACTTTCCCCTCAGCCGCAAGGAATCCAGGACCATGAAGATCACCATCTCCGGCGCGTCCGGACTCATCGGCGGCAAGCTCGTCGCCCGCCTGCGAGCGCGCGGCGACGAGGTGACCGTGCTTTCCCGTTCCGCGAGCACCGACCCGTCGGTGGCGCGGTGGGACCCGCTCTCCGGGCCCGCCCCGGTCGACGCGCTCGCCGGCCGGGACGCCGTGATCCACCTGGCGGGCGAACCTCTCGGCCAGCGCCTGACCGACGAGGTCAAGGACCGCGTCCGACGCTCGCGCGTGTCCGGCACCCGCAACCTGGTCGAAGGCCTGCGTGCCACCGCCGAATCGGAACGGCCTCGGGCCCTCGTCTCCAGCTCGGGCGTCGCCTACTACGGTCCACGCGGCGATGAGGAGGTGACCGAGGAAGCACCGCCGGGTGACACGTTCCTCGCCCGGGTCTCCGTCGAGTGGGAGCGCGAAGCGGCCAGGGCGGCCGAGTTCGGCGTCCGGGTCGTGCGGATGCGGACCGGTGTCGTGCTCGACGCGTCGGGCGGGACGCTGAAGTCACTGCTCGCGACCTACCGTGCCGGCCTGGGCGGGCCGATCGCGGGAGGGGCGTTCGCCGTGCCGTGGATCCACCTCGACGACATCGCCGGCTTGTACGTCAAGGCGGTCGACGACGCGTCGTGGAGCGGCGCGTACAACGGCACGGCGCCCGAACCGGTCACCCAGCGGGAGTTCGCGAAGGCGCTGGGCCGGGCACTGCACCGCCCCGCCGTGGTGCCGATGCCCGGATTCGCGCTCAGGGCGGCCCTCGGCGAGATGGCGGACATGGTGACCACGGGCCAGCGCGCCGTTCCCCGCCGGGCCCTCGACGGCGGCTATGTCTACGCCTACCCGCACCTCGACGCGGCGCTGGGGGCCGCGTTGAACGTTCCAGAACGAGGTTGATGATCGCGCTGACTCGCCACGGTGACCCGTTGGCCGTCCTCGCCGGGTGGTGGTCACTGATGCGGTGGCTCGCCGGCTCAGGGTTCGGTGCCCCACGTCAGAGTTCCGGCCTGGTAAGCGGAGACGGTGGTGAGGTCGGTGAACGACGCCGCCGCGCGATAGCTGTGGTCGTCGGCCTGGTTGAACGATGACCAGTCGGCCTTGGCGAGCCGGACCTGGAGCTCGCCGGTGTTCGCGCCGGCGGCGAGGGTGCCGCCGCTGAAGCCGACCTCGATGTAGGCGTCGGCTCCCGGGCGCGGCGTACTGAGCTTCAGGACGCGCAACGTGACGTTGCCGCAGCCGACAACCGCGTAGTCGCACCAGACCTGGTAGCCCGGGTTGGTGGCGTCGCCGGTGAACCAGTAGCGCGCGGTGACGCCGTTGAGGGCGACCGGGGTGCTGCCCCGGTTGACGATCTGCAGGCCGGTGCGGATCTGGTTGTCGGTCACGCCGCTGCCGGAGCGTTGCTGCACGGCGAGCGCGCCGGTGCCGGTGTCACCGCCGGTCGTGGTGGTGACCGACACCGGGCCGCCGGCCGCGGACTGGTTGCCGGCGGCGTCCCGGGCGCGTACCGAGAACGTGTACGCGGTGGCGGGGGTGAGGCCGGTGACCCGGTAACCGGTGCCCGTGGTGCTACCGACCACCGCGCCGGCGGAATTCAGCACGTCGTACCCGGCGACGCCGACGTCATCGGTGGCGGCGGTCCAGGTGAGGCTGACACTGGTGCTGCCGGGAGTGGCGGTGACCTCCGTGGGCGCGGACGGCGCAGTGGTGTCCCCTGTGGACTGGCCGGGTTGGGTTCCCCACACCACCGCGGAGCCCTGCGTGAGCACCAGCCGCGCGTCGTCCGCGGGCGCGGTTCCGCTGGGGGCGAGACCGGTGTGCGACCAGTCGTTGGCGGGGTCCCAGGTGCCGGTGGCGGCGATCCGGAACTGCACTTCCTTGCGGTAGCGGGACTGGCCGCCGGGCGCGACCCCGCCGGAGCAGGGCACCTCGACGTAGTACACCTGGCCGGAGAACTGGTGCAGGGCAGGCGCGTCACATTGGTTGTACGCCGAGGTGACGGAGATCTGGCCGGGGGCGGTGGTGCCGTCGAGCGTGAAGTAGTAGCGCAGCGAGCCGGTGAACGTGCGCGCCGGCCAGGCCGACTTGTTCAGCACGTACGCCTTGACTTCGGTGAACGCGCCGCCGTCGGGCTGGTTGAGCGCGCCTTGGGCGAGGATTTCCGGGCCGTCCGGGGTTTCCGCCGGTGGGAAGCTCGCCAGGGGCGCGCCGCCGTACTCGGCGTAGAGGCGGGCGAGTGCGCTGGTGAAGCCCGCGTTGTAGTCGAGGGCCACCTCGTTCATCGTGTAGTTGGTGCGGTCGTCGGTGTACGCGTCGTTGGCGGAGCTGGGACCGCCGACGAGCGCGCCGTAGAGGGTGTGCCGGCTCTGCGCCGGCTCGGTGATGGAGTCGGCCCAGGAGCCGTGTGCGGTGCGGTGGTGCGGGTTGCGGGGCGGGTTGACGCCGAACCCGACTTCGTAGCTCGCGCCGCGTGGGTTGTCGCCGAGTGCGTAGTCGATCTGCCGGACGCCGAAGTCGTGGTACGTGGCGGCGCGGGTGGGATCCTTGGCCCGCAACCAGTCCGAGTAGGTGAGCGCCGCGAACGCGGTGTTCGCCGCGTACCGCAGGGAGCCCCACTGGTCGAGCAAGGCCTGGCCGCCGGGGGAGTAGGGCACGCGCTGGCCGTTGACGCCGGTGGTCCACCAGTCCAGCCAGCGGTTGGCGTCGGCGACGTACTCGGGGTCGCCGGTGAGCTGGGCGAGCAGGACGTAGGCGCCGTAGGACTTGTCGTCCCAGGCCAGCGTCCAGCGGTAGGAACGGGTGGTGGTCTGTGGTTCGGTGGACAGCTTCTCGTACTCCGTGCGCGCCTTGGTCAGGTAGGCGCTGTCGCCGGTGGCTTTGTAGAGCCAGATCGCGCCCCACGTCAGCTCGTCCTGATAACCGCTCCAGGACTTGTAGAAGTTCTGGGCGTCGGTGATGCAGTTCGAGTAGGCGCCTCGGTGGTTGTCGGCGAACGAGTACAGCTGCTTCGCGTGGGTGAGCAGGGTGGCCGCGTAGGCCGGATCGTCGGCTTGGAACACCAGCGAGCCGGCGGCCAGCTGTGCGGCGGCCTCGCCGGCGAGGTCCGAGCCGGGGCAGGAGTCGTCGATGCGGTAGGCGGGCCGCGCCATGGTCATCGTCTCGGCCGGGCCCCACCACTTGTGGTCGTCGTCGCCCTTGCCGACCTGGCCGTAGAGCACGTCGGGCTGCGGGTGCGCCTTGATCAGCCAGTCGGCGCCCCAGCGCAGGTTCGACAGCAAGGGCTGCCACTGGCCGGAACTCCGGTAGGCGGCGCGGTTCTCCAGCGCGCCCCAGGCGAGCATGGTCATGCTGGACTCGAACGGCAGCCCGAACTTGACGTGGTCGCCGGCGTCGTAGAATCCACCGGTGAGGTCCAGGCCGACGTCCTTGCCGTCGCCGAGGGCGGACGGGCCGCGCCAGGAGACCCGGTTGCCGGCGGGGAGCGCACCGGAGCGCTGAGCGTCGTAGAACCAGACGGCCTTCTGCAGTGCCTCGCCGTAGTCGAACTTCCCGGCGGCGGCGCCCGCGGAGGTGCCCGGGACCACCAGGGTCAGGCCGGATACGAGCAGCGCGACGACCGCCCGGGACATCGCCTTCACCGTTGAAGTGCGCACGCCGACTCCTCGGATCTGGGAGCGCTTCCAGAACGAAGGGTAAGGAGCTGGATCGGTTGTGTAAAGCACCGACGGCCGGCGTAAGCGGTTCGGCGGAACCGGCAAGGCTGTCCGCCGTAGTCCGGGTGGGAGGAGTCGTTGCGGTGCCGGAAGATCGCGAGTCTTCGGCTTGAGGCGCCGCCTGAGCGGGTGGCACCGGAACGGCCTCTTTCGCGGTCGCGGTTCCCCGGCTAGGGTGCCCATTTCTGGGAGCGATCCCAGGCGCCTCGAACTTCGGCGCCGCCGGTCGAGGCGCGGCAGATCCGGCCCGGCTAGTTCCCGTCGCCGAGGCGGTACTCCGCGTTCACCAGTTCGAGGAGCTCGGCCACCGACGTGTCGCCGGATCGCCGGTCGAAGGTGATCTCGCCGTGCTGCAACAGGTTCACCCGGTCGCAGACGTCCATCACCTGGCCGTAGTTGTGGGCGATGAGGATGATCGCGATGTCCCCTCGCTGCTTCAGCTCCCGCAGCAGGCGCAGGATCACCGCGCTCTCCTTGGCGCCCATCGCGGCGAGCGGCTCGTCGAGCAGCAGCAGCTTCGCGTTCGAGTACACCGACCGGGCGACCGCGATCGCCTGCCGCTGGCCGCCGGAGAGCATGCCCACTTCCGCGGTCACCGACGGGATGTTGATGCCGATCGAATCCAGCGTCTCCCGGGCGCGGCGCTTCATCTCGCGGCGTCGCAGGAACGGCAGCGGACGATGGGTCAGCTCGCGGTTCAGGTGCAGGTTCAGGTAGACGGGCAGGTCGTTGACCATCGCCAGGTCCTGGAAGACCGTTTCGATGCCCAGCGACCTCGCGTGCACCACCGACTTCAGCGTGATCGGTTCGCCCTCGAACAGGATCTTCCCGCCGTCCGGCTGGTGGTAGCCGGTGAGGATCTTGATCAGCGTCGACTTGCCGGCACCGTTGTCCCCGATGAGCCCGAGGATCTCGCCCCGCCGCACGCGCAGGGTGACGTCGGTGAGCGCGTCGACCGGGCCGAACCTCTTGCTGACGCCCTCGATCCGGATGACCTCGCCGGTCATGTCAGCTCCCGGGATCCGACGCGGTTGCGGGCGACGATCAGCGTCACGTTCAGCACCATGGCGCCGAGGATGGCAGCGCCCAGCACCAGGTTGAACGCGTTCGCGCTGACGCCGGTGAGGTTGAACCCGTCGAACACGATGCCGAGCAGCAGCGCGCCGAGGAACGCGCCGACCACCGTGCCGGAACCGCCGAGCAGCGCCGTGCCGCCGATCACGGCCGCCGCCACCGCGAAGAACATCGTGGTGAACCCGCCGTTCGTCGGGTCGTACGAGCCGACCCGGGTGCCCTGCAGGATGCCGGCGAGCCCGGCCAGGGTGCTGGTGACCGCGAAGTTGACCACCTTCACCCGGTTGACCGCGATGCCGGACTCCGCGGCACCGACCGGATTCCCGCCGGTGGCCTGGGTGTGGATGCCGAACCGGGTCGCCGAGAGCACCACCTGCATCAGTACGACCACACCGACGGCCCACAGGAACTCGCTCCAGCGCGCCCCGCCGAACACCTCGACCACCCAGCCGTCCTTCGGCGCGCCGACCGGACGGGCGTTCGAGATGATGAGAACCAGTCCCTGCAACAGGAACGCCATGCCGAGGGTGGTGATGAACGAGGGGATCGTCAGCACGGTCCGGATCAGCCCGTTCACCACGCCGATCAGCGCGCTCACCACGATCGCGCCGAGCAGCGCGAGCCACAGCGGCCAGCCGTTGACGGAGAACAGCGTCAGCAGGAACGGGGAAAGGGTGAACACGAAGCCCGCGGACAGGTCGATCTCCCCGCAGATCAGCAGCATCACCTGCCCCGCGGCGATGATCGACCACGGCGCGACGTACTGCGCGATCGTCTGGTAGTTGTCCAGGGAGTTGAACGCGTCACTGGTCACCGTGAAGTAGATCCCCGCGGCGATCGTGACCAGCAGGATGCTCAATTCCTTGACCCGCATCACGCCGAGCAGCAATGACCTCACCGGTATCGCCCCGCTACCGGCTCAGCACCGACGCCGGCGGCAACGGGATCGCACCCGGCATGGCGATCACGTCCTTGTTGTCGCCGCCTTCGAACCTGCTGCGGGCCGTCGCGTACGGGCCGACGTTCTCCTTGGTGACGAACGTGAGGCCGGTGTCGGTGACCGGCGGCGCGACCAGCGTGCCGGACAGCCGGAACAGGTAGAGGTAGAGGACCGACAGGAACCCTTGCAGGTAGGGGGACTGGTCGATGGTGAAGTCGAGCGCGCCGCCTTTGACGCCGGTGACCGTGTCGTCGAGCAGGTCGAACCCGCCGCCGCCGATCTTGCCGGCCAGGCCGCGGTCGGCGATCAGCTTCGCGCACGCGGCCGTGCTGCCGGCGTCGACGGCGTAGATCCCTTTGACCCCGGTGTTCCCGGTGTAGGCGGCGGTCATCGCGTTCAGTTCGCCCGCCTGCTCGGCCCCGGTGTTGACCGACTGGACCCGCACGCCCGGCGCGGACTGCTTGAGCGCGTCGGTGATGCCGTCGAGCCGCGGCTGGACGTTGTTGCCGCCCGGCTGGGAGATGCCGACCAGGATGTCGCCTGAGGTGACCTTCTGCCCGATGCGCTGTCCCATCCGGAAGCCCGACAGGTACAGGTCCTGGCCGACGTAGGTGAGCGGGTAGTTGCCGGCGGCGTTGGCGTTGTAGGCGATCACCGGGATGCCCTGGCCCAGCGCCCGCTTGGTCAAGTCGACGAAGGCGTTGTCGTCGGTCAGCGCGACGGCGATCCCGTCGGCCTTTCCGGTGATCGCGGTCTCCATGGCGCTCGCCATCTGGGCGACGTTGCCGTTCTCCGACCCGGTCCATTGTGGCTCCGGCACCCCGAGCAGGGCCGCGGCGTCGGCGAGCCCGGTCCGCGTCGGCACGAAGAAGGAGTTCGTGGTGACGTGGTTGACGAACACGAACCGCCACCCCGGCGTGCCCGGGAAGGGGCCGGCGTGGCCGCCGTTCTGGGCTTCCTGGACGCCGGTGCACGCCGCGAGCAGCGCGCTCGCGGTGACCGTCGCGCCGCCCGCGCCCAGGTACCTGAGCGCGGTCCTCCGGGAAGTGGTGCCGGTTCCAGCTCTCATCGTGACCCCGCATTCATCGCAGCGGCAGTGCTTCGTACGACGGTCTCTCTTGGTGCGGCAGCGACGACGGTAGCAGACGTATGATGTCTCGACTAGGTTCTCGCGGATTCGACCGCGCTTCTGGACTTTTCGACGACGAAAGCGTAGCCATACGTATGTTGTCTCCCGGTCGGTTGGTGAGAGGTGGCGGACTTGCCCGAAGTGATCAGCTCGATCGAGGCACTCGACGTCCGCTTTCCGACGTCGCTGGACCTCGACGGTTCGGACGCGATGAACCCGGAACCCGACTACTCCGCCGCGTACGTCACGATCCGCACGAGCGCGGGGGAGGAGGGGTACGGCCTCGCGTTCACCGTCGGGCGCGGCAACGACGTGCAGGTCGCCGCCGTCCGGGCGCTGGTGCCCCTGGTCGCGGGCATGCCGGTGGACGAAGTCCTCGCCGACCTCGGGGGCTTCTCGCGCCGCTTGACCGGGGACAGCCAGCTGCGGTGGCTGGGCCCGGACAAGGGCGCGATCCATATGGCCGCGGCCGCGATCGTCAACGCCGTGTGGGATCTGCGGGCCCGCCGGGAAGGCAAGCCGGTCTGGCGGCTGCTCGCCGAGCTGCCGCCGGCGGAGCTGGTCGACCTGATCGACTTCCGGTACCTGAAGGAAGCGCTTACCCGCGACGAGGCGCTGGACATCCTCCGTCGCGCGGAACCGGGCCGGGCGGCTCGCCAGGCGGAACTGCTCGCGTCGGGTTATCCGGCCTACACCACCACTCCAGGCTGGCTCGGTTACTCGCCGGAGAAGCTGGCGACGCTCGCGTCGGCGGCGGTCGCGGACGGGTTCACGCAGATCAAGCTCAAGGTCGGGGCCGATCTCGACGAGGACGTCCGGCGGCTGCGGCTGGCGCGTGAGGTCGTCGGCCCGGACGTGCGGATCGCCGTCGACGCCAACCAGGTGTGGGGTGTCGAGGAGGCCATCGCGTGGATGCGTCCGCTGGCGGAGTTCGACCCGTACTGGATCGAGGAGCCGACCTCGCCCGACGACGTGCTCGGCCACGCCGCGATCCGCCGGGCGGTGGCGCCGATCAAGGTGGCCACCGGGGAGCACACGCACAACGCGGTGATGTTCAAGCAATTGCTGCAGGCGGAGGCGATCGACATCCTCCAGCTCGACGCGAGCCGGGTCGCCGGCGTCACCGAGAACATCGCGATCCTCCTGCTGGCCGCGAAGTTCGGCGTGCCGGTGTGCCCGCACGCCGGCGGGGTCGGGCTCTGCGAGATGGTGCAGCACCTCGCGATGTTCGACTTCGTCGCGGTCAGCGGGACCCGGGCCGACCGGGTCATCGAATACGTGGATCACCTGCACGAGCACTTCGTCGACCCGGTGCGGGTCGAGCGGGGGCGGTACCTGGCGCCGGACCGGCCGGGCCTCGGCGCCCGCCTGCACCTCGAATCCGTGGCGCGCTACCGGTATCCGGACGGTCCGGCCTGGCGCGCCGAGGCGGTGGTGGTCGCGTGACCACCGGCCCGCGATTGTTTTCGTAGCCTGTCAACGAGGAGAGGTCATGAAGATCCGCTACCTGTGCTCGGCCGTCGTCGTCGCCGCCGGCCTGCTCGCCGGCTGCAGCGGCGGGGGCACCAACGCCTCCGGCGGCACCGTCGTCGGCGTGGACTACCCTCGCTCGGACACCGACTTCTGGAACGCCTACATCAAGTACGTGCCCCAGTTCGCCGGCCAGGACGGCTTCGAGCTCAAGACCACGAACTCGCAGAACGACGTCGCCACCCTGACCGCCAACGTGCAGACGATGATCAGCCAGGGCGTCAAGGGCGTCGTCATGGCCCCGCAGGACACCGCGGCGATCATCCCGACGCTGCAGCAGCTGGCCGGGAAGAAGATCCCGGTCGTGTCCGTCGACACCCGCCCCGACCAGGGCGAGGTCTACATGGTCGTGCGGGCGGACAACCGTGCCTACGGCGAGAAGGCGTGCCGGTTCCTCGGCACGAAGCTCGGCGGCGCGGGGAAGGTCGTAATGCTGCAGGGCGACCTCGCGTCGATCAACGGCCGGGACCGCACTGAGGCCTTCAACGACTGCATGAAGCAGAACTTCCCCGGGATCACGGTCTTCGGTGAGGCCACCAACTGGGACGCCAACACCGCGGCGCAGAAACTCCAGACCCGGCTGACCGCGAACCCGGACATCAAGGGCGTCTACATGCAGTCCAGCTTCGCTCTCGCGGGGACGTTGCAGCTGCTGAAGCAACGCGGTCTGCTCGTGCCGGCGACCGACCCGAAGCACGTGTTCATCGTGTCCAACGACGGGATCCCGGAGGAGCTCGCGAAGATCCGCGCCGGTGAGATGGACGCGACCGTCTCCCAGCCCGCCGACCTGTTCGCCAAGTACGCGCTGCAGTACGTCAAGGACGCGATCGCCGGCAAGAAGCCGGTGCCGGGCAAAACCGACCACGACAGCACCATCGTGGCCGTCCGCGACGGCCTGATGGAGGACCAGCTGGCCGCGCCCCTGGTCACCGCGGACGGTGCCACCTTCGGTCCGGTCGCGAGCGTCAAGGTCGACGACAAGTCCCTGTGGGGCAACAGCAAGAGCTGACCGTGACCGGCTTCGGAGAGGAGGTGGACATGAGTACCGTGCCGATCGTCGAAGCGCGGCAGGTGGTCAAGCGCTACGGCGCCACCGTCGCCCTGGACCACGCCGACCTCACCGTCCTACCGGGACAGACGCACGCACTCGTCGGCCGCAACGGCGCGGGCAAGTCGACGCTCGTCTCCGTCCTCACCGGCCTGACCGGGCCGGATTCCGGCTCGCTGAAGATGAACGGCGAGCCCGCGCCGGGACTGTCCGATCGGGACGCCTGGCGGTCGCTGGTCGCCTGCGTGTACCAGCGTTCGACGATCATCCCCGACCTGTCGGTGGCGGAGAACCTGTTCCTGAACCGGCAGGAGACGGTGCGCGGATTCGTCCGCTGGTCCGCGGTGCGCCGGGCGGCCACCCAGCTGCTCGAACGCTGGTCGGTCGACGTCGACGTCCGCCGGCCCGCGGGTGAGCTCGGGGTCGAGCAGCGGCAGTTCGTCGAGATCGCCCGAGCGCTGTCCTTCGGCGCGCGGTTCGTCATCCTCGACGAGCCGACCGCGCAGCTGGACGGCGGCGCCATCACCCGGCTGTTCGGGCACATAGCCGACCTGCAGCGCCACGGCGTGACGTTCCTGTTCATCAGCCACCACCTGCAGGAGGTCTACGAGATCTGCGACACGGTCACGGTCTTCCGCGACGCCCGCCACGTCCTGACCGCGCCCGTCGCCGAACTGCCGAAGGCCGGCCTCGTCGCGGCGATGACGGGGGAGAACGCCGTCGTGGCCGAAGAACGCCCTTCCTCGGCCCGGCTCGGTGTGCCGCCGGTGCTCCGGGTGCGCGGGCTGAGCCTCGCCCCCACGTACGAGGACGTCTCCTTCGACGTCGCGCCGGGGGAGATCGTCGGCCTGGCCGGGGCCGGCGGCAGCGGCAAGACCGAGGTCGCCGAAACGCTGACCGGGCTGCGGGCGGCCGGCTCGGGAACCATCCTCGTCGGGGAACACCGTCCTCGCCCCGGCGACGTCCCGGCGGCACTCGCCGCCGGGCTCGGCTTCGTCCCGGAAGACCGCCACCACCAGGGACTCGTGCCCGAGATGTCGGTCGCGGACAACACCACCCTGTCGGTCATGGACCGGCTCGGTCCCGGCATCTTCGTCCGGGCCGCCCTGCGTGACCGGCTGGCCGGAGCGCTGATCGACCGGCTGGAGGTGAAGACGCCCGGTCCGGAGCTCGCGGTGTCGGCGCTCTCCGGCGGCAACCAGCAGAAGGTCGTCATGGCCCGGGCGCTGGCCGGCGATCCGCGGGTGCTCGTGCTGATCACCCCGACCGCGGGAGTGGACGTGCGGTCGAAGGAGTTCCTGCTCGGCAAGGTGGCCGAAGCCGCCGCCGGGGGCACCGCGGTGGTGATCGCCTCGGACGAGCTGGACGACCTGCGCCTCTGCGACCGCGTGCTCGTGCTGGTCCGCGGCCGGCTCACCACCGAAATCCCCGCCGGCCGGCCGGACCGCGAGGTCGTGGCCGCCATGGAAGGAGTCGACCTCGATGCCGGATAGCCCTGCCACCGTGGCGGCCGAGGCACGGACCGAGCCCGCTGCCGCCCGGCCGCCGCGGCGGATCGCCCTCGCCCGCGTGCGCGACTTCGCGCTGGTACCCGGGATCGTCGCGATCGCCGTGGTCGGCCAGCTGGTGAACCCCGTGTTCCTCCAGTACGACAACGTGATCAACATCCTGCAGACCATGTCGGAGATCGCCCTGCTGGTGCTGGCCCAGACGCTGGTCCTGGTCGTCGGCAAGATGGACCTGTCGCTGGAGTCCACGTTCGGCCTGGCGCCCGGGGTGGCGGCCTGGCTGACGATCGACGGCGGCCATTCGCTCGGCCTCCTGCCCGCGTGGACGGCGGTGCCGGCGGTGCTCGCGGTCGGGGTGCTGGTGGGCGCGCTCAACGCCCTGCTGATCGTCCGGTTCGGGCTGAGCGGGTTCGTGGTCACCCTCGGCATGCTGATCGTGCTGCGTGGCCTGCTGACCGGGATCTCCGGCGGCCAGACGTTCTTCGGCATGCCCGAGGCGATGCTCTACCTCGGCACCACGCTGTGGGCCGGGATCCCGGCGTCCATCTGGATCTGCGTGCTGCTGCATGATCGGCGGCAACGAAGACGCGGCGAAGGCGGCGGGCATCCGGACCGACCGCGTCGTGTGGATCGTCCTGATCGGGGCGAGCGTGCTGGCCGCGCTCGGCGGCCTGCTGCTCTCGGGCCGGCTCGCGTCCGTGGCGGCGGGGCAGGGCAACGGCTACATCTTCACCGTCTTCGCCGCGGCGGTGATCGGCGGGGTCAGCCTGAACGGTGGCCGCGGCACGCTTTTCGGGGCCTTCACGGGGATCCTGCTGCTGTACATGATCCAGAACGTGCTCACGCTGGCCGGGGTGCCCGCGCAGTGGATCGGGGCGCTCAACGGCACGATCATCCTGGTCGCGCTGGTGATGTCCCGGATCACCAGCGGCAAGCGGCAGAGCTGAGCCCGTTACTGCTCGCCGAGGGTCCGCAGCTCGGCCAGGTGGTCGCGCAGCCAGCGCTCGGACGTGTCCACGTGCATCAGCGCGGCCGCGGTGGCCACGGCGGGGTCACGGCCGGCCAGTGCGTCGTAGATCGCCTTGTGCTGCGCCAGGGTCACGTGTGTGACGCCCCGGTCGACGGTGCCGCGCCAGATCCTCGCCCGCAGCGTGCGCGAGGAGATGCCGTCCAGCAACGCGGTCAGGGTCTCGTTGCCCGACGCGGTGACCACCGCGCGATGGAAGGCGGCGTCGAGCACCGTCAGGCGCTCGACGTCCTCGACCGCCTCCTGCATCGCGTCGAGCAGTTCGGCGACGGTGCGGAGCTGGGCGTCGGTGATCCTGGTGGCGGCGACGCCGGTCGCGGCGGGCTCCAGGAGGCGGCGCACCTCGGTCAGCTCGAGCACGCTGCCTTCCATGAGCGACACCGCGGTGCCCAGGCCCTCCAGCAGCAGGCTGGGCGCGAGGCTGGTGACGTACGTGCCGTCACCACGCCGGACTTCGAGGACCCGGGCCAGCTCCAGCGCCTTCACGGCTTCCCGCGTGGGGCTGCGGGAGATGCCGAGTTCGGTGGCCAGTTCGTGCTCGGCCGGCAGCCGGGAGCCCGCGGGGAACCGCCCGGACCGGACGAACTCCCGGATCCGGTCGATCGCGTCGTCGGTCAGGGACCTCGCCATGGTGCTCCTCGGGCAGTGAACTGCCTGAGATCCTAGCAGTCATATGATGAATGTTACGAAAGCGGTGAGTTTTTCGCTTGATTCGACGGGTTCAATGCGACTAGCTCGCTCTCGGTTGCCGAGACATGTGATGTTCTGTCAACGCGCGCTGCGGCGATCCACTCGCGGGAGTGCCGCGGCCTTGTCCGGGTCTGTAGCTTCATGCCGGCCGACTTGGCCGGCCACCGCGCGGCTTTGCTTCCCGGTCATGGCGGCGATGCGGTCGGCCGCGCGTTCGGCGAGTTCCCGGGCCTGCGGGGAGTCCGCGGCCAGTCCGGCTTGCTGGGCTGCTCGCGCTTCGAGCAGGAGCTTGCGGTGGGTTTCGGCGCGGGCCGGCATGTCCGGCGTGGTGATGAGCTTGCCCTGCTGGGTGCTGAAGGCGCGGTGGTGGAAGTCTTGCATCGCGTCCGGAAGTCCTTGTCCTGGACGAGGTCGGTCAGCGCGATCCACGCTTCGAGCTGCTCGGTCGACGGCTCTTCGGGCAGGTGCGGCCGTCGCGACACGAGCTTGTGGAGCAGGTTCACCTGCGGGCGCTCGGTGATGAGCGCGTGAACGTCCTGGACGTCACCTCGATCCGATCGTGTGGTGTGGATTTCGCTCATCGGATCGGAAGGTGCGTCCTCATGGTTCGGCGGGCCCCAAGGCGGTGGTCGGGACGAAGCCGTCGGGACGAGGCTCCTTCAGCTCGATGAACACCGAGTGCGTCGGGGTGTCACCCACGTTCTCGCCCGAATGTTCCTGTTCGTCGAGCCACCGGACGGCGCCTGCCGGCAGCTCGACGCCGACTTCCCGGCCGCCGGCGCGGATCCGGCGCCGGAACGAGCTGAGCGTGACCATCACGCTGTCCGGGTGCCGGTGCGGCGCGGTCCGATCGCCTGGCCCGTCGAGGTACTCGAGCACCCGGACCCGTTCGTTTTCGAAGGCGACTCGATACAGCTCGGGGTTCGTGTCCGTGGGGTCGTCGGCCATGACTGCCTCCTTGTGGCACTGAAGTACCATGATGGCATGGACGTACCATATGAGTCCACCGGCCGTCGGCGGCAGAAAGGCCGGACCCGGGCCGCGCTGGTGGCGGCCGCGCACGAGTTGCTCGCGGCGGGAGAGTCGCCGGCCGTCGAGGACGCCGCCGCCATCGCGGGCATCTCGCGGACCACGGCGTACCGCTACTTCCCGAACCAGCGCGCCCTGCTGCTCGCCGCCTATCCGGAAATCGAGGACGGCGTCGGGTTGCTGCCGGTCGACGCGCCGGCCGACGCGGAGCCGCGCCTCGAGCTGGTCATGCGCTCGTTCCTGGATTTCGTGGTGCGCTGGGAGCCGCAGCTGCGAGCGCAGCTGCGACTGTCCCTGGAGCCGGGAGCGGCTCAGCCGATCCTGCGTGGCGGCCGGGCGATCCGCTGGATCGAGGAGGCGCTGGCGCCGCTGGCCGAAACCCATCCGCACGTCGACATCCGCGAAACCGCCGTCGCGATCCGGTCCGCGACCGGCATCGAGTCGCTGGTGTGGCTCACCGACATCGGCGGGCTCGACCGCGCACGCGCCGCCGGGATCCTGGCCGGTTCCGCGCGAGCGATCCTCCGAGCGGCCCTCGAGCCCACGGACTGAACGGCATCGCAAGCGTGAGGTCCGCGGCGCTGCCTACAGCCGGGCTCCCATGATCGTGACAACGTTCGTCGAAGGGTTCGGCTTCGCCGGCAAGACCGTTCATCCGCCCCCGCCTATGCGATGAGCGGGCTGGGAACCACCGGCGGGACTACGCTGCCTCTTGTCCCGGCGCGACGCCGGGGGAGGGCTTCGCCGCGCGCGGCGAGGACGTCGCCGACGCGGAGCCCGCGATCGCGGAGTGGCTGCGCCGCATCGGTTTGCCCGCCCGCTGACCCACCACAGGAGACCGGCACCGCATGATCGTCCTCTTCCTGCTGATCGCCGCCGTCTTCGTGGGCCTGCACTGGTACGTGTGGCGACGTCTCGTGCGCGACACCACCGCCCGCGGCTCGGCGCCGCGGCGGATCGGCACCGTCGCGCTCGTGGTCCTTCCGGGGCTGACGCTGCTCGCTGTCCGAGACGACCTGCCGGGAATCCCCTTCCGGCTGGAAGGCGTCGTCGACTGGCCGGGCTTCCTGTGGCTGGCCGTGTTCCTGTACGTGGTCCTTGCTCTGGTGGCGGGGGAGGCCGTGCGCCCCCTGCTGCTCCGGGCCCTGGCCCGGCGTGACGTCAAGCGGGCTGAACCGGTCACGGCGCCGCCGCGGACCGGAGCCGCACCGGCGCCGGCGGACGACGCCCCGGCACCGGCGTTGCTGGCGCGTCGGGTCTTCGTCTCGCGCGTGGTGGGTGGGAGCGCCGCGGCCGTGGCGCTGGGCACCGTCGGCTACGGCACCGCCGGCCTGCTGCGCGGACCCCAGATCAAGCGGCTCACCGTGCCCCTGGCGAAGCTCCCCCGCAGTGCGCACGGCTTCCGCATCGCGGTGGTCAGCGACATCCACCTCAGCCCGCTGCTGGGCCGCGACTTCGCCCAGCACGTCGTCGACACGATCAACAGCACCCAGCCCGACCTGATCGCCGTGGTCGGGGACCTGGTCGACGGCAGCGTCGAAAATCTGAGCACGGCGGTGGCACCGCTCGCCCAGCTGCGCGCCCGGCACGGCAGTTACTTCGTGACCGGCAACCACGAGTACTTCCACGACGCCCGGCGCTGGGTCGGCGTGGTCCGCGACCTCGGCCTGCACCCGCTGGAGAACGCCCGGACGGAGCTGCCCGGCTTCGACCTGGCCGGCGTCAACGACGTCCGCGGCGAGAGCGAGGGCCAGGGCCCGGACTTCGCCCGCGCGCTGGGCGACCGCGACCCCGCACGCGCCAGCGTGCTGCTGGCCCACCAGCCGATCGTCATCGACGAGGCCGTGCGCCACGGCGTGGACCTGCAGCTGTCCGGCCACACCCACGGCGGGCAGCTCTGGCCCGGCAACCTGCTGTTCGGCCTGACCAACCCCACCGTCGCCGGTCTCGACCGCTACGGCGACACCCAGCTCTACGTCAGCCGCGGCGCCGGTGCGTGGGGGCCGCCGGTCCGGGTGGGCGCGCCGTCCGACATCACCGTCATCGAGCTGGCCTCCGGGCAGGCGTGAAGGGCCATTTCTCGGCGGTGACCCAGCCGGCCAGCAGTTCGAGGCCGTCGCCCGACAAGGCACCTTCGACGACCTCGTGGTGGCGATCCGGCGGGCCTGCCCCCGCTCGGCTGGATGGGGACTACCGCGCGTGGCCGTCGCGGGTGGCGAGCACCCGGCGCACCTCCTCCACGCCCAGCGCCACGGGCGAGCGCAGCGATCCGACCTCGTCGATCTCGATGTCGACCACGTCTCCCGGCCGCAGCCCTTGGTCGAGCCCCGGCACGACGGACGTGCCCGTCGAAAGTACGGCGCCGTCGGGGAAGTCGTTGTCCCGCCACAGGTACTCGACCAGGTCGGCCGGTTCGCGGTTGAGCTGTGCGGTGCCGGCTTCGCCGGCGAACACCTCGTGACCGTCGCGCCGGATGCGCATGCGGATCTCGAGCGACAGCGCGTCCGGGACCTCCCACGCCGGTCGCACCCGCGCCGAGACCGCGCACGAACCGGTGTAGATCTTGGCCTGCGGGAGGTACAACGGGTTCTCGCCTTCGATGCTGCGGGAGCTGACGTCGTCGACCACGAGGTAGCCGGCGATCTCCCCCGTGCGGGTCAGCAGCAGGCCGAGTTCCGGCTCCGGCACGTTGTTGGCGGAATCGACGCGGACGGCGATCGGCTCGTCGTCGGTGACCACGCGCCATGCGGGTGACTTGAAGAACAACTCGGGCCGCTGCGCGCGGTACACCCGCGCGTAGACGTCCTCGTCGGCGCTCTCCTCGCGGCGGGCCTCCTCGGACCGCCGGTACGTCACCCCGGCGGCCCACACCTCCATCCGGCCGTCCAGCGGCGGCAGCAGGCGCGTCCCGGCCGGGGACACGGGCTCTCCGGCGGCCTCGGCGAGTTCGCGGATCTCCGCCACGGTGTGGCGCAGCAGGTCACTCATCGACGTCACCGCGAGGGGCCGCAACCGCTCACCGGTGAGCAGGCCGACCCGGATCGTGCCGGTTCCGTCGGTGAAGCGCACCAGGTGGCTCATCCCGGACCTCCTTGTCCACGGGTCACTTGGGGGTCACTTGGGTCACCAGGGTCACTACTCGAACACCCCGTAGCCCGCGACAGCGTGCGCCCGGACGCCGTCCATGTCGAGTTCCACGCCGATGCCGGGGGTGTCGGGAAGCGTGATGTAGCCGTCCTTGACGATCGAGCCGCTCCCGTCGGGGGCGTGGACGTAGCTGTCCCACACCTCGCGCTCTTCGAGGGCGTGCCATTCCTGGACGAGGAAGTTGGGGATCGCCCCGCACTGGTGCGACGTGGCCATCGTGCCCAGCGGCGTCGACACCAGGTGTGGTGCGAACGGAATGTAGTGCAGCTCCGCGAGGTTGGCGATCTTCTTGGCCTCGGCGAGACCACCGCACTTCGGCACGTCCGGCTCGATGACGTCCACGGCGCCGCGTTCGAGCAATTCGCGGAATCCCCACCGCAGGTAGAGGTTCTCGCCCGCGCAGATCGGCGTGCGGGTCTGTTCGCGCACCCGCACCAACGCGTCGACGTTCTCCGCCGGCAGCGGTTCCTCCAGCCACATCAGGTGGAACGGCTCGAGCTCCCACGAGATCCGGCACGCGCTCGGCACGTCGTAGCGGGCGTGGAGGTCGATGGCCAGATCGACGTCCGGTCCGATCGCCTCCCGGACGGCGGCCACGCGCTCGACCATCGAGCGCAGCTCGGCGGTGTTGATCGTGTGATTGAAATCGTCGAACTTGGCCGGGTGGCGCAGGTTGTCGATGTCGAACTTGATGGCGGTGAAGCCTTCCGCGACCATCCGCTGGGCCCGGTCGACGCACCCGGCGATCGAGCCCGCCGGGTCGTCGCCGTCGCCGCAGTCGGCGTAGAGGCGGATCCGGTCGCGGAACTTCCCGCCGAGCAGCCGGTAGACCGGCTGGCCCGCGGCCTTGCCCGCGAGATCCCACAGCGCGAGCTCGATCCCGGACAGGGCGATCACGAACACGCCGCTCTGGGCGCCCGCGAAAACCTTGCTGCGACGCAATTTCTCCCAGCACCGCTCGACGTTGCGCGGGTCCTCGCCGAGCAGGAGGGGCGTCAGCGAATCGATCATCCCGACGACGGCGCCCGCGCCGGCATCGGGGTTGGCCTCGCCGAACCCGCTGATTCCCTCGTCGGTGTCGATCCGCACCAGGGTGGCCTGACCGTGGTAGGCCACCACCGCCGTCGTGACGTTCACTATCCGCATTGCTCTCCCGCCGCCGGGTAATGCGTCTGAAAGGGACTGTCGCAAGAGCCAACTTGTCCTATAAGCTGATGACATGCCAAGGAGACAAGAGTCTCCGGACGCTGTCAAGGTCCGGACTCTCCCGGTGCAGGTGGCGGCCCACCTGACCCGGCGCATCGTCAGCGGCGAAATCGAGGACGGCCGGGCCCCGTCGGAGCTGGAAATCTCCCAGGAGTTCGGGGTTTCCCGGGTGGTGGCGCGGGAGACGCTCAAGATCCTCGCCTCGCTCGACATCGTCGACGTCGCGCAGGGCCGCCGCGTCGTCGTCCGGCCCCGCGCGGAGTGGGACTATCTGAACCCGTTGCTGATCGAGTGGCTGCCCACGGAAATCGTCGACGAGCTGCTGCAGGAACTGCACCAGATGCGCGTACTGCTCGAGCCCGAACTCGCCGCGATGGCCGCGACCGGCATCACCGACGAGACGCTGGCCCGGCTCGGGAAGGAGATCGAGCGGATGGCGGCGCTCGAGACGGATCCCGAGGCCTACCTCGAGGTCGACCACGAATTCCACATGGAGATCTGCCGGGCGGCCGACAACCGCATCCTCGACCGGATCATGTACTCCGCGCGCTGGCTGGGCACGGCCAGCCGGCGCCTCACCAACGAGGCGCCGGCCGGGCTGCGCCGCGCCACCGCCCAGCACACGGAGATCTACGAGGCGCTTGTCGCGCGCGATCCTTCGGGCGCCCGCGCGGCGATGCGCAAGCACTTGAGCAACAACTACTCCACGCTCCTCGCGGAGAAGGAGCAGCGAAGCAAGCGGGCCGCCCGGCGGCGGCGTTACCAATCCGGCCGAAAGTAGGCCGCCCCCGCGCGGCACGTAGCCGTTGCTACGAAGCCATTCGGCCGTGGCTGTGGTCGGGTTGGTAACCATCGGCGCAGTACTTCTGCACGACCGAGTTCCGGAACCGATGACGAGGACGGACGAGGCATGGCAGCATCCGCGATCCCGCCGATCCGGCTGGGGCTGATCGGCACCGGGCTCGCGGTCGAGAAGCTGCACTGGCCGGCGTTGCGCGGGCTCGCCGATCGGTACGTGGTCACGGCGTTCACCGATTCCTCCGCCGAGCAGAGCACGAGGTTCGCCGGCTACAGCGGGACCGATCCGTCCCGGGTCGCCGCCGACCGGGGCGCGCTGCTCGCCCGCGACGACGTGGACGCCGTGCTGATCTCCGTGCCGATCCCGCACTTGTACGAGGTGGCGCGCGACGCGCTCGCGGCGGGCAAGGACGTGCTCTGCGAGAAGCCGGCCGGCGTCGACGCGGCGCAGGCCGGGGCCTTCCTCGCGCTGGCGGCCGGGCACCCGGACCGCACCTTCGTGGTGGGCGAGAACTTCTTCTACCGCGACGATCTGCGTTACGCCCGCGCCTTGCTCGACAGTGGCGCGATCGGCCGCCCGCACCTGATGGCGTGGCGGCACGCCGGCCGGGTGGTGCCCCGCGAGGGCGGGTTCAGCGGCACGCCGTGGCGGCACCGGCCGCAGTACCGCGGCGGGGTGCACCTCGACTTCGGCGTGCACCACATCGCCCAGATCCGGTTGCTCTGCGGCGACATCGCACGGGTGCACGGTGTCGTGCAGAGGGCCAACAGCACGATCGACGCACCGTCGGACCTCGCGCTCAACCTCGTGTTCACCGGAGGCGCCATCGGTAACTACACCGCGTCCTTCCCCGAAATCCCGGTGCCGCCCGAACCCAACGACATGCGGCTCTACGGCACCGAGGGAGTGCTCGTGCTCGCCGGCTCCGAGTCGGAGCGCCGCGTGACGCGCAGCGGTTCCGACGCCACCACCCACACCACGGTCTTCCGCGGTAGCGACAACGGCTACCTCGCGGAGCTCGTCGACTTCGCCGATGCCGTGCAGTTCGGGGTGCGGCCGGTCGGCAGCGTCGCGCAGAGCGTGGCCAACACGATGGTCGTCCAGCGGGCACTCGACTCCGCGGAACGGGCGGCCGCACTGGCGCTCGACCCCGTGCCCGGCGCGGGCCCGGTGCCGCTGTGGCGGCCCCGTGGCTCGACCGGGCTGTTCGACGGGCTGCCAGGACAACGCGTCAGCAGTTCGGCGTCCTTCGCCGCATGAAAGACCCAGCTTTGAGTACTCACAGCGCGGCACTCGCCTCGCTGCCCCGCCGGTTGCACCGTCGCCCCGTCGGTACGAGGAGTTGTCATGGAAGAGAAGAATGACCTGTCGAGACGCACTTTCCTCGGCATGAGCGCGGGGGTGAGCGCGCTGGGCGTGCTCGGTCTCGCCGGGTGCGGGAGCGGCCCCGCGCCCGCACCACAGGTCGACGTCCAGGTGCCCCAGGCGCTGCTCGACCAGGCGGCCAAGCTCCGCGGCGGGTCGGTGGGGATGCTCTCGCAGAAGCTGTACTCGGAGGCCGCCAACAAGGCGCTGGACAAGTCGCTGCAGGTGTTCGCGCAGGCCACCGGCACCACGGTCCGCAACGACCTGGTCTCCGGCGACGCCGGTGACATGGTCGCGAAGATGGACGCCGAGGTGAAGGCGGGCACCAATCGCGACCTGGCCTTCCTGAGCGACCGGCGGTTCGTCGGCCAGCTGCACAACCTCGGCGCCCTCACCGACGTCACCGACGTGGTCAACGACATGAAAGCGCTTTACGGCGAACCCGCGACGGAAGCGAACAACTACTGCGTGTTCGACGGCCGCTGGTTCGCGATCCCCTACCACTTCATCGCGACCGGGATGTACCTGCGCAAGGACTGGTACCAGGAAAAGGGTCTCCCGCTCAAGCCCTACTACTCGTGGGAAGAGCTGCGCGACAACGCGCTGGCGATCTCCGACCCGGCGAAGCGGCGCTTCGGCTGGGGGCTCACGGTGAACCGCTCCGGCGACGCCAACGGCTTCATCACGAACGTCATCAACACCTACGGCGGGGCGATCGCGGACAACACCGGCACGAAGGTGGTGTTCAACTCGCCGGAGACCGTCGAAGCCGTCACGTTCATCGGCGACATCTACACGAACCCGAAGTACAAGCCGATGCTGCCGCCCGGGATCGGCAGCTGGACCGACTCGAGCAACAACGAGAACTGGCTGGCCCAGATCCTCGGGCTCACGCTCAACCAGTTCAGCGTCTACGCCGATTCGAAGAGCAAGAAGAACCCGGTCTACGCCAACACGCACGTGTTCAACGGTGCGAGCGGACCGGCGCTCGACCGGCCGCTGGCCTACGGCGAGTCCAACTCGTTCGTCGTGTTCAAGGGGGCGAAGAACCCCGACCTCGCCAAGCTCGTCGCGAAGTTCATGGCCGGCGGGAGCGCGCTGCTCGGCGTCGCGAAGGAAGCGCCGTGCCTGGTCAATCCCTCGTGGGACAAGGTGTGGGACTCCGACCCGTACTACACCACCGGTGACCCGGCCTTCGCCGCGCTGCGGGAGCAGACCCGCGCTCCGCTCCCGGTGAAGACCAAGACCGGTTATGCCTTCCCCCAGGCCCCGAGCCCCGGCGAGCAGGCCGCCGTCGCCGCCTACCTGCTGACCGACATGATGCAGTCGGTCATCCAGGGCACCAAGCCGGCCGAGGCCGTGGCCACGACGCACACCAGGATCGTGCAGATCTTCGAGCAACAGGGCTACCGGCAGTGACCGTCCTGCGTCCGAAGAGGACACACCCGGCGCCGGCCCGTCCGGCGCCGGGCGCGTCGTCCTCGCTCACCCCGGTACAGCGGCGGCTCGGGCGCGACTGGCGCCTCGCCGCGGTGTTCATCGGGCCGACGCTGCTGCTGGTCGCCGGCCTGATCCTGGTCCCGATCATCAGTTCGGTCTTCACCAGCGCCACCGAGCGCCACGGTGCGGACACGGTCTTCGTCGGGCTGGACAACTACACGGCCCTCATCGGCGACGCCCTGTTCCACAAAGGCGTGCTCAACTCGTTCGTCTTCACCGCCTACGCCGAGATCTTCAAGGTGGTCTTCGGCCTCATCGCGGCGTTGATGCTGCACCACATGCGCCGGGGCCGGGCGATCCTCGCCGGGGTGATCCTGCTGCCGTGGGTGATCCCGACGGTCGTCACGGCCTTCACCTGGCGGTCGTTGCTCGACCCGATCTTCGGCAGCGTCAACGTCCTGCTCACCGACTCCGGGATCGGGCCGGCCCTCGCCGCGATCGGGCTCGTCGACAAGTGGCCCGCGGAGTGGCTGTCCGATCCCGCGCTCGCCATGCCGGCGGTCATCCTGGTCAACGTGTGGAAGGGCATCCCGTTCTTCACGGTGACGTTCCTCGCCGGGCTCAAGGCCATCGACGGCAACCTCCACGAGGCCGCGATGGTGGACGGCGCCTCGGCGTGGCAGCGCTTCGTGCACATCACGTTGCCGGGGCTCCGCAGCGTCATGATCGTGACGACGCTGCTGTCGTCGATCTGGACGTTCAACAACTTCGACCTGATCTGGCTGATGACCCAGGGCGGGCCGGGGGACGCCACCGCCCCGTACGTCATGGTGGCCTACTCGAAGGCGATCCAGCAGCTGCAGCTGGGCGCGGGCGCCGCGGTCACCCTGGTGATGCTGCCGATCATCGCCGTCGTCGTGGTGATCCTCGTGCGGATGATGCGGCGCAGCGACCAGCCGGGCGCCGCCGACATGGGGCGCAGGCGGCTGACTCCCGCTCAGCGCCGGGCGCTGCCGTGGGTGATCGTCGTGGCCGCGGTGCTCGTGCTGATCTGGGCGTCGCCGCAGATCGTCTGGAAGGCCGCGCTCGTGCTGGGCGTGTTCGTGGTGCTCGCGGCCGCCGTCGGACGGGTCGTCTCCACGCTCGCCGCGCGCGGCAACCGGCTCGCCGCGCGCCTCGTCGGTGGTGGCGGCACCGGGGTCGCGCTCGTGGGCCTGCTGGGCTTCGTGCTCGCCCCGATCTACTGGATGACGGTCACGGCCTTCAAGTCCGACGACCAGATCGTCGCGCGCGGCGACGACCTCTGGCCGACCCCGTGGAGCACCGAGCAGTTCACCAACCTGTTCTCGGGCCGGGCGTTCGGCACCTGGTACCTCAACACGGTCCTGGTGTCGGTGGCGTCCACCGTGATCGCCGTGGTCTGCGCGGCGCTGGCCGGTTACGCGCTGGCGCGGCTGAAGTTCCGGGGTTCGGAGAGCTTCACGGTGACGATCCTGCTCACCTACGTGATGCCGGGCGCGCTGCTGTTCATCCCGCTGTATCAGCTGATGAGCGGGATCGGGCTCAACGACTCGTTGTGGTCGCTCGTGCTCGCCTACCCCACGTTCACCCTGCCGTTCGCGACGTGGCTGCTCGTCGGCTACTTCAAGTCGATCCCGGTCGACCTCGAGGAGGCCGCGCTGGTCGACGGCTGCACGCGGTTCGGGGCGTTCCGCCGGATCGTGCTGCCGCTGGCCAAGCCGGGCCTGCTCGCGGTCGCGCTGTTCACGCTCACCAACGCGTGGAACGAGTTCCTGTTCGCCTTCGTGTTCATCACCAAGGACGACTACAAGACGCTGCCCGTCGGCATGCAGTCGATGATCTTCGGCGACGTCGTGCCGCAGGGGCAGCTGGCCGCGGCCTCGCTGCTGGTCAGTATCCCGGTCGTGCTCATGTACGGGTTCGGGCAGCGGTTCCTGACCGAGGGGCTCACCGCGGGGGCGGTGAAGGGATGAGCGGGATCACCGAGGAGCACGTCGCGACGGCGTCCCGGCCGAGCAAGCTGCGCATCACCGACCTGCGCGTGGCCACCCTGGCCGGCGTGCCGTTCCGCTCGTCGATCATCCGGATCGACACCAACCAGGGCCTGTCCGGCTACGGGGAGGTGCGCGACGGGGCCAGCGCCACCTACGCGCTCATGCTCAAGAGCCGGCTCGTCGGGGAGAACCCCTGCGACGTCGACAAGATCTTCCGCAAGATCAAGCAGTTCGGGTTCCACGGCCGCCAGGGCGGCGGGGTCTCCGGCGTCGAGATGGCGCTGATGGACCTGGCCGGCAAGGCTTACGGCGTGCCCGCGTACGCGCTGATCGGGGGCCGGTTCCGGGACGAGATCCGCTGCTACGCGGACACGCCGTCGCTGCCGGACCCGCACGCGATGGGCGCGCGGCTGCTGGAGCGCAAGCAGCGCGGGTTCACGATGCTGAAGATGGACGTGGGCGTCGACCTGCTGTGGGACGTCCCGGGCGCGCTGATCGCGCCGCCGGGTGCCCGCGCGGACGTCACGACGATGCACCCGTTCACCGGTATCCAGGTCACCGCGAAGGGCGTCGACCACCTGGTGTCCTATGTGGACATCGTCCGTTCCGTCGTCGGCACCGACGTCGCGCTCGCCGCCGACCACTTCGGCCACATCGCCCTCGACTCCGCCATCCGGATCGGCCGCGCGCTGGAGCCGTTCACGCTGGCGTGGATCGAGGACCTGATCCCGTGGCAGCTGACCGATCAGTGGCGGCAGCTCACCACCGCCGTCGCCGTCCCGACGTGCACGGGGGAGGACATCTACCTGCTCGACGGCTTCCGGCCGCTGCTGGACGCCGGCGCCGTCCGCGTCGTGCACCCCGACCCGGCGACGGCGGGCGGGATCGCGGAGACCAAGCGGATCGGCGACTACGCGCAGGAGCGCGGGATCGCGATGGCGCTGCACCTGGCGGCGTCGCCGATCGCGACGATGGCGTGCGTGCACCTGGCCGCCGCCACGGAGAACTTCCTCGCCCTCGAACACCACGCGGCCGACGTGGAGTTCTGGAGCGACCTCGTCACGGCCCCGCTGATCCGGGACGGCCGCATCACGGTGCCGGACACACCGGGACTGGGGTTCGGGGACCTCGACGAGGAAGTGCTGCGCCGCCACCTCGACCCGCGTGATCCGGTGTTCTTCGCCGAGACGACACACTGGGACGGGGAGTCGAGCCACGACCGCCTGTGGAGCTAGGCGCGGCCCTGTTCGGCCCGCCACCGCTCGTACTCGGGCCGGGCCTCGTCCGAGAGCGGGTAGTACCGCCGCAGGTCGCCGCCCTCGGCCAGCCGGATCCGGGAGAACTCCTCCCATTCCGCGTGCTCCTGAGCGTGGGCCACCAGGGCGGGGGCCAGCTTGACCGGCACCACGACGGCGCCGTCGTCGTCGGCGACCACGATGTCGCCCGGCTCGACGAGCGTGCCACCGCACGCCACCGGCACGTTCACGGCAACCGGGACGATGCCGGTCTGGACGTGGAAGTTCGGTGTGGCGCCCCGGATCCACAGCCCGAGGCCGAGCTGCTTGGCCTCGGCGGTGTCACGCAGACAGCCGTCGACCACCACGCCGAGGCCGCCGCGGCCCTTGAAGTAGGTCAGCATCATCTCACCGAACACGCCGCTTTCCATGTCGCCGCGCGCGTCGACGACGATCATGTCGCCGGGCTGGGCGTGGTACATGACGTGGCGGTGCAGCTGCTTCTCCGGTTCTTCGTACTCGTCGACGGGGTAGAGGTCTTCCCGCTTCGGCAGGAACTGCAGCGTCAGCGCCGGGCCGGCCACGCGCACGCCGGGGGTCACCGAAACCGGGCCGCGGATGAACGCGCTGCGGATGCCCATGCGGCTGAGCTCGCCGCTGGCGGTCGCGCTGCCGATGGCCGCGAGGGCCGCGCTGAGCTCGGCAGGCGGGCGAACGATGTCGTGCGTCTCGACCACGTCGATAGCTCCCTCGGGTCCGCGTTTACCGTGGCTGTCGGGAAGTTTCCCCGAGATTCCAGGTCCGAGCGTAGTCCGGCGGAGCTGTTTCCGCGATGTCATACGGGGTTTCGGCACCAGCTCGCCCCTGTTCCTTCGTGGACGAGCTGGTGCCGGCTTGTCGTGCCGGGTCTCAGGAGGTGCTGCAGCTGACGCTGGGCCAGTTCCAGTTTCCGTTGTGCTGGATGGTGACGCCCCAGTTGTTGCCGTTTCCGTTGGGTGTCGCGACGAGCACCTGACTGCTGGGCCAGGTGGCGTTGATGTTCCAGGTGGCGCTGATCTTCGCCGGGCTGGGCACGGTCATCGTGACGGTCCAGGTGCTGGAGCCGTTGACTGAGACGTTGAGGTTGTAGCGGTCGTTCCAGGTTTGTCCCGCCGACAGTGTGGCGGTGCAGTTGCCGCTGCCTGGTGTGGTGGTCGGGGTGGTGGGGGTGGTGGGGCCGGTGGGGGTGGTGGTGGGTGTGGTGGTTGTGCCGCCGCCGGAGTTGAGGACGTTCAGCACGGAGTTGTAGGCGGATTTTTTGTTGCCGTTGCCGTCGAAGAGGAGCGGGTTTTCGCCGGAGCGCCAGGAGTCGCTGTCGCGTACGCCCCAGACGGTGATGCCGACGCAGCGTGCGACGTTCATGCAGGCTTGGGTGAGGGCTGCGTATTGGGTGGTGGATGCGTTGGTGACGTCGACTTCGGTGAGGGCGACGTCGACGCCGAGTGCGGCGAAGCTGGAGATGGTGGTCTGGAGGTTGCTGGGGACGGAGCTGCCGCCGGTGAAGTGGGCTTGGAGGCCGACGCAGTCGATGGGGACGCCGCGGGATTTGAAGTCGCGGATCATGGTGTAGACGCCTTGGGTTTTGGCGTAGTTCCAGTTGTCGATGTTGTAGTCGTTGTAGCAGAGTTTGGTGGTGGGGTCGGCGGCGCGGGCGGTTTTGAAGGCGACTTCGATCCAGTCGTTGCCGGTGCTTTGCAGGTTGGAGGAGCGGCGGCTGCCGTCTTCGTTGAAGGCTTCGTTGACGACGTCCCAGTAGGCGAGTTTGCCTTGGTAGTGGGTCATGACTTTCTGGATGTGGTTGATCATGGCGTTGCGGAGGGTGCTGCCGCCCATGTTCTGCATCCAGCCGGGTTGCTGGGCGTGCCAGGCGAGGGTGTGGCCGCGGACTTGGGCGCCGTGGCTGGTGGCCCAGTTGTAGATCTGGTCGCCGGCGGAGAAGGTGAATTGGTTCTGGTTGGGTTCGGTCGCGTCGGGTTTCATTTCGTTTTCGGGTGTGACCATGTTGAATTCGCGTGCGGCGAGGGTGGTGTAGGCGGTGTTGCCGAGTTTGCCGGCGGCGATGGCGGTGCCGAAGTAGCGGCCGGTTTGGGCGGCGGCGGCGCCGAGGGTGCCGGCTGCGGCGTCGGCGCCGGGTGCGGTTATCAGGACGGCGGCGGTGGCGGTGAGGGTGGCTGCGGCGGTGAGTAGTCGGCTGGTGGGTGTGCGCCACCATCGTTTGTGGGGTGGGGTTGTTGGGGTTGTTGTCATCGGTGGTCTCCTTCCGGGCGTGCGCCCAGGGGAGCCGGGGACCACGTCGCCGGTGACCTGGGCGTGCTGATGATGTTCGTCCGTTGGGTGCAGGAGAACACGGGTGTTTGTTGTGGGGCAAAGAGTTTCGGTCGAGTTTCGACTGGTTCGCCGGCGGACGGCGGGTGGGTGTGGGGGGTTCACCCGATTGCGGCAGGTGTTCGTCCGATCGCCCTCGGCAAAGGGGCAGGGCGGCTGGTGCTCGGCCATTCGAGTGGTCCGAGGCGCCGGGAATCAACGGTGCGGCCGGGTGGGGAGTGGTCCGAGTCGAACGGGACAACTCATCAGGGGCCTGCGGGCCTGCGATCGTCCGAGGGGAAAACATGAGTACCGGAAAACGCTTCATCCGAGGGGTACTGACCGTGCTGGGGGCGCTGCTGCTGGTGGTGGCCAACTCGACCGCCCCGGCGTCCGCGGCGACTCGCCAGGGCACGTGCGAGTCGGGAGAGGTCTGTTTCTACTTCTACGCGGGCTCCCAGGGATCACTGTCGGACTTCACCGGCTCGCTCGACAACTACGGCGCGACGCAGCCGTCGTGCTACGAGTTCAAGACCCCGCAGATGAGCGGGTACGGGCAGTGCATGAAGAACAACGCCCGCTCGGTCCGGAACCTCACCGGAAAGGCCGTTCGCGTCTACTTCAACAGCGGGTACTGCGGCAGTTACGACACCATTCCCGCGAATTCCGCACACGACCTCAGCGTGGCGTACGACAACAACGCGTCCCACCAGTTCTCCCCCTACCCCGTCGGATGCCATTCCGTGTGACCGGGTCCTGATCGGGCCCCCGGTCGGTCCCGGACCGGCCGGCCGGGGGCCCGGCTGTCACGGCCGCGTCGCAACGAAGTACCAGGCGTGCGGGGATGCTCGGCCGTCCGAGTCCGACGAAGCGCGACCGCGACCCGGCCCGGCGGGTGACGCGGTATCTCCGGCAACCACGACCGCGGCCGCCCGTCGCGGCCAACAATGGCGGCATGGCGTTCACCGAACCACCTGATCCCGGCCAGGCGCGCACGCTGGCCGAGCTCATCGCCCAGTTGCGGCTGCTCAAGACGTGGGCGGGCGGCCCGTCGTACGCGCAGATCGCCGAGGGGGTGAACCGGCTCTGGACGGCCGCCGGGCGTCCGCCCGCCGAGCGGACCGCCCGCACGACCGTCGCCGACTGCTTCAAGACCGGCCGGGCGCGGCCCAACACCGATCTCGTGCTGGCCGTCGTCGAGGTGCTGCACCCGGACCCGGGTTACCTCGCCCACTGGCAGGACGTGCTGCGGGTGATCCGCAGCCGCGCGGAGGCGGCGACCTTCGTGCAGGCCCAGCTCGGCCTGCCCGAGGCGATCCCGCACTTCACCGGGCGCCAGGCGGAACTCGCGAAACTGTGCGCGGCGCTCGGCGACGCCGCGGGCGGGCAGGCGTCGGCGATCGCGGGCATGGCCGGGGTCGGCAAGACCGGGCTGGCCGTGCACGCCGGCCACGAGCTGCTGCGCGCGGGCCGGTTCGACGACGCGCTCTTCGTGAACCTGCGCGGCTTCCACCCCGACCCCGGCCGGCCGCCGGTGGATCCCGCCGCGGTGCTCGACTCCTTCCTGCGCTTGCTCGGCGTGCCCGGGCACGCCGTCCCCGCCGACCTGCCGGGCAAGAAGCGCGTCTACCGGGAGCGTTCGGCCGGGCGGCGCCTGCTGGTCGTGCTCGACAACGCGCACAGCGAGGACCAGGTCCGGCCGCTGCTGCCCGACGAGCGGGGCGGGCCGGTGCTCGTCACCAGCCGCCTGGCCCTGCCCGGGCTGGCCGGTGCGCAGGTCCGGCTGGACGTGCTGCGCCCGGACGAGGCGCTGGCCTACCTGCGGCGCACCGTCGGCGCGGAGCGGGTCGACCAGGAGCCCGGCGTGGCGCGGCGGATCACCGCCGAACTCGGCCACCTGCCGCTCACGCTGACCCTCGCCGCGTTGCGGATGACCGCGCCCGCCCACCGGTCGTGGCTGCTGGCCGACCACCTGGAGCGGCTCGAGCAGCGGCGCGCGCACCTGCGCCTGGACGACGCCGTGGACGCGTCGATCAGCCTGTCCTACGACCACCTCGGCGAGCCGGAACGGCGGGCCCTGCGGCTGCTCGCCCTGCACCCGGGCGCGGACCTGGACGTCCACGGCATCGCCGCGCTCGCCGGCACCGGCCTCGACGAGGCGACCCGGACCGCGGACCGGCTCGTCGCCGCGAGCCTGGTGCGGCGCCGCGAGGCGGACCGGTTCGAGCTGCACGACCTCATCCGCGCGTTCGCGATGGCGCGAGCCCAGGACGAGGACGTCTCGGCCGGCCGGCGGGCCGCACTGGCGCGGCTGCTCGACTACTACACGTTCGCCGCCGCCACGGCGATGGACTACTACGCGCCGCGCGTGCGCGACCACCGGCCGCCCGTCCCCGACCCCGGTCTGCCGATCCCGCCGCTGACCGACCGGGAGCCGGCGGCCGCGTGGCTGGACGCCGAACGGGCCAACCTGGTCAGCGCCGGCCTCCACGGGGTGGCGACGGGCCACGCGGGACTGCTCTCGCGGATCCTGTTCCGGTACCTGCAGACCGGCGGCTACATCAGGGAAGCGCTGGCGCTGCACGCGAGCGCGACGGAGTCGGCGGACCCGGTCGCCCGCGGGCACGCCCTGGCGAGCCTCGGGGCCACCCACAGCCAGGTCGGCCGCTACGAGGTGGCGACGCGGTGCGCCGAGCAGGCGCTGGACTGCTTCCGCGGCGCCGGGGACCGCTCCGGCGAGTGCCGGGCGCTCGGCACGCTGGGCGCGATCGCCTCCTGGAACGCCGATTTCGCGCGCTCGGCCGGGTTCCTGCAGGGGGCGCTGGCCCTGGCCCGCGAGATCGGCGCCCGGGCGGGCGAACGCACCGCGCTCACCAACCTCGGCTACGTCTACGGCCGACTGGGCCGGTACGCCGAGGCCCTGGAGTGTCACACGAAGGCGCTCGCCATCGACCAGCAGACCCGCGACCTGAGCGACATGGGCCGCACCCTGCTCAACATCGGCGACACGCACCTGCGGACGGGCCGCCGCGCGGAAGCCTGCGGCTTCTTCCGCCGCGCGACGGGCATCGCCGAGCAGGCCGGCGACCGGGACCTGCACCTGGAAGCGCTGCTGTGCCTCGCGGACGTCTCCCTGGAACTCGGCCGCCTCGGCCGGGCCCGGGCCGCGCACGAGTCCGCGCTCGCGTTGGCGGCGGACCTCGGCATCCCGCACCAGGTCGCCCGCGCGCACCTCGGCCTCGCCCGGTCCCTGACGGCGTCGGGCGACCCGGAACGCGCCCGCCACCACTGGCTCACGGCCCGCGACCACCACCGCGAGCTGGGCCTGCCGGACCCGGAGGAGATCATCGAGGAGGCCGGCCACTCGGTGCCGGCCGGCAGCTGAAGCCGCAAGTATTCGCCACGACACGCGTACCTGGCTGGACGACACACGTACCTGGCTGGACGACTCGCGGCCGACCTCGGCCGCGTGTCGTGTCGTCCGCCGGGGTACGCGTGTCGTCCACCCGGGTACGTGTGTCGTCCGCCGGGGTACGGGCCAGTGGTGTGGGCCGGTCGGGGTGACCGGGTGTCGGCGGTGGACGTGCCGGGCGGGCGGAGGGCGTCCGGGTTCGTCCGGGATTGCTGCCGGGGGCGGCGGGGACCGCGATGCTCGCGGCCGGTGCGGGACCACGAAAGCGGCTTCGCACCGAGCCGGACACCCACCGTCGAAGGGAGACACCATGCGGCGCCTCGTTGACCGCGTGCTCGACCGGATCGTGCCCACCGCCCAGGCTTCCGCCTGCGCGGGCGGCTACTTCTGCAACAGCGCGGGCCACCCCGGGTACTGGTACCGGTTCTGCTGTCCGCAGACCGGCTGCGAATGGTCCAAGATCCGCAGCTCCTGCTGACCCAGGCCGGGACGTCCCGGGCGGTGTCCGCGGAAGCGGGCACCGCCCGGCGGGGAAGGAGTGCCGTGGAGTACCTCCGCGCGGCCTGCGCGACGCTGATCGCCGTCGTGTTCGCCGCCTCTTCGCTGTCGAAGTTCCGGGACTTCCGCGGGTTCGCGCGGTCGGTGCCCGCGCTGGTGCCGATGCCCGCGAACGCGGTCCTGCCGGTGTCGGTGGCCGTCGTGGCCGCCGAAGCCGGCGCCGCGGTGCTCGTGGTCGTGCCGGCCACCGGCACGGCGGGCTTTCTCCTCGCTTCGCTGCTGCTACTGGCTTTCGCCGCCGCCATCGGCACCGCGCTGCGACGCGGGCGGCCCGCGCCGTGCCGCTGTTTCGGCGCGGGTGACACCCCGGTCGGCCCGCGTCACCTGGCCCGCAACGCCGTGCTGCTCTGCCTCGCCGTCGCCGGCGCGCTCGCGCCGGCGCACCTGCCGCCCGTCGCCGGGGCCGCCCTCGCGGTCGCGGCCGGTGGGGCGGTGGCCGTACTCGTCATCGCGATGGACGACATCGCCGTCGTGTTCGCAAGGAGTTCCTGATGCCCTTCGTCGTCGCCGCCCTGGTTCTGCTCGGCCTGTTGTGCCTGGTGAACCTGCTCCTGACCGCCGGGATCCTGCGCCGGATGCGGGCGCAGGCCACGATGGGGTCCGGGGCGCTCTTCGCGCTGGGCCCCGGTTCGGCCGTCGGCGAGTTCGCCGCCACCACGACCGAGGGCGAGCCGGTCACGGCCGCGACGCTGGACGGCACGGTCGCGTTCTTCTCCGCCGACTGCCCCGCCTGCCACGACGCCCTGCCGGACTTCCTCGCCTACGCCCGCGAACAGGGCCGTGACCGCGTCCTGGCGGTCGTCGGCGGCGGTGACGCGGACACCGTGCGCGCGCTCGCCGCCGTCGCGCGGGTGGTGCCGGCGGAGCTCGACGGCGGGCCGGTGGCCGCCGCGTTCCGCAACACCTGGACCCCCGCGCTGTACGTCGTGGCCGACGGGCGGGTGGTCGCGACCGCGGGCCGGGTGCACGAGCTGACCGTGCCCGCCGGGCGGTGACGGTGCGCGAGCCGGACCGGCGGATCGGCGCGGACCAGCTGCGGGCCGCGGCCACGGCGGCCGCCGCGCTGCTGTGGCGGTCCGGCCCGGCGCGGCTGGCCGGTCTCCTGGTGATGACCGCGGCCGCGGCCATCGCGCCGATCGCCACCGCCTGGCTGACCAAGCTCGTCCTCGACCGGCTGGTCTCGCGCACCGGCGCGGTCGGCGGCCTCGCCGCGGCGCTGGCGCTCGCCGGGCTCGCCCTCGCCGCGCTGCCCGTGGTGGTCCACTACGTCCGCGCGCAGATCGGCCGCGCGGCGAGCACCGTCGCCACCGACGGGCTGTTCGCCGCGCTGGGCCGCCAGGTCGGGTTGCGCACCTTCGAAAACCCCGCCTACCAGGACCGGTTGCGGCTGGCCCAGGAGAGTTGCGGCCGGATGCCGGAGATCGTCGACGGCGTCGGCGGCACCCTCAGCGGCACCCTTTCGCTGGTCGGCTTCCTCGGCTCGCTGTTCCTGCTGAGCCCGGCGATGACCGGCGTCGTGCTGGCCGCCGCGATCCCCGCGCTGCTCGCCGAACTGCTGCTGGCCCGGCGCCGCGCCGCGGTGGAATGGCGGATCGAGCGGTTCGCCCGCCGCGAGTTCTTCTACAGCCAGCTGCTCACCGGTACCGCCGCCGCGACCGAGATCCGGCTGTTCGGCATCGGGGCGTTCCTGCGCGCCCGGCTGATGGACGAACGCCGGAGCGCGAATGACGCGCAACGCCGCATGGACGAACGGGAGCTGCGGACCATGGGCGGCCTGACGGCGCTGAGCGCGGCGGTCGCCGGCGCGGGCCTCTGGTGGGCGATCACGTCGGCGCGCGACGGGTCGCTCAGCGCCGGCGACGTGTCCATGTTCGTGGCCGCCGTCGCCGGGGTGCAGGCCGCGCTGGGCACGCTGGCCTCGGCGATCGCCGACGGCCAGGCCCGGCTGCTGTCGTTCGCGCACTACGTCGCCGTGGTCCGCGCCGAACCCGATCTGCCGAGCGGGTCCGGGGACACCGCACCCGCGTTGCGGCGGGGACTCGAGCTGCGCGACGTCTGGTTCCGCTACAGCGACGACCACCCGTGGGTGCTGCGCGGGGTGGACCTCACCATCCCGCACGGCGCGGCGGTCGCCCTCGTCGGCCTCAACGGCGCGGGCAAGAGCACGCTCGTGAAGCTGTTGTGCCGCATGTACGACCCGACACGCGGGCGGATCCTCTGGGACGGCGTGGACCTGCGCGACATCCCGCCCGCGTTGCTGCGCAACCGGATCAGCGCCGTGTTCCAGGACCACATGAACTACGACATGACCGCGGCGGAGAACATCGGTCTCGGCGAGCTGTCCGCGATGGACGACCGCGCCCGGCTGGTGGACGCCGCGACGCGAGCGGGCGCGCACGACCGGATCGCCGCGCTGCCACGCGGTTACGACACGCCGCTCACCCGGATCTTCGAGATCGGCACCGACACCGGGGACGCGTCGACCGGGGTGGTGCTCTCCGGCGGGCAGTGGCAGCGCCTGGCGCTGGCCCGCTCGCTCGTGCGGGAGGGCCGCGACCTGATGATCCTCGACGAGCCGAGCTCCGGCCTCGACCCCGAAGCCGAACACGAGGTGCACGCGCGCATCCGCGAGCACCGGCAAGGCCGCACCAGCCTGCTCATCTCGCACCGGCTGAGCGCGGTGCGCGACGCCGACCGCATCGCCGTGCTCGAAGACGGCCGGGTGGGCGAACTGGGCACGCACGAAAGCCTGCTCGCCGACGGCGGGGGTTACGCGCGCCTGTTCCGCCTGCAGGCCGACGGTTACCAGGCCGTGCCGTGAAAGCGCCGGTTTTCGCCGCGCTGCTGGCGGCCGGCTGCGTCGTCGCCGCCCGGCGGCTGCTGATCCTGACCACAGTGGACGGTGCGAGCATGGCGCCGGAACTGCGGTCGGGCGACCGGGTCCTGGTGCGCCGGACCCGCCGTCCGCGACGCGGTCAGGTGGCCCTGCTGCGCTACCCGCGGTTGCCGAGCGGGGCGCCGGCGGGGCAGCAGCTGCTGCTCAAACGCGTGGTGGCGCTGGCAGGCGACCGCGTCCCGGCCGGCTGGGCCGACCCGGACGTCCACGGCCTCGCCGGTGCGGTGGTACCCGCCGGCAGCGCCGTCGTCCTGGGCGACAACCGGCCGACCAGCTGGGATTCGCGGCACTACGGGTTCGTGCCGCGGGAGCGTCTGATCGGCGTGGTGGTGCGGCACGTCTCCCGTGGGTGAGGGCCGCCTCGCGCCGGCGTGGCCGTCGAATGCGTCGAACTCCCGGCCGGGCATGGGCGGACGCGCGGAATCGGCTGGGGTTGCGGGAAAACCGGTCCGGTGCGTCTCCGGTCAGTCCCGGCTGATCGTTCGGGCAGGGTTCCTGCGGGCGGGTCGCCGGGTTCGCTAGGGTCGAGAGCTTCGAGACGATTGTGGAACTCTGCGGAGGGGGGCCTGCGCGGTGAGTAATCCGTTGGTTGCGCCGGTGAAGGATTCGACGACAGCGGTGTCCGGGGTGCCGTTGCTCGAAGACGCCACCGGCCTGAAGACGGCGATCGAGAGCGGCGACTGGGCTTCGGTCGCGATGGGGGCCGTGGGCACCGCGCTGGACGCCCTGACCGCCGCCATGGACCCGTTCGGCGCGATCTTCGCCGCCGGGGTCGGCTGGCTGATCGAGCACGTCGGGCCGCTCAAGGAAGCCCTCAATGCCCTCACCGGCAACGCGGACGAGATCACCGCGCAGTCGCAGACGTGGACGAACGTCGCCAAGGAGCTCGAAGGCGTGTCCACCGAGCTGGTGGACCTGGTCAAGAAGGACCTCGGCGGCTGGGCGGGCCCGGCAGCCGACGCCTACCGCACGCGCGCGCAGGACACCTCGACGCTGATCGCCAGCGCGCAGAAGGGCTGCGAAGGCGCGGCCAGCGGCGTCAAGACCGCGGGCGAGGTCGTGGCCGCGGTGCGCACGCTCGTGCGCGACATCATCGCCGAGCTGGTCGGCCACCTGATCTCCTGGGCGCTGCAGGTCGTGTTCACCCTCGGCATCGGCCTGACGTGGGTCGTCCCGCAGGTCGTGGCCGCGGTCGCCAAGACGGCGTCGAAGATCGCCAGTGTCACCACCAAGCTGGTCAAGGCCCTCAAGGCGCTGGTCCCGCTGCTGAAGAAGGCCGGGACGCTGTTCGAAGACGCCGCCAAGGCGTTGAAGAACATCAAGCCCGGCAAGGTCAAGCCGGCCGGCAAGCCCAAGGACATCACCGCCAAGTCGTCCCCCGACCCCACCCCGCACGGCAAGGGCGGTGATTCGACGAACACCGCCGGTGACCACAGCGGCGGCGGCAACTCCGGTGGCCACGGCGGCGACTCCACCGGTACCGCGGGGGACAAGGGCAAGGGCGGTGGTTCGGGCGGTGGTTCGGGTGGTGGCGAGAACACCGGCCCGGCCGGCACCCACGACAACCCCCCGGGCGGTGGCGGGCAGAACCACCCGGGCGGCAACGGTTCCCGGGGCAACCCGGACGGCACCTCGCCGCAGGGGATCCGCGGCCAGGGGGAGAACAACCGCCCGATCGGCAACGAGGTCTGCGTGACCGACCCGGTCGCCGTCTCGACCGGGCAGATGGTGATGGAGGAGGTGGACGCCACCCTCTTCGGCGTGCTGCCCCTGGAGTTCCGGCGGACGCACTTCTCCGGCTACCGCGCCGGGATCTTCCTCGGCGACGGCTGGGTGTCCACTGTGGACCAACGGGTCGAGGCCGACGGAGACGGCGTCAGCTTCGCCGCCGAGGACGGCACCCTGCTGCGTTACCCGCTGCCGGGCCCGGACGACTGGGTGGTCGCCGAAGGCGGGCCCCGCCGTCCGCTCAAACGCGCCCCGGACGGCGGGTTCCTGATCGACGACCAGGGCCAGGGGCGCCTGCTCTACTTCGCGCCGGGTGCCGGTGCGGCGCTGCTGACGTCGGTGACCGACCGCAACGACAACGCCTTCGAGGTCGTGCGCGCCGAGGACGGCAGCCCGCTGGAGATCCGGCACACCGCCGGGCACCGCGTCCGCTTCGAGACCCGCGAAGGGCTCGTCACCGCGCTGTTCGCGGTCTCCGGCGACGGCGAGGTCGAGCTGGTCCGGTACGGCTACGACGGCCGGAACCTGGTCTCGGTCACCAACGCGTCGGGGCAGCCGATGCGCTACACCTACGACGGCGCGGGCCGCATCACGGGCTGGACCGACCGCAACGACGAATGGTTCCGCTACCACTACGACGCCGCCGGCCGCGTGGTGCGCACCGAAGGCTCCGGCGGCTTCCTCGACTGCGTGCTCGAGTACGACCCGGACAACCGCGTCACCCGCTCCACCGACGCGCTCGGCCACACCTCCGAGTTCCACTTCAACGAAGCCGGGCAGGTCATCCGCGAGATCGACCCGCTCGGGCGGGCGACGCTCTCGGAGTGGGACGCGCGCAACAACCTGCTGAGCAGAACCGATCCGCTGGGCCGCACCACCCGCTACCACCACGACGAGCTCGGCAACCTCCTCGCCGAGATCCGCCCGGACGGGACCGAGCGCGCCTTCGAACGCGACTCGGCCGGACGGGCGGTGGCGGTGCACGACGCGCCCGGCGTCGTGACGCGCTACGCCTTCGACGAGCGGGGCAACCTCACCACGGTCGTGGCGCCGGACGGCGGGACCACCCGGTACCGCTTCGACGACCAGGGTGCCGCCGTGGCGATGACCGACGCGACCGGGGCCACGGTCACCGTGGTCAACGACCCGGCCGGGCTGCCGGTCGTGGTGACCGACGCGCGGGGCGGCGTCACCCGCTACGAACGGGACGAGTTCGGGCGCGTCACCACGATCGTCGACCCCGCCGGCGGGGTGGAGCGCTTCGCCTACACCGTGGACGGGAACCTGGCCTGGCACCAGGATCCCGACGGGAGCCAGGACCAGTGGGTGCTGGACGGCGAGGGCAACAACCGGGTGCACATCAGCGCGGCCGGCGGGGTCACCCGCTACGAATACGGCGGGTTCGACCTGCAGACGGCGCGGATCCTCCCCGACGGCAACCGGATCTCGGTCACCTACGACGCCGAGCTGCGGGTCGACACGGCGACCAACGAGCAGGGCCGGGTGTGGCGCTACGAGCGGGACACGGCCGGGAACCTGGTGCGGGAGACCGACTTCACCGGCGGGGTGACGACCTACGGGTACGACGCGGCGGGCCAGCTCGTCGACCGCGTCCGCCCGGACGGCCGGCGCACGACGTTCCGCTACGACCTGGCCGGGCACCTCGTCGAGCAGCTCGACGGCGACCGCGTCACGAAGTTCGAGGTCAGCGCCACCGGGCAGCTGCTGTCGGCCGACGACGGCACCACGCGGGTCAGCTACGAGCGGGACGCGGTCGGCCGGGTCCTCGCCGAGACGGTCAACGGCCGCACGGTGCGCTCCGCCTACGACGCCGAGGGCCGCCGGGTTCGCCGGCTGACCCCGTCCGGCGCGGAGAGCGCGTGGGAGTACGACGCCGCCGGGCTGCCGGTCGCCGCCCGGCTCGCGGGCCGGGACCTGCGCTTCGCCCACGACGCCGCGGGCCGGGAGGTCCGCCGCTCCCTCGGCACCGGCGCCACCCTGCTGCAGACCTGGACCCCGAACTCGCAGCTGGCGACCCAGGCGATCACGGACCACGCCGGCGCCGTCCACCAGCAGCGCTCCTACGGCTACCGGGCCGACGGCGAGCTGGTCGCGCTGCACGACCAGGCCGGCGGCCCGCGCGAGTTCGGTCTCGACCCGCTCGGCCGGATCACCGAGGTGCGGTCGCCGCGCGGGTCCGAGTCCTACCGCTACGACGAGGCCGGGAACATCACCGACGCGTCGTGGCCCACGGCCGAGACGGACCTCGTGGGCCGGCGGACGTTCGTCGGCCCGCTCGTCACGGCCGCCGGCGGGACGCGCTACGGGCACGACCGGCGAGGCCGGGTCGTGCTGCGGGAACGCACGATGCCCGACGGCGCGAAACTGACCTGGCGGTTCACCTGGGACGGCGACGACCGGCTCGTCGCGGCCGGCGTCCCCGACGGCAGCAGCTGGCGCTACACCTACGACGCGCTGGGCCGCCGCGTCGCCAAGGAGCACCTGGCCGCGGACGGCCGGACCGTGCTCGAACGCGTCGAGTTCACCTGGGACGGGCAGCTGCTCGTCGAGGAGGCCCGGCACACGCCCGAGGGTGTGCAGGCGACGGTGTGGGACTACGAGCCGGGCGACTTCCGTCCGCTCGCGCAGCGCGGGCGGACGGCCCGGCCGGGGCAGGCCTGGGTGGACACCCGGTTCGACGCCATCGTCGCCGACCTGACGGGCAGTCCCGCGGAGCTCGTCGACGACCACGGCCGGATCACCTGGTGCGCCCGCCCGAGCGTGTACGGCGCCCCCACCGGGGCGGGTACGCCGGCGGCGACCCCGCTGCGGTTCCCCGGGCAGTACTTCGACGCCGAGACCGGGTTGCACTACAACGCCCAGCGCTACTACGACCCGGTGACCGCGCGCTACCTCAGCCCCGACCCGCTCGGCCTGGAGCCGGGCCCGAACCCCTACGCCTACGTGGACAACCCGTTCGGGCAGATCGACCCGCTGGGCCTCACCCCGAAGTCCTGCGGCAAGCCCAATCTGACGATCGACACGAACGTCGGGCCCAACCCGATGAAGCAGTCGCCGGGCGGCGGGAAGTACAGCCAGTCCCCGGGCGGCAACTGGTACAAGGAATCGGCGCCGGCGGGGCCGAACAAGAACAAGAAGAACCGGCCCGCGGCGGGGATGGACAACCCCAGCTGGACGCACCAGAACATCAAGCCGATGTTCGACAACGCCCTGGTCAACAAGCACCAGATGCCTCCCGGCCTCAAGACCGACGCCGAGAACAAGTGGATGCAGAAGCACGGCCAGTTCCAGACCTACCACCAGGACGGCACGCCGGACCTGGTCGTCCCCAAGAAGAACGCGATCATGGGGCACAACAAGGCGGCGGGCACCTACTTCAACGAGACCGGTCACAAGCTGCCCATCGCGGACAACAAGCACTACAACCGGCAGGGCAGCAGCTACGGTCAGGTCGAGTACTCGAAGAGCTCGTCGGGCACCGGCGCGCACGAGGACAAGTACATCCCGCCGCGTCCCGACCGCGGTTCGCACCCGGGCTACACCAACCCTGCCGCCCCGGGCCACACCGGCGGCCCGTGGCCGTCCTACCCCCACGCGCCGAACGGGGTGCCGCCGAACTCGAACCCCATCTCGCCCGGCGGCACGCCGATCCCGCACGCGCCGACGTCCGAACGCCCCCCGACGGGCCTCCCGCTGGTCCACACACCGCCGGGGTCCCCGGTCGACCCGCCGGGGAAGCGGCCGCGGTTCGACTGACGATCCGCCGGCCGCGGGGGTGCCCCGCGCGAAAGTCCGTGAAGGCCTCCTTGAGGGACGTAGAGTCCCTCAAGGAGGCCTTCACGGACTTTCCGGACCCTGCCCAGGGATGGTCCGGCATCGCGTGCGGGAGGGGGCGAGCGCGGTGGTGCGCAGGGCCTGTGGGAGTGCGTAGCCTTTCGGTGGCGGTCCGCCCGCGTACTCCTCGAGGAAACTTGCCATGCCCGACGACGATCAAGCCGCCGTGGTCCTGCCGGACGTGCTCGCGCAGGACCTGCGGGTGGTGTTCGTCGGGATCAACCCCGGCCTCGCGGCCGCGGCGGCCGGGCACAGCTTCCACGGCGCCGGCAACCGGTTCTGGCCCGCCCTGCACCGCTCCGGGTTCACCCCGCGGCGGCTGCGCGCGGAGGAGGAACGGCTCCTGCCGGACTGGGGGCTGGGCATCACCAGCATCGTGCGCCGCCCGACGGCCCGCGCCGCGCAGCTGTCCCGCGACGAACTCGTCGCGGGCGGCGAAGACCTCGCCGAACGGGTCCGGGCGGTCCGGCCGCAGTGGCTGGCGATCCTGGGCGTCACCGGCTACCGGGTGGCGTTCGGCGCACCCCGGGCCCGGCTCGGTCCGCAGCCCGGGACGCTCGGCGGCGCCCGCGTGTGGATCGTGCCCAACCCCAGCGGCCTCAACGCGCACTTCCCGCCCGCGGCGCTCGCCGTCGAGTTCGCCCGGATGCGGGCCGCCGCCGGTGTGCCCGACCGTTCCGGGATCCTCGGCGACGGCCCGTTCCCCGGAACCCGGGCACTGACCCGCGCCGCGGGTCCCGGGCCGCCCCCCGAGGCGGTCCGGCGCCCGCGGCCGGCGGTCAGTGGGCGGCGCTGGTGTTCACCTCGCCGTTGACCCCCTTGGGGAAGAAGCCGCCGGAGGTGGCGGCCTTGTTCGTCAGGTAGACGATGTTGAGGACCTGGCCGGGCGAGCGGCTGTAGGCGATGCCGTTCGCGTCGGTGGGGACGATGTTGGCGTTGCCGTGGCTGTCGATGACGCCCTGGTCGTCGTCGCCCGGCCCGTCGAGGCTGTCGCGGGCGGCCGACAGCTTGACCGTGGCGTTGGCGTCGCCGCGCTGGTAGAGCGCGCTGCGGATGTTGGCCGCGTGGTAGGCCTCGACGGCGAGGATGCCGGCCGCGGCTTCGAGGTAGGTCTTGTTGGTGATCAGCGGCGCGGCACCCTTGTAGGCCGTGACGCCGACGTCTTCGAAGAGGAACGCGGCGAGCAGGAAGTTCTCCTCGCAGGAGAACGCGTCGAAGCTCTGCCCGGGCTTCACGAGCCCGGCGGCCTGCGCGGCGGCCGTGAAGCTGGACCGCAGGTCGATGGCGGGCCGGCTGACCGCCGCCGAGCCGAGGGCCGAGCGCAGGAACCGGACGTGCGCTTTCTCGTCGCCGGCGATCTCCTGGGCGTACTGCTTGGCGGCGCGGGTCTGGAATCGGACGGCGCGTCCGCCGGTGACGCCGCCGCGGGCGCCGGTGCCGGTGGTCATGGCGTCGTCGAGGCCGCGGCCGGTGACGGCGTGGAGGTAGAACTCGGCTTCGAGGTACTCGAGGTTGAGGGCGAAGTTGAGGACGGCGGCGTCGCTCACCCCACCGGCCGCGGCGGCCGCGGCGGCGGGCCGGACGGTGGCCGCGGACGCGGGCCCCGCGACGAGGCCGCCGAGCGCACCGGCGCCGACGACGCCGAGGCCGGTCATCCCGGCCGCCTTGAGGAAGCGGCGGCGGTCCTGGTCGTTCTCCGCGCTCCGGTTGATCATCGAAGCGGCATAACGTTTGCCAAACACGGACGAACTCCTCCCCGCCCGCGCACGGCGGGCGTAACCCACCGCCGGAATTCCCGGCACCGGGCGGATTCTTCGTGGACCTTCCGCTTTCGAGGCCCGGGCCGCCGCGGATGGGTCGCCACCCTGAACGGGCGAAAAACGCGGGCGGCGTTCGGGTCCGGGCGGGTCACCGCGGGTGTCCACATCGGTCCGTTCCGGGAGTTCCGTGGCCGGTACCGGCCACGGAAAACGCCGCGCGTACCCCCTACCCGACGGTAGAAAACCCTTTCGGGTAAAAGAAAAAAAGAATGTTTTCCACCAATCTGGTGACGTCCTTCGCCTCGAAACCTGACTGACGGTGAAGTCCAGACCTGAAAGGGGGTGAGATGGATGGATACTTCCCAGAAGGACTACGTGCTGGTCGACCACCCGTTACTACTGCGGGTGCTCGTTGTGGCCGGTGCGTTGTTCGGATTCACCCTGGTGGCGTTGGCCGTGTCGGGGGCCGCGGACGCTTCCGAAGGTTCGCCGCCACCGGATCGGCCCGGTCTGCTCGACGGAGCCGGGCAAACGGTGCACGGTGTGCTCAAGCCGGTCGAACCGGTGCTGAAGCCGGTCACCGGCGCCGTGTACACGGTGTCGTCGCAGGTCGCTCCGGTGGTCAAGCCGGTGGCGGGCACGCTGCACACGGTGACGTCGGTAGTGGCCCCGGTGGTGCGGCCGGTGACGAGCGGGCTCGAGCCCGTGCTCGCGCCGGTGACCCTTCCGGTGCTGCAGGCGGCGGAGCCGGTGCTGGCGGCCTTGCGGCCGGTCACCGCGCCGTTGCTGCACGCCGTGTCCCCGGTGACGTCGCCGGTCCTGCACGCCACGGCTCCGGTGACCGCACCGGTGGTCCGGGCGATCGGGGCCGGGTACGTCGTCCCGGCGGTGACCGGGCAGCCGGCCGAGCCCACTCCGCGCGGTGACACCAGTGCCCCGTGGGCGGTGGTTGCGCCGGCGGAGCAGGTCGCACCGGCCGGCTGGATCGCCCCGGTGGCCGCCGAGCAGGGTGATACCCAGCGTCGTCACGATGCTCAGGTGGGTTCCCGGCACGTCGCCGGGGACGCGGCTCCGGAGATGGCCGGCGTGACCGGCCCGATGTCCGGATCCGGCGGCGGACTGCCCGTCGACGTCTCCGGCACGAGCGGCGCGATGTCGGCGGGTTCCGGTGCTCAGCACGGCGGCGAGTACGCCGTGACCGCGGCCGGGACCGGTGCGGCGGGAACCGATCGATCCTGGCGGGCGCCTCCCGCGGGCTCGTGGTCGTTGCACTGGCTGGAGTTCTTCGGCAACGACCATCCGAGCTGACCTTCCCTTTCCACCTCCGGAAATCCACATTGGACAGAAGGTAAGGAAAGGGAAGTCATGCACAAGTACGTGCGACGCGGCCTGACCGCCGCATTCATCTCCGGCGGGTTCGTCCTGCTGGGCAGTGCGGTGGCCAGTGCGGACACCGGGAACGCGAACCCGCTCGGCGGGCTCGGCAACACCCTGCACTCGGTTGTGACCGGCACCGCCGGCGGCGGCGACGGCGGGACCTCGGGCACCGGCGGGAACGCGAGCAGCGGCAACACCGCGGTCAGCGGGAACTCCGGTAACTCGGGCAACTCCGGCTCCACCGGCGGCAACAGCGCCTACGGCGTTTGTGTGCTGGCCAAGTGCACTACCTCGGTGTCCTCGGGTAATTCCGGGAACACGGGCGCGACCGGCTCGACCGGGAACGCCTCGAACACCAGCACCACCAGCGGTGGCCACTCCGGGAACGCCGGCAACGGCGGCTCCGGGACGGCGGCGGTCTCGGGCAAGAACACCGCGGACTCGCGGGGCGCCCGCGGCGTCGGCAAGGCGCTCGGAACCGTCACGGGCACCGCGAAGGGTGGAAACGGTGGCAGCTCCGGCGACGCCGGGAACGCCACCAGCAGCAACTCCGCGACGTCGGGGAACTCGGGCGATTCCGGGAACTCCGGCTCGACCGGGGGCAACAGCGCCTACGGCCTCTGCCTGCTGGCGCAGTGCAGCACCACCGTGTCCTCGGGTAACTCCGGGAACACCGGCGCCACCGGCTCGACCGGTGACGCGACCAACACCAGCACCACCACCGGCGGGAACTCCGGCCGGGCGGGCAACGGTGGCGACGCCACCGTCGTCGGCACCGGTCACAACTCCGCCGGCACCAACGGTGGGCACGGCTGGGGCTGGAACCGGCACGACCAGGGCGGCAACACGGGCGTCCTGGGCTCGGTCACCGGCACCGCGACCGGCGGCAAGGGTGGCGACTCCGGCGACGCCGGGAACGCCACCAGCCACAACTCCGCGGTGACCGGGAACTCCGGCACCTCGGGTGACTCGGGTTCCACCGGTGGCAACAGCGCCATCGTGTGGACCCTGGGCGGTCAGGACAACGGCCGTGGCCACCACAGCGATGGCTGGAACAACGGCGGCTGGAACAACGGTGGCTGGAAGTACGAGAGCGGCACGAAGTCGGCCACCACGGTGACTTCGGGCAACTCGGGTGACACCGGCGCCACCGGCTGGACCGGCGACGCGGGCAACACCAGCGTCACCACCGGCGGGAACTCGGGCTGGGCGGGCAACGGTGGCGACGCCACCGTCGTGAGCACCGGCCGGAACTCCGCCACGAACAACGGTGGGCACCGCCGGAACCACCAGGGCGGCAGCACGAGCGTCCTGGGCTCGGTCACCGGCACCGCGACCGGCGGCAAGGGTGGCGACTCCGGCGACGCCGGGAACGCCACCAGCGGCAACAACGCGGTGAGCGGCACGTCCGGCACCTCGGGCGACTCGGGCTCGACCGGCGGCAACACCGCCGTCACGTCGACCCGCGGCCACGAGCAGCAGGGCCGTCACCACGGCGGCGGCTGGAAGCACGAGAGCGGCACGAAGTCGGCCACCACGGTGACCTCGGGCAACTCGGGTGACACCGGCGCCACCGGCTGGACCGGCGACGCGGGCAACACCAGCGTCACCACCGGCGGGAACTCCGGCTGGGCGGGCAACGGCGGCGACGCCGGCGTCCTCGCCTCGGGCTGGAACACCGTCGCGCACGCCCCGCACACCGTCTGACGGTAAGCGGGAGGACAACGAGCGGGGGCACCGGATTCCGGTGCCCCCGCTTCGCTTCGCTTCGCCGGGACTCCGCGACCCGGCGGGAAGACCGGGTTACGGCCGCGCGGCTCAGATCGCGCGGGCGATGGCGATGTTGCCCGCCAGCCGTTCACCGGCTTCGTAGATCATGTACTCGTGGCCCTGGTAGGTGCCGAAACTGGGCGCCGCGCTGCGGCCGTTGTCCGGGCTGCCGCTCAGCGAATCGTGGAACACCCCGAGGTGGTTGCGCTTCGAGAAGTCGGTGCCCACCTCGGTGATCATCAGGTTGCCGCCGTGCGCGATGTCGGTGTTGTAGACGACGTACGTGCTGTTGTTGCGGTTCAGCAGGTGCGGGCCGCCGATGTCGTTGGCGCCGACGTCCGAGTGCTTCACCAGCGGCGTCTGCGAGAACGTCCAGTTCAGCGCGTCGGGTGACCAGCCCCAGCCGATGTCGCGGTGGTTGGTGCTGTTGTTGATCATGAAGACCATGACGTACCGGGCGTTCTTCGACGGCACGTCCTGGCGGAACACCCGCGCGTAGGACGTCTCGGTCGTGCCGGCGGGCTGCAGCCGGGTGGACAGCACCTCCTTCTCGTAGGTGAAGTGGATGCCGTCGGCCGAGCTGGCGAGGCGGGTCACCGTGTTCTCGCCGTGGAAGTACAGGTAGATCCGCTTGACGTCGTCGTTCCACAGCGCGTGCGGCGACGAGACGTGGCTGACCGAGTACTCGCCGGGCCACGAGTTCTCGATGATCGGGTTGCCCGCGTACTCGGTGAACTCCTGGTCGAGGGTGTTCGCGTAGGCCAGGCAGATCCCGCCCGGCGCGTCGTGCGGGGCGTAGTAGAGGTAGTACGCCCCGAGCGCGTCCGGGATCCGGCCCGCGGTCCCGCGGATGCAGGGGAAGATCAGCTCGCCGGTGGGGTTGTACTCGAGCTTGCTCTTCACCAGTGCGAGCCGCTGGTACCGGTAGTCGGGGAAGCCGGCCTGGGCCGCGAGGGCCGGCGCCGGCAGGAGGGCGCCCGCGCCGAGTGCGGCGGCACCGGCCAGCAGGCCGCGTCGAGTGAGGGACATGGTGCCGCTCCTTCGCCTTCGAAGTGTTCGCGTTCCGGCGACGGTGGCACGCGTCCGACAGCGAAGTCAATGGAGTAATACGTATTAGTACGGTCGGGACAGGTTCGCTGGAGTTTCGGGCAAAACGGTTGACGGTGTTCCGGCCGGGCCGCACGCTGGCTACTGAACCGAGTCGGCTGACCCCCGGTGCGGCGACCCGAGCGAGGTGTCGATGAGCAGGGCGCGGCGGACGCCGAGGCAGGCCGACATCGCGCGTGTCGCCGGGGTTTCGCAGGCGACGGTCTCGGTGGTGCTGGGCGGGAACCGCACCGGCGTCCGGCTTTCCGAGCGCACCCGGCTGCGCGTGCTGGAAGCCGCCGAGCGGCTGGGGTACGTGCCGGACCCGGTGGCGACGCGGCTGGCGTCGGCGCGCAACAACCTGCTCGGCGTCTACACGTTCACCCCGGCCTTCCCGATCGACGTCGCCGACTCCTACTACCCGATCCTGGTCGGGATCGAGGCGGAAGCGGCCGCGCTCGGCCAGGACCTGATCATGTTCACCGCGTCCAGCGCGGTGCCCGACCACACCCGGATCCGCCGCACCCGGCTCGCCGACGGCTGCCTGTTCCTGGGCCGGCACGTCCCGGTGGCCGCGGTCGGCGAGCTGCTGGAGAGCGGCTTCCCGATCGTCTACATCGGACGCCGGACCGAGCTGGGTGGCACGATCCCCTACGTGGGCGCGGATTACGTGTCGGCCTCGGCCGAAGTCGTGACGCGGCTGGTGGGCGCGGGCCACCGGCGCGTGCGGTACCTGCGCGAGCCGGACGAGGCCCCGTCGTCGGACGACCGCGAGCGCGGCGTCCGCACCGCGGCGGCCGACGCGGGCGCGGCGCTGACGGTGACCCGCACCGACGGCACGGATCTCTCCGCCGCGACGATCACCGCGTGGCTCGAAGACGGCGTGACGGCCCTGGTGGTCGAGGAGACGGACACCGGCGCGGTGTTCCACGCGACGTGGCGGGCCCTGGGTGAGGCGGGCGTGTCCGTGCCCGGCGACGTCTCCCTGGCGGTCCTCGGCCGCCCGCCCGGCGTCCCGGCGGGCCCGGAGATCAGCGGCTTCGAGGTGCCGCGCCGCGAGATGGGCCGGGCGGCGGTCCGGCTGCTGGCGACGCTGCTCGACCCGGCCGCGGCCGACCCGTCGGTGCACCGGCTGCTGACGTGCCCGCCGGTGGCCGGCGCGACGATCGCGCCGGCGCCCTGAAGCGGCGCGGTCAGCGCAGCGCGTCGAGGTGCCCGGCGATCTCCGCGTTGACGTCGGCCTGGTGGTCGGCGAGGAAGAAGTGGCCGCCGGGGAACACTCGCATCGTGAAGGCGCCCGAAGTGTGCTCGCGCCAGGCCTCGGCTTCGGGCAGCGTCGTCTTCGGGTCGTGGTCGCCGGTGAGTACCGCGAGGGGCGCCGCGATCTTGCGGCCCGGCTCGCAGCGGTAGGTCTCGATCGCGGTGTAGTCGCCGCGGATCGCCGGCAGCGCCAGCCGCAGCAGCTCGTCGTCGCCGAACACCGCCGAGTCGGTGCCGTTGAGCAGCCGCAGCTCGGCGATCAGGCCCTGGTCGTCGCGCTCGTGGACGCGGTCGTCGCGGCGGGTCGAGGGCGCCCGCCGGCCGGACGCGATCACCGTGGCCGGCGCGTGGGTGCCGCCCTGTTCGAGCCGGTACGCCGTCTCGAACGCGAGCACCGCGCCCATGCTGTGCCCGAAGAACACCGTCGGCTTGGGGCTCAGCGCGGCGAGCTCTCCGGCGATCAGGTCGGCCAGCTTGCCGAGGTCCTCGACGCACGCCTCGCGCCGCCGGTCCTGGCGGCCCGGGTACTGCAGCGACACGACGTCGGTACCGGGGGAGAAGCGCACGGAGACCGGGTGGAAGAAGCTCGCCGAGCCGCCCGCGTACGGGAAGCACACCAGCCGGGCGGTGCTGCCGGTCGCGTCGTGGTACCGGCGGATCCAATCGGTCGTGGCGCCGTCGTCGGTGCGCAAGTCGTCCGCCCTCCAGGTCCGGGATATCGTCGTCGGGACCAGTGAAACACGGTCGGCCCGGTGTTTTCGCCGGTTTCGCCGGACCGCGCCCGACAGGAGAACCGGTGGCCGCGACGACGTACCTGTTCGTGCCGGGAGACCGGCCCGATCGCTTCGGCAAGGCCGTCGCGAGCGGCGCCGACGTCGTCGTCCTCGACCTCGAGGACGCGGTCGCCCCGGCGGACAAGGACACCGCCCGCGCCGCGGTGTCCGCATGGCTCGGCGACGGCCGGGCGAGGGTGTCGGCGGTGCGGATCAACGCCGCCGGCACACCCTGGTTCGACGCCGACGCCGCCCTGGTCGCCGCGCACGGAGTCCCGGTGCTGGTGCCGAAAGCGGAGACGCCGGGGGTGCTGGCCGGGTTCGGCGAGGTGGTGGCCCTGGTCGAGACGGCGCTCGGCGTCGAACGCGCGGGTGAGCTGGCCGCCGTCGGATCGGTGACGCGGCTGGCGTTCGGCCACGTCGACCTGGCCGCCGAACTGGGTGTCGCGCCCGAAGATCCGGAGCCGTTCGCCTACGCGCGCTCGCGGCTGGTCGTGGCGTCGGCGGCGGCCGGGCTCGCGCCGCCGGTCGACGGCGTCACCACGGACCTGCACGACGAAGAGCGGCTCGCCGCCGACGTCCATTACGCGCGGCGCATGGGCTTCGCGGGCAAGCTCTGCGTGCACCCGAAGCAGATCGGCCCGGTGCGCGCCGCGTTCGCGCCGACCGAGGCCGAGCTCGGCTGGGCCCGCCGGGTCGTCACCGCGGGCGATTCGGTGTCTGCTGTGGACGGGAAGATGGTCGACAAGCCGGTGCTGGCCCGGGCCCGCCGGATCCTCGGGGAGCGGTGATGGGCCGGAAGACGCGGCAGGCCGGGTTGCGTCAGCCTCGATCGGGTGACGACGAGTTCTGCTTCCAGCTGCACCGCAGCGCGCTCGGCGAGTACGTCGAGGCGATCTGGGGCTGGGACGAGCCGGCGCAGCGCGTCTACCACGAGAAGAGCTTCGACGCGGCGCGCACGCAGATCATCACCGTCGACGGCCGGGACGCCGGCGCGCTGGTCGTCGACGACACCGGCCCCGACGTCGTCCTCGGCCGGATCGAGCTCGAGCCGCACCACCAGGGCCGCGGCATCGGCACGCACGTCGTCCGGGCCCTGGCCGCCGAAGCGGCGTCGCGCGGCCGCGACGTGGTGCTCGAGGTCCTCGACGTCAACACGCGCGCCCGGGCGTTCTACGAGCGGCTCGGCTTCCGCGAGACCGGCCGGCCCCGGCCGCACAAGATCGCGATGCGCTACACAGCGCCCTGACCCGGCGTCACCCGGAGCCGGCGCAGGCCCACGGTGACGACCGCCGTGGCGACGACGAGGTGCATCAGCATCAGGCCGACGACGTTGGCGGCGGTCGCGCCCGCGCTCAGCAGCAGGACGTCCGGGATCCAGGTCAGCGCGAGCGCCACGGGGACGATGACGCGCAGGGCCCGCGGGGCCCGCTTGGCGAGCACGTTCCAGCCCAGGACGCCGAGGACGAAGCCGACGACGGTCGCGGGCAGGTAGGCGGCCGGGGTCAGGCCCATGCCGATGCCGCCGTCGTCGAGTGCGGCCGCGCTGAGCCCGAGGGCGGTGTTGACGGCCGCGGCGGCCAGCGCGGTGGCGCCGTACCGGAGAGCGACGGCCGAAGCGGGAGTGGTGGCGGTGGTGGTCATCGCTGCTCCTTGGGTTGCGTGTGCAACCCAAGGTAGGTTGGGTTGCGTGTTAAAGTCAAGCCGTGAGCGAGCGAGACGGGGAAACCGAGCCGGTGCGCTGGCTCGACGACGACCAGCACCGGGCGTGGATCAACCTGGTGAAGGTGCTGATGTCGCTGCCGGGGGTGCTGGAGAGCCAGCTCCTGCGCGACGCCGATCTCACGCTGCTGGGGTACATGATCCTGGCCCGCCTGTCGGCGGTCCCCGGCGAAACCCTGCGGATGAGCCAGATCGCGGAGATGGCCAACGGGTCGCTCCCACGCATCTCGCACGCGGTCGCGCGGCTCGAGGACCGGGGCTGGGTGACCCGCACGGTGTGCACCGGCCAGGGCCGCCGCTTCACCGTCGCGACCCTGACCGACGCGGGCCGCGCGCACCTGGAGGCGTCGGCCGCTGGCCACGTCGCCACCGTCCGCCGGCTGGTCGTCGAGCCGCTGGGGGACGACTTCGTGCGGCTCGGTGACTCCGTCGAGCGGATCGTCGAGATCCTCGGGCTGCCCACGGCGTCGCTGAAGCCGTGATCTCACCGGGCCGGGGAGCCCGCGCCGGGACCGCCTGCCGGGTGAGCGGCAGACGGTCCCGCGCCGGGCGGTCCCGCTCCGCTGGGGCACGGGACGGGACGCCGGTCCGGATGACCGCGAGGTCGTGCGCCCCCCTCGGCACCACGCCCGGTCCGCCTCGTTCTAGCCCAGCCACCCGGGGACCGGTCCCCGGGTGTGCGTCACCCGGTGATCCTGCGCGCCGCCGCCAGTTGCCCTTCCTTGTGCCGGTGCTCGCGGGACAGGTCGGCGGCGTGGTGCGGGACGAGCCCCTCCTGCACGGCGCGTTCGACCGCGACCCACGTCCGGACCCAGCCGGTTCGTTCCTTGCACCGCACGTCCCGGGTGGCGACGGCGATCTCGTGCGGTGACGCGCGGCCCGCGCCGAACGCGGGATCCTCGATCGCGGCTTGCGGGTCGGAGTAGCGGAACCCGGCCTCCGCCATGCACCGCGACCACGCCGCCGCGGCCGCGGTGACCGGCGGGGTGGTCCGGGTGATGTCGTAACTGCGTTGGCTCAAGGCGAAACCCACCGGTTCCTGGCCGGGTTTCCCGTCGGGCGGCGCGAGAGTCCGGTCCGCCTCGCCCGCGCACCCGCCGGGTGGGACGTCACGTCCTCCGCCCGTGCCGGTGATCATGGCGACGACGTCCGGTGCTGGCGGCGGCCGGTCGGCGCCGTGCGGGGCGAACACCGCCGGGTCGCGGTAGCCGTACGCCGCCGCCTCGGCCGCGTCGACGAGACCGTGCCGCCGCGGCTTGGCGGCGTCCCGCACCGGATCGACGGGCGGGAAGATGAACGAGAGCCCGCGGGCGGCGAGACAGCGTTCCATCAAGGTGTTGCGGGCCTTGATGACCTCCAGCTCTTCGACCGGCGTCAGCTGCGACCGGTCGAGCGGGAGGTCGAGACCGTGCACCGTCGACAGGTCACGGGGAACCTTCCCGAGCGCGGCGGCGAGGTCGTCCGCACCGAAGTCGGACGTCGCGGCGGGCGCCGCCGAGCAACCGGCGACGATCGCCAGCACCGCGGCGAAGGTTATGACGCGGCTGGATGTGGCCACGGCTGGACCTCCGGTTCGCGACCGGGACCGCGCCGGTGCGGCGCGGTCCCGGCCGGTGCGGCTAGAACTGATCGCGGTTCGCACAGTCGGAGGACGCTCCGGCACTCCCCGGCCACCTGAAGCTCGCGTTCTGGTTCTTCATGGTGGCGTTGAAGTTTCCGGAGGAGTACGGGGCGAACGACTGCGACGCGACACTGCCGTTGCAGCCGCTGTTGTAGTAGACCGTCGCCGTGTAGGACCAGTTGTTGGTCACCGACGCGGCGTGGTTCTTCACCTGGACGCCCAAGCCGTTGCTGGTGGTGCCGACCTTGTTGAACAGCTCGTCGCCGAGGTTGCCGTCCGAATGGAAGTAGTCGCCGTGAGCGCCGGCGTTGCCGCTGTTGAAGTAGAAGCAGAAATAGGCGCTCGGGCAGGCGGCGCTCGCCGCCGGGCTCACGGTCGCCGCCTGGGCGGCCGGGGCCGCGATGAGCCCGGCCGCGGCCAGGACGGCACCGATCGCGATTTTCCGCACCTTCGACATCATGGGTTCTCCCTCGTTCGTGGTCCTGCACCGCTTCCACGCCCGAACTGGACCCGGGTTGAGGCCGGACCGCGAAGAGAACCCGGGTGGAGCAACGTCAGGGGACCAGGACGATCCGGCCCGGTGCGTGTCCCTCCGCCAGCATCTGTTGGGCCGTCGCGGCTTCCTCCAGCGGGAACGTCCGCGCCACCCGCACCCGGAGCGTCCCCGCCTCCGCCAGGGCGGCGACCGTGCGCAGGTCGGCGGGGACGAGGCGGGCGAACACCGGCGTCACACCCGGGAGGTCGAACTCGGCGACCGACGCGACCCGCGTGCCGAGGCCCGGAGTCGCCCTCAGCGTTCCGCGGCCGGCCGTGTCCAGGACGGCGTCGATGCCGTCGGAGGCGAGGGCGTGGACGCGCTCGGCGAGACCTTCGCCGTAGCGGATCGGCTCCACGCCCAGGGAACGCAGGTAGCCGTGGTTGGCTTCGGACGCCGTGCCCAGCACCCGGACGCCGCGGCTGACGGCGATCTGTGCGGCCAGCGAGCCGACGCCGCCCGCGGCCGCGTGCACCAGCAGCGTTTCGCCGGGCTTCGGGGCGAGCGTGTTGACGGCCTGGAGTGCGGTCAGTCCGGCCAGGGGCAGGCCCGCCGCCTCGGGCCAGGGCACCGCGGCGGGCTTGCGGACCAGCGTCCGGACGTCGGCGGCGACCAGCTCCGCGTAGGCGCCGTTGCGGTGTTCGACCTCGCCGCGGACGTAGCCGATCACCTCGTCGCCGGGGCCGAACTCGGGCGCGGCGGGGCCGGCGCGCTTGACCACCCCGGCGACGTCCCAGCCGGGCACGACCGGGAAGTAGGACGCGCGGAACCCGGCCAGCGCTCCTGATCGGACGCCGAGGTCGGCCGGGTTGAGCGCGGCGGCCCGCACCCGCACGAGCACGCCGTCGAGGTCGACCACGGGCTCGGGCAGCTCGGCGATCTCCAGCACCTCGGGGCCGCCGTACCGGTGGTGGACAACGGCTTTCACGGCTGCACGACCCGCATCGGCAGGTCGCCCAGCGCGTGGTGCCGGACGATCTTCCACTCGCCGTCGACGCGCCGCAGTTCGGTGTCGTAGTACCCGGACTCGACGGCCTGGATCGAGCGTCCGGGCGTGGTCCGGACCTCGAAGACGACGAACTGGGCGTTGAGGTGGGCGGTGTCGCCGTCGACGGTGATCAGGTGATCGGCGGTGACGTGGTGGCTGGACCCGCCTTCGGGGTGCGGGGCCATGAAGTTCTCGACGGCGTACTGCACACCGGCGCCGCCGGTCAGCGGCTCGCCGACCGGCTCGTACCGGTCGGGGCCGGCCTTCTGGAAGATCCGGACGACGGCGTCGTCGGTGAACAGGGCGCCTTGGGCGGCGCCGTCGCGCCGGTCGGTGGCGCGGACGTAGCGGGCCAGGACTTCCTGGACCGCGCGTTCGTCGGACACGGGGTGACCTTTCGTCGGTGGTGGCTGTGCTTCCAGCCAACCGCGCCGTGACCGGCGGAACGATGCCGTCCGGGCCGCCGATCATTACCTTGCGGGTATGAATGGAGGTATGGATCGACTGGAGACCCGCGAGCTCGCCTACTTCGTGACGGTCGCCGAGGAGCTGCACTTCGGCCGCGCGGCCGAGCGGCTCGGGATCGCGGCCCCGCCGTTGTCGCGGGCGATCGCCCGGCTGGAACGGCGCCTGGGCGTGCGGTTGTTCGACCGGACGAGCCGCCGCGTGTCGCTCACCGACGCCGGCCGCGTCTTCCTGGCCGACAGCCGATCGGCCCTCGCCGCGGTGGACCGCGCGGCCCGCCGCGCCCGGCGGGCGGGACGCTCATCGCCGCTGACGGTCGCGGTGCGCTCGGGCACCGCCGCCGGCGTGCTGGCCGAGCTGGTCGAGGCGTTCGCCCGCGCGTACCCGGTGGAGCTGCTGTTCACCACCGACCAGGTCGGCGCGCTCCGCGGCGGCGCCGCCGACGTCGCCCTGCTCTGCGCGAGCAACGACCTCGCCGGGTTCGTCACCACGGACGTCGCCGAAGAGCTGCCAGTGGCCCTGGTCCCGGTGTCGCACCCGTTCGCCGCCCGCCCGGCGGTCTCGATCGCCGACCTCCGCCGCGAAGACGCGTTCCGGACGGAGTGCCCGCAGCTGCCCCTGGACGAGATCGTGGACCGGGTAGCGGTCGGCCAGCTGCTGGCGGTCGTCGGCCACGGCGCGGTGAGCCGGGCCGGTGACGCTGTCGTGGGAGTGCCGGTGGCGGACTGCCCGCCGACCCGGGTGGTGTTGGCTCGCTTGGCGGGGGAGGTGGGCGCGGAGGTGAAGGCGTTCGAGCGTACGGCGAGGGATGTTGCGGCCCGAAGGCTTGCCATGGCGGCGATCGCTTAGCCGGTTGGGGTTTGTGTGCTTGGTGTTGTGGCGGGTTGCCCGCCGACCTGGGTGGTGTTGGCTCGCTTGGCGGGTGAGGTGGGCGCGGAGGTGAAGGCGTTCGAGCGTACGGCGAGGGATGTTGCGGCGCGCAGGCTTGCCGTGGCGGCGATCGCGTAGCCGGTTGGGGTTTGTGTGCTTGGTGGCGGGGTTGCCCGCCGACCCGGGTGGTGCTGGCTCGCCTGGCGGGGGAGGTGGGTGCGGAGGTGAAGGCGTTCGAGCGCACGGCAAAGGACGTCGCGGCGCGCAGGCTTGCCATGGCGGCGATCGCGTAGTGGTAGTTTCCGCGGATGCCCACACCCGAAGACGAGTGGTACGCCGTGCGTTGCGTTTTCCGGTGGGACGGCTCCCACGGCACGCCGTTCGAGGAGCGGATCACGTTGTGGCGGGCCGGAAGTCTCGACGCCGCCATCGGGCTGGCCGAGCGGGAAGCCCGCGAGTACGCCGCGGCGGCCGACGTCACCTACCTGCAGTTCGCCCAGGCGTACGCGCTGCGGGAACGCGGCGAGCTCCGGCCGGGCGCCGAGGTGTTTTCGTTGCTGCGGGACAGTTCCCTGCCGCCGTCGGAGTACCTGGACGCGTACTTCGACGACGGCCGGGAACACCGGCGCGGCTCAGCAGCGGGGTAGCGTGGCCCGCAGCAGGTTCGGGTCCTCCCGCGTCAGGTACGCCGCGCTCAGCACGTAAACTTCACTGCCCCGCACCGCGATCGACGTCGGGTTCTGCAGGCCGTCGGCGGCGTCCAGCACCGTCGACGCCGTTCCGTCCGCGCTGATCCGGACGACCTTGTTCGGGCTGTCGAGCGCGGCGAGGATCTCGTCGCCGCGGCCGGTGAACGTGAAGTCGTCGATGCCCGCGACGTCCGTCGCCTTGATCCGCGGGGTGCCCGCCCGGCCGTTCGGCAGGATCGGGATGCGGAGCACGGTGCCGCGATCGAGGTTGGTCACCCAGAGGGCGCCGTCGTGGAGCTTGGCGCCGTTCGCGCCGAGGAAGCCGTTCGGGGCGAGCTCCGCCGCGGTGGACCAGGATTTCGCTGTCCCGCCGACGAAGGGGACCGTCCACACGGTACCGAGCACCGAATCGGTGACGAAGAAGCGGTGCCCGTCGAACGCCAGCCCGTTCGGCAGGCCGGTCCCGGGCAGCGCGGCGATCCGCTCGGGCGTGCCGCCCGGGCGCAGCCGCCACAGCCCCGTCAGGTCGTCGGTTCCGGTCGCGTACAACACATACAGGGTCCCGTCGGCCGTCCGGACGATGCCGGTCGTCAGCGGGAAACCCAGGGCCGGAGCCCCGCCGCCGCCGGCCGGAGCGGGCAGCGTCGCCAGGATCCGCGTCCGGCCCGCCCGGTCCACGCGGGCGACCTGACGCGCGCCGGCGAAGGTGACGTCGGCGGACCCGTCGGGTTCCAGGGCGACGTTCTCCGGCTGCTGCCCGGCCGTCAGGTCGAAGTGCACCACGTCGCGCGACGCCGCCGAGGCCGGTGTGGCGGTGGCGACGGTCGCCAAAAGGGTGAGGGTCAAGAGCGTCTTCTTCATGGTTCCTTCGTTTTTCCGGCGCGTTCGAGGAACGCGCGGTGGGTGAAAACCGTGCGGTGCGAGGAAAAAATGTCAGGGCCGGACGGGGGCGACCTCGGCTGTGACGTCCTGGGCGAGCAGCTGCAGCGCGTGCGCCGACGCCGAATCCGGCTCCGCCGTGGCGACCACGATCCGCTGCCCCTGCTCGGTGTGCAGGGTCTGCTGGGTGAGCGTCATGGCGCCCACGATCGCGTGGTGCATCTCGTAGACGCCGACGTCGCAGGCGCGTACGCGGTGGTCCGACCACAGCGCGGCGAACTCCGGGCTCTTCATCGACAGCTCGCCGATCAGCGACGCCAGCAGCGGGTCGTCGGGGTGCTGCCCGGCCGCCAGCCGCAGGTTGCCGACGACGTCGCGGGCCTTCGCTGCCCAGCCGGGGTACAGCTCGCGGGTGTGCGCGTCGGTGAACACCAGCCGCGTCATGTTGGGGCGCGCGCCCTTGTCCTCCGGCGAGCCGAATCCGAGGTGCCCGGCGTGGAGCGCGTGCCCGGTCCGGGTCCAGGCGAGGACGTCGCCGCGCCGGCCGAGCACGACGACCGGCACGTCCCCGAGCGCGGCCATCAGCTGGCGCGTCGCCGGGGTGAGCCGCTCGGGCGCCGGCCGGCGGCTCCCCGCCCGGCGACGGGGCCCGGCCAGGTTGTGCAGGTGCCGGCGTTCGGTGTCGTCCAGCGCGAGCGCCCCGGCGATCGCGTCGAGCACCTCGGCGGAGGCGTTGAGGGAGTAGCCCTGCTCGAGCCGCGCGTAGTACGACGCGCTCACGCCGGCCAGCAGCGCGAGCTCCTCCCGGCGCAGGCCCGGCACCCGCCGCCGGTCGCCGTGCTCGGCCAGCCCGACGTCCTCGGGCCGCAGCCGGGCGCGCCGGGTCTGCAGGAACTCACCGAGCTGCCGTCGTCCGTCCATGGCTCCAGTGTCGAGCCTGGGGCGAACCCGAGCCACACCCTGGCACGGGGACCCTTGTGCATCGCCCGGCGTTCAGGTATCCAATCAAGCATCACACTTATGTCACTGGTTCATGTACGTGAACGGAGTAGCAGTGTTGCCACTCGGAAACCTTCGCCGCCTCGGTGTCCTGGCCGTGGTGACGGCGACCCTCGGCGGGTCGCTGTCCGGAGTCGCGTCGGCCGGCCCGGCCACGACGGCGGGGCTGTGCTCGCTGCCCGGGATCGAACGGCTTTGCCCGCCCAAGACCGTCGTGCTCGACGGGAACCGGCTCCTGCTGAACAAACTCGCCCTGCTGCTCGGGGACAAGACCGTCAAGACGTCGCTCGGGAACCTCGTCGAGCAGGCCGACGTCGCGGTCGAGGACGGCCCGTGGACCGTCGCCGACAAGGAGCGGGTGCCGCCCAGTGGCGACAAGCACGACTACCTGAGCCTCGCGCCGTACTGGTGGCCCAGCCAGCCTAAGACCGCGGCGAACCCGCTCGGCTGCCCGTACGTCCAGCGGGACGGCGTGCTCAACCCCGAGACCACGGCCGTGTCCGACAAGGCCGAGCGGCTCAAGGCGTTCAGCTCGATCTACCGGCTGTCGCTGGCCTGGTACTACACCGGCAAAGCCGACTACGCGCGGCGCGCGGCGCTCGACCTGCGTACCTGGTTCCTCGACGCCGCCACGAAGATGAACCCGAACCTGAACTTCGCGCAGGGCATCCCGTGCAAGAACGACGGCCGCGGGATCGGCATCATCGAGTTCTCCTACACCTTCACCCAGGTGCTCGACGCCGCCGCGATCCTGAGCACCGGCGCGCCGGGCTGGTCGAAGGCCGACGAAAGCGCGTTCAAGGGCTGGTCGGGTGACTTCCTGACCTGGCTGCGCACCAGCAAGTACGGCCAGGACGAGGCCGCGGCCCAGAACAACCACGGCACGTTCATGGACGTGCTGACCGCCGGGATCGCGCTCTACACCGGGCAGAGCGGCGTCACCGAGGACATCCTCGAGAAGGCCAAGGCGGGCCGGATCGACCACCGGATCGCCGCCGACGGCAGCCAGCCGGAGGAGGTGGCGCGCACCCGCACGTTCCACTACTCGACGTTCAACCTGGTCGCGCTGACCCGGCTCGCGCAGATCGGCAGCCACGCCGGCGTCGACCTGTGGGGCTACCGGAACCCGCAGGGCGCCGGCATCACCAAGGCTGTCGACTTCCTGCTCCCGGCGGCCACCGGCGGCGCCGGGCAGTGGCACTACCCGGACCTGAACTTCACCCAGTACGCGGCCCTGGACAGCGTCCACGCCGCCGCGGACGCCGGTGACCGCCTGGCCCGGGCCGCGCTCCCGCGGGTCCCGGCGCCGCCGGGCGGCGACCTCTACCCGGTCCGGCCGGCGGCCGAGCAGCTCGACGACATCTCGACGACCGGCTGAGTCACCGGGGAAGCAGCTCGGTGATCGCCGCGGTGGGGACGAACTCGTCCGCCACCGCGGCGAGCGCCGGGTCGAGGGTGACGAACCGGTCGGCCTGCAGCTTCGCGACGGCCAGGTACTCGGCCATCCCGATGCCGGGCCAGTCGAGCCGCGCGGCGATCTGCCACGCCGTCGAGCGCGAGACACGGTCGCCGAGCAGCCGGATCTTCAGGCCCGCCAGGCGTTCCAGCAGGGCCAAGCCGTCTTTCTCGGTGCGTTCGCCCCGGCGGACGCTCTCGTAGAGGTGCGCCATCGCGTGCGACCGCAGCACGCTCGGGGCGACGAGCCGGTGTTCCGGGGCCACCGCCACCCGGTCTTCGGCCAGGCGCAGCGCGGTCAGGGCGTCGATGCCGAAGCGGGTCATCCCGCCTCGCCCGGCCAGGCGTCGACGACCTCGACGTGCCGCGGCCCGCCCGAGCCCGCGAGGTCGCGGAACCACGCCGCGCACTCCGGCACCGAGCCGATGGTCCGGGCCGCTTCCTCCGCGTCGGCGCGGCTGCGCCCCAGGATGACGTCGAGCCGGCCGCCGTCGTCCTCCCGGGTCAGGTACGCGGCGAGGCCGCCCGGGAGTCGGCGGCGCAGCGCGACCACCGTCGCCGGGCGTTCCGCCGGCAGCGCCGCTTCGGCGCCGTCGTGGATCGTGAAGCGGGCCGGTTCCATGGTCGTCACCGGGCCAGGGTAACCGGACAGGAATCGGACTGATCTCGCCGCGCGCGACTTCCGTCCGTTGACTTTCCTTGCCCCGAGCCGCTTCCCTGAGGTGCGGCGCCCCGGTCGCGGGGTGCCTGGCTTCGGCTGGAGGAGCACTTCATGGCCCGGGTCGCCCGCTTGCTCGTCGTCCCGTTCCTCGTCCTCGCCGCGCTGGTCGTCCCGGCCACGGCGGCGTCGGCGGTGACCACCGACATCGCGGTGAACGGCGCCGCGCAGGGGAGGACCTTCGACGGCGCCGGGGCGATCAGCGGCGGCGGCGGGAACTCGCGGCTGCTCGTCGACTACCCGCCCGCCCAGCGCGCGCAGATCCTCGACTACCTGTTCAAGCCCGGGTACGGCGCCGCGGTGCAGCTGCTGAAGCTGGAGATCGGCGGCGACGCGAACTCCACCGACGGCGCCGAACCCAGTCACGAGCACGTGCGCGGCGAGGTGAACTGCGACGTCGGCTACGAGTTCTGGCTGGGGGAGCAGGCCGTCGCCCGCAACCCCGGGATCAAGCTGGTCGCGCTGCCGTGGGCCGCGCCGGGCTGGATCGGCGGCGGGAACTTCTGGTCGCAGGACATGATCGACTACGACCTCTCGTGGCTCGGCTGCGCGAAGCAGCACGGCCTGACCATCGGCTACCTCGGCGGCTGGAACGAGCGCGGGCACGACACGATCTGGTACAAGAACCTGCGCGCCGCCCTGGATTCCCACGGTTACGGCGCGGTGCAGATCGTCGGTGACGACACCGGCTGGAACACCGCGGACGACATGCTGGCCGATCCGGCGTTCGGGCGCGCGGTCGGCGTCGTCGGCTCGCACTACCCGTGCGGTTACCTGTCCGACGCGACGTCGTGCGCGTCGTCGGCCAACGCCGTGGCGACCGGGAAACCCTTGTGGGCCAGTGAGTTCGGCTCACAGGACGACAACGCGGGCGCGGTCCCGCTGATCCGCAGCATCACCCGGGGCTACCTCGACGGGCAGCTGACGGGGTTCATGAACTGGCCCCTGCTCGCCGCCATCACCCCGAACCTGCCCTACAGCACGGTCGGGCTGGCGGTGGCCGGGTCGCCGTGGTCGGGGTCCTACCAGCTCGGCAAGAGCCTGTGGGCCACCGCGCAGGTCACGCAGTTCACCCAGCCCGGCTGGAAGTTCCTCACCGGCAGCGCGAGCGGCTACCTCGGCGGCAACCGGGCGAACGGCAGCTACGTCAGCCTGAAATCCGCCACGGGCACGGACTACTCGACGATCTACGAGACCACCGGCGCCACGGCCGCGCAGACGGTGAACGTCAAGGTCTCCGGCGGGCTCGGCACCGGGACGGCGCACGTCTGGTCGACCGACCTCGGCGGTGCGGACTCCTTGGTGCGGCAGGCCGACGTCACGCCGCAGGGCGGCGCGTACTCCCTGACGCTGCAGCCCGGCCGGATCTACTCCGTCACCACGACGTCCGGCCAGGGCAAGGGCACCGCCGCCGGCCCGGCCGAGCACGCGCTGGCGCTGCCGTACTCCGACAACTTCGACGCCTACCCGAGCCGCGCCGAGGCGAAGTACTTCGCCGACATGCAGGGCTCCTACGAAGCTCGCCCGTGCGCGGCGGGCCGGACCGGCCAGTGCCTGCAGCAGGTCGCGCCGGTGAAGCCGATCGAGTGGCAGGACGACAGCGACGCCTACGGCCTGCTCGGCGACCCGGCCTGGCGGGACTACACCGTCAGCGTCGACGTCGATCTGCAGCAGGCCGGCACGGTCACGCTGCTCGGCCGGGCCAACACCCAGACTCGGCCGCAGAGCCGCCAGGCCGCCTACCAGCTGCGCCTGGACGACCTGGGCCGGTGGGCGATCGCGAAGAACAGCAGCGGCGGCGTCCTGACGACGCTGGCGTCCGGCACGGCGACCGCGCCCGGGCTGAACACCTGGCACCGGCTCGGGCTGGGCTTCTCCGGCAACAGCGTCACCGCGACCCTCGACGGCGCCCGGCTCGGCGCGGTCACCGACACGTCGTTCACCGCCGGCCAGGTCGGCCTCGGCGTCGCCGGCTACCAGACCACGATGTTCGACAACCTTTCCGTGGTCGCGGCGCCGCCCGGGAACCTCGGCGGTGTCCTCAAAGGACGGGAGTCCGGGCTCTGCGCCGACGTCCCGGCGCTGAGCCAGGCCAACGGCACCGCCATCACGCTGTGGGACTGCAACGGCGGCGCGAACCAGCAGTGGACGGCCACCCCGTCCGGGCAGCTGACCGTCTACGGCGGCAAGTGCCTCGACGCGGCCGACAGCACCGCGGTCCGCATCCAGGACTGCGCGGGCACGCCTGCCCAGAGCTGGCGGCTCGACCCCGACGGCAGCGTGGTGAACACCGGCAACGGCACCTGCCTGGACGCCGTCGCGCACGGGACGTCGCCGGGCACCGCGCTCACCACCTGGGCCTGCAACGGCGGCCTCAACCAGCGCTGGGACCGCGGCGCGAGCACCGGCGTCCTCAAGGGGCAGGCGTCGGGGCGCTGCGCCGACGTGCCCGCCGCGGACCAGACGAACGGCACCCGCCCGGCCCTGTGGGACTGCAACGGCGGCGGCAACCAGGCCTGGACGTCCACCACGACCGGCCGGCTGACGGTCTTCGACACGAAGTGCCTGGACGTCGTCGGCGGCGGGACCGCGGACGCCACCCCGGTGCAGATCTGGGACTGCACGGGCGTTCCCGGCCAGCAGTGGCGGGTCCGCTCCGACGGCACGGTGGTCGGCGCGGGTTCGGGGAAGTGCCTGGACGTCGCGGGCGGCGCGACGGCGTCGAGCAGCCCGCTCGTCATCGCGGCGTGCTCGGGCGCCGGCAGCCAGCGGTGGTCCCGCGGCTGAGCCGGGTGTCCGCAAAGTTGTCTGGACCAAAAACGGGACAATCTGTTGACAGTCCCCCGGTTCGGGGCTCAACCTGAAACCGGTTCACCGCCGGGCCCGGGCGGGTTCTCCCTGCTCTCAGTGATCTTCACGCGGATCCCGTGTTCAGCGAGGAGTTCGTCATGCCCGGTATCTGGATTTCCGCTGCCCTCACCGCCGCCGCGCTCGTGGCCCCGGCCGCGACGCCACCCCCGTCCGCCACGCCGTCGACCGCGCTGGCCACCATCTGCAACAAGTACTGTGACGCCGCCGATCCGGCGAGTTCGCCCGGCGACCGCCGTCCGGTGAGCTCGACGCTGTTCTCGCGGACGATCGCGCTGCACTTCGACGACTCGGACGCGATGGGCTGGGCCTCGATCGAGAACGGCAGCCCCGGTGACGAGGTGTGGCTCGACCGCTCCTTCGACGGCGGCCGGTCGTGGGCCTCGGGCAGCCGGCTCGGAGCCACCGCCGTCCCCGCGAACAACCGCGGCTGGCGCACCCTGATGTACAACGTGGACGACTGGAACAACACCGGCGTCGGCGCGCTGCGGGCGTGCGGGAAAGCCGTCGACCGCGCGGACATCGCGTGCACGACGTGGGCGCGGACCACCTGGAACGCCGGCGAGCGCCGGACGGCCGCGGCCACCGCGGAGATGATGTTCTACAACAACTCCACGGGCTTGTTCGACACGACCGGCTGGTGGAACTCGGCGAACGCGCTCACCGCGGTGATCCGCAACGTCCAGGTCACCGGCATGCCCAGCTACCGCTACGCCATCGCGCGCACCTACGACAAGAACATCAATGCGGCGCAGGGGCAGTTCCGCAACGAGTACATCGACGACACCGGCTGGTGGGGCCTGGCCTGGGTGCTGGCCTACGACGTCACCGGCGACAGCCGCTACCTGAACACCGCCCGCGCCGACGCCGACCACATGGCGGCCTACTGGGACGGCACGTGCGGCGGCGGAGTCTGGTGGAGCACGGCGAAGACGTACAAGAACGCGATCGCCAACTCCCTCTACATCCAGCTCAGCGCGGCGCTGCACAACCGGATCTCCGGCGACAGCACGTACTTGAACCGGGCGAAGAGCGGCTGGACGTGGTTTCAGGGCACCGGCATGGTGAACGGCTCGTCGCTGGTCAACGACGGCATCGACCTGGGCAGCTGCCGCAACAACGGCAGCACGGTCTGGTCGTACAACCAGGGCGTGCTGATCAACGCGCTGACCGAGCTGAACCGCGCGACGGGCGACGCGGGCCTCCTCACGACGGCCCGCCGGCTGGGCGACGCCAACATCACGTCGACGTCGCTCAACACCGCGGACGGCATCCTGCGCGACCCGTGCGAAAACGGCGACTGCGGCGGCGACGGCCCGTCCTTCAAGGGCGCGGACGCCCGCGGCCTGGCGGCGCTGAACGCGGCGCTGAGCGACCACCCGTACACGACTTACCTGCGCCGCCAGGCGGATCGGGCGTATTCGGCGGACCGCAACGCCTTGGACCAGTATGGCCTGCGCTGGTACGGCCCCCTGGACAAGATCGACGCGGCCCGCCAGCAGAGCGCCCTGGACCTGCTCAACGCGGCCTCCTGACGATCAGGCGGCCAAGACCGGCGGTGCCAGCGCTTCCCGCAGCCGCTGAACGTGCGAAAGCGGGGACTCCAGCAACGGCGAGCGCACGGCCGGGCTCGGGATGATCCCGAGTTCGGCCAGCGCGGCCTTCGCCATGATCGCCCCCTGGGACGTGCGCATGATGGCCTCCGCCAACGGAAGCAGCGATCCCTGGATCGCCCGGGCCGACTCCAGATCGCCGCGGAGGACGGCGTCGATCAGGGCCGCGTTGCGGTCCGCGAACGCGTTGCCCACCACGCTCACCACCCCCGCCGCGCCGGCAGCGAGGTACGGCAGGTTCAGCTCGTCGATGCCGCAGTAGTAGGCCAGCGACGTGCGGGACATGACCGTCATCGCCTCGAACAGGTCGCCCTTCGCGTCCTTCACGGCCTGGATGCGGGGATGCCCGGCCAGTTCGATCAACGTCGGCACCTCCAGCGCGACGCCGGTGCGCGCGGGGACGTCGTAGAGCATCACCGGCAGCGGGGTCGCGTCGGCGACCGCGGCGCAGTGGGCGATGATCCCGGCCTGGGTCGGCCGCGAGTAGTACGGGCAGACCAGCAGCAGCGCGTCCGCGCCGGCGGCCTCGGCTTCGCGGGCGCGGCGGACGCTGGTGACCGTGTCGTACGTGCCGATCCCGGCGATCACCCGGGCCCGGCCCGCCGACCGGGCGGCGACGTCGCGGACGAGCCCGGCCGCCTCGGCGTCGGTCAGGGTGGGGGACTCGCCGGTGGTCCCGCCGACGACGAGGCCGTCGCAGCCGGTGGCCAGCAGGTGGTCGACCAGGCCGGCGAGCCCGGGTTCACTGAGCGTGCCGTCGGGGTGCATCGGGGTCACCATGGCGACGAGGTTGGTGCCGAAGGGCGTCATGGATCCGAGCCTGCCGCGCCCGAATGCCGGGGTCCAGCGATGCTTTCTTGCCCATATTGCGTAGGGTGGCTTCATGATCGACGTCGGGGCGTTGCGGGCATTGCGGTCGGTGGCGGCACTCGGGACGCTCGCGCGCGCGGCCGACGAGCTGGGTTTCACGGCCTCGGCCGTGTCGCAGCAGCTCAAGCGGCTGGAACGGCAGCTCGGCGTGCCGGTGCTCGCCCCGGCCGGCCGCGGGGTCGTGCTCACCCCGGCCGGGCAGGCGCTCGTCGACTCGGCGCCCGCGGTGTTCCAGGCCCTCGAACGCTGCGCCGAGGCCGCCCAGTCGGTCTCCGGCGGCGCGCCCCGCGGCGTGCTGCGCGTGGTCGCCTTCTCGACCGGCATCCGCGGGCTGCTCGCACCGGCCCTGCGGCGGCTGGCCGAGCGCTGCCCGGACCTGCGCGTCCGGATCACCGAGCAGGACCCCGGCGAAGCGCTGCACAGCGTCGACGCCGGGACCGCCGACCTCGCCCTCATCCACGACGCCGACGGCCTGCCCGTCCCGCTGCCGCCGTCCCTGACCCGGCGGCACCTGCACACCGACGTCGGCGACGTCGTCCTGAGCGGAACGCACCCGCTCGCGACGCTCGAAGGGACGCTCGACGACGCCGACCTCGCCGGGCACGCGTGGGTGACCAGCCCGCCCGGCACCGTGTGCCACCAGTGGTTCCGCCGGCTCGTGCCCGGCGACCCCGACGTGCGGCACCTCGTCGACGATTTCGCCACGCAGCTGTCCCTCGCCGCCGCCGGTGACGTCCTCGCGCTGATTCCCCGGCTGGCTCGCCCGCCGCTGGGGGACGGGCTCGTCTCGCGACCGCTGCGCCGGCCCCCGAAACGCGAGGTCCACGCGGCGTGGCGGCACAGCGCCGACGCCAGCCCGGCGATCCGGGCCGTGCTCGCGGAACTGTCCACAAGGGACAAGTAACGTGACTCGACGCGCGCCGGGCCCCCGGGGCGGACATCATGGGTCCATGACCGGTTCCCCGCCCGAGGATCGCCCTGGGCCCGGCATCATCGGGCGCAGGCTCGTGCAGTTCTTCCTGGACGAGATGCTCGTGTTCGTGCCGATGCTGCTGCTCGCCGTGCTGGTGGTGCTGCTGTTCCACCCGAGCGGCCTGGTGCCGCTGCTGACGTTCCTCAAGGTCGTCGTCTACACGATGCTGGCCCTGGATCTCGTCGGGCTGTGGTTCGTCACGACGTGGTGGCCCTACCGGCACGGCGGCCAGACGCCGGCGATGCGCTGGCTGCGGCTGCGCGTCGTCCTGCTCGACGGCTCGCACCCGCCGCTGCGGTTGTTCCTGGTGCGCCAGGTGCTGATGCTCATCGACGGTTTCGCCTGGGGCCTCGCCGGGGTCGTGGTGATGCTGTTCACCCGCCGCCGCCAGCGGTTCGGCGACGTCGTGGCGCGCACGGTCGTCGTCCGGGTCCCCAAGCGCGGCTCAACGGACTCAGTGGACTCAACGGACTCAACGGACTCGGTGGACCAGGCCGACTCAGTGGACGAGGCCGCTTTCCCAGGCCCAGATGGCTATCTCGGTGCGGTTGCGGGCCCCGAGCTTGCGCTTGGCCGCGCCGATGTGCGTCTTGACGGTGGGCAGCGAAACCACGAGTGAGCGGCAGATCTCGTCGTTCGTGGCGCCGCGGGCGATCGCGCGGACGACGTCGAGTTCGCGCGGCGTCAGCGGGCTTTCGGGCGCGGTGGCGCGCCGGGGATCGCGCCGCGAGTAGTGCGCCAGCAGCCGGGTCGTGATCGCCGGCGACACGAGCGCTTCGCCGTGGGCGGCCGCGTGCACCGCTTCGATGAGCAGGTTCGGCCCGGCGTCCTTGAGCAGGAAGCCGCACGCGCCGGCGCGCAACGCCGCGTGGACGTTCTCGTCGAGGCCGAACGTCGTGACCATGACGACGTGCAGCGGATCGGGCACGTCCGGGCCGGCGAGCAGTTCCGTCGCGCGCAGCCCGTCGACGCCGGGCATCCGGATGTCCATCAGGGTCACGTCCGGGCGCAGTTCCCGGGCCGCGCGCACGGCTTGTTCGCCGTCGGCGGCCTCCCCGACGACCTCGATGTCCGGTTCGCCTTCGAGGATCAGGCGGAATCCCGCGCGGACCATCGCCTGGTCGTCGGCGATCAACACTCGGGTGGGCAAGCGGTTCCCTCCTCAGCCGGGGTCGAGCGGCAGCCGCGCGGCCACCCGCCAGCGCTGCCCGGCAGCCGGTCCGGCCTGCACCGTACCGCCCACCGCCGCCACCCGCTCGGCCATCCCGAGCAGGCCGTAACCGCCGCGGCGGGCGGGCCGCGCGGCGCCGTCGTTGACGACCTCGACCCGCAGCTCACCGTGGGGTTCGTGGCGCACGAGCACCCGGACCTCGGCGGCGTCGGGCGCGTGCCGGCGGACGTTGGTGAGCGATTCGGTGAGCAGCCGGTGCGTGGTCGTCACGACTTCGGGCGTCACCGGGAGGACGGCGAGGTCGTCGCTGACGTCGAGGTGGATGCGGGTGTCGTCGGGCACCGCGCGGTCGACGGCGGTGGCGAGGTCGGCGGGCGGGACGAAGAGGTCTTCGCCGTCGGTCCGCAGCGCGCCGACGAGCCGGCGCATCGCGGAAAGCGCGGCCGCACCGGCGGTTTCGAGCTCGGCGAACGTCGCGGTGTCGCCGCCGCCGCGTTCGGCGACCCGGTGCGCGGCCTGGACGCGCACGACGATGCCGGTGATCTGGTGGGCGACCAGGTCGTGCAGCTCGCGGGCCAGCCGAAGTCGTTCGGTGGTGCGGATTTCCAGGACGTCGGCGCGGCCCCGGACCTCGGCGTCGCGCAGGATCAGCCCGACGGCCAGCGCGCCGCCCCAGAGCAGCGCGGCCCCGGCGGCGAAGAGCGCGGCCGGGGTTTCGGCGCCGTAGCGCAGGATCGGCGCGAGCGTGGTGGCGGCGCCGCCGAGGATTGCCAATGTCACAGCCGCCTTCGGGGCGAGCCGGTGGCAGCAGGCCCCGACCATGAGCGCGATGGCGAGGGCTTCGGCCACGCTGGGCTGGGGCGGGAGCTGTTCCCCGGCGGCGGCGATGCCGGCGGAGATCGCCGTGCCCAGCAGGGAAAGCCCGCACACGGCGGCGGCCAGCGCGGCGGTGTGGTCGGGGAACCGCCGGCGCAGCACGGCCAGCACCGCGACGACCGGGCCGAGCCCGGGCGTGAACTCCAGCGCGATCGTGGCGAGCTGACCCTGCGCCGGCCCGGACCGGACGGCGAGGATCATGTCGAGCACCACCAGCGCGCCGAGGACGACCGACTCGGCCACCAGCGGCCCGCGCCGGCCCGGCAGGAGGATCACGTGCTTCCCTCGGGAGTCATCTCCCGATCGTGCCTCACCGGAAGACGGCGCGCTTCGCCACGACGAGATCTCATCCCCAGGTACGAGACGGCGGGCTGATCTCGTACCGCCGGCTGATCGCTTTCCCGCCGATCCCCACCAGACTCGGGACGGAAGACGAGGCGAGACGGAGGGAATCCGATGCAGGAAACCGCGTTCGTACCCGGCCCGCGGCCCGTGAACGGGAAGATCACCGGCTTACCGGGCTGGTACTTCCTGCTGGTCGGCCTGCTGGTGGCCAGCAACGACCTGACCCAGCAGTTCGCGGACCGCTATTCGTGGGTCGCAGTGCTGCCGCTGGTGCTGGTGGCCGTGCACGTCGTCCTGTGGTTCACGATGCTTTCCCGGCGCCGCCGGTACTTGCGGGCCGTGTGGCGCAGCAAGCAGGCGCTCGGCCTGGTCGCGCTGCTGTTCGCGGCGCGGCTGCTGCTCCAGCTGGGGCTGACCGCGCTGACCGACCGCGTGGCGCCGTTGCACAGCTACACGCACCTGATCCTCGGGCTGACCATGCTGGTGCTGACCACCGCCGGGGCCTGGTTCGACCAGTGGCTCGTGCTGCGGGTGGTCAACAAGCAGCAACACCCCGGTTTCTGAGCGTCAGATCTTCCGGAACCGGGCGTCGAAGAGCGCGAACACCCCGAAGGCGGCGATCCCCGCGGCGAGGACGAGCAGCAGTGGCTGCCCGTAGGGCTGCACGGCCAGCGTCTTCAACGCGGGGTCCAGGCCGGCGGCCTTCGCCGGGTCGTAGTTCACGGCGGCCAGCACGAACATCACGCCCACCGCGGCGTAGGCCACCGCGACGGCGCACCAGCCGATCTGGCCCAGCCGCTCGGTCGAGCGCCGGACCGTGCGGGGTGCCTTGCCGAACTCCAGCTCGCGCAGGAACGTCTTGCGGACGCCCCGGTGCACGAGGAAGGCCGCGACGCCGATCACCGCGATCCCGGCCGCGACCACGACGACCGCGCCCCACGGCTGCGCGAGCAGGCCGGCGACCAGGGACTTGCCCTGGCTCGGCGCCCCGAGGGCGGTCTTGCCGGCGCTGTAGGCGACGAGGCCGTACAGCACGACCTCGATCCCGCTGGTCACCCGCCGCAGCACGCGGCGGCGGGGCGGGGCGTGCCGGTGGCCGGTGAGGACCTCGGTCACCTGCCAGAGCGCAAGCACGGTCGTGCCCGCGGTGACCAGCCACAACAGCCAGACGCCGGTACCCTCGGCGACGAGCTGGAGGGCGCCGGCCTTGTCGGCCTTTTCGTTGTCGCCCAGGGCGACCTGGGCGGCCAGCCAGGCCACGACGAGGTGCACGATCGCGTAGCACGTGAGCCCGATCCGGGCGATCAGGGTGAAACCTTTGAAATCGGGCATTCGCCGATCCTCGTCTCCCGGAGCCGGATTGGCCAGGACCGTTTTTGTCGGTCCCCTTGCGTACGGTCTCGGGTGATCGGTCGAGGACGGCCGATCACCCGAGACCGGAGGACCCCATGCCCTTCGCCGATGAACTGATCGGCACCCCCGCGGTGCGCGCGCTCGTCGCGTCGCTGCGTGTCGCCGCCCCGAAGGCGCGGCTGACGAGGGTGCGCGCGGCCGAGGCCGCGCTCGGGCCGCTGTCGCTGCGCGAACGCAGCGACCTGCTGCGGGACGCGGTGCTCGAAGACCTGCCGGGGGACTACGCGTCACTGGCGGCGGTGCTGCGCACCGCGGCGGCGGACGCGCCCATGTTCACCGGCTGGCTGATCTGGCCCGTGACCGGCGCGGTCGCGGTCAAGGCGGTCGCCGACGGCGGCGCGGAGGCCTTCGACGACGCCCTCACGCTGCTGGCGGAGCTGACCCCGCGGCTGACGGCCGAGTTCGCGCTGCGCGTCCTGCTGAACCACGACCTCGACCGCGCGCTGGCCGTGATTTCCGGCTGGACGGCGTCGGAAAGCCACGACGTGCGCCGGCTCGCGTCCGAAGGCACCCGCCCGATGCTGCCGTGGGCCGTGCGTGTGCCGGCGATCCTCGCTTCGCCGAAGGCGACGCTGCCGATCCTGGACGCGCTGTACCGCGACGAGAGCGAGTACGTCCGCCGGTCGGTCGCCAACCACCTCAACGACCTGAGCCGCCGCGAGCCGGACCTGGTCGTCGAAACGGCGACGGCGTGGCTCGCCGACCCCGGCGAAGACCCGGCGGCCACGACCAGGCTCGTCCGGCACGCCCTGCGCACGCTGGTCAAACAAGGCCATCCCGGCGCGCTCGGCCTGCTGGGCTTCGCCCCGGCCCGCGTCGACGTGACAGGCCCGCGGCTGGTCTCGGACACGGTGGTGATCGGCGACGCCCTGGCGTTCACGGCCTCGGTCCGCAACCTGGAGCCGGAACCGGCCCGGCTGGCGATCGACTACGTCGTCCACCACCGCAAGGCCAACGGCGGGTCGACGACCAAGACGTTCAAGCTGACCACCCAGGTGATCCCGCCGGGGGAGACCTACGAGCTGGCGCGGGAACACTCGTTCCGGGTGATCACGACCCGCCGCTACCACCCGGGCCCGCACGCGCTGGAACTGCAGATCAACGGGGTGAGAAGCGGCCGAGCGGACTTCGACCTCCTGGCCGAGTAGCGCTAGGACGGGCGGCGCCGTCGCCGAGCGCGAAGTTGCGGTGTCCACTTGTTCGGCGAGGGTGACCGCGTGCGGAAGGCCTTGCCGCTCCCGGGGATCGCCGCCTATCGCCGCGCTCGGCTGGTGGTGCGGGCGTGACGGCCGGGGCGACGTGAGATCATTGCTGCAGCACTGATTTCCGCGCGTGCGGCGGCTGTCGCTGAGTTCCTGCGCGGCGGCGACCCCGCCGAGCGCGAGGTAGTGGCGGTCGCCGCTGCTCGGCGAAGGTGACTGTGGGTGGAAGTTCTTGCGGTGTCCGGGATTGCTGCCTATCGCGGCGTCCGGCTGTTCGGTGAGGGTGACTGTGGGCGGAAGTTTTTGCGGTGTCCGGGATTGCTGCCTATCGCGGCGTCCGGCTGTTCGGCGAGGGTGACTGTGGGCGGAAGGGCTTGTCGTGTCCGGGATTGCTGCCTATCGCGGCGTCCGGCTGCTCGACGAGCGCGACCGTGAGCGGAAGGCCTTGCCGTGCCCGGGAGCCCCACCTGCCGCCACGCCCGCGCGCCCGGCTGGTCGGGCGGGCGTGGCGGAGCGGTCAGTGCAACAGCACGATCTTCCCGCGTGCGTGGCGGCTTTCGCTGAGCTCGTGCGCGGCGGCGACCTCGCCGAGCGGGAAGGTCGCCGCGACCGGGATCCGTAGCCGGCCTTCGGCGGCCAGGCCGACCGCGATCGCAAGAGCGTGCGACGCCAGGGGATCCGCGCCCGAACCGGCCGGCGATCCGTGCGACAGGTGCACTCCGTGGGCCGCCGCCGCGAAGTCGGCGATCGTCACCACGGATGCCGGGTCGCCGGTCAGTGTGATGAGGTCCGGCAGCGCGCCGCCCGCGCAGTCGAACACCGCGTCCACTCCGGACGGTGCCAACGCGCGGACCCGCTCGACCAGACCCGGGCCGTACGTCGTCGGCTCCGCGCCCAGCGAACGCAGGAAGTCGTGGTTTCCCGGGCTCGCCGTGCCGAGCACCCGCGCGCCGCGGGCGGCGGCGAACTGGACCGCGACCGAGCCCGTTCCGCCCGCCGCGCCCTGGACCAGCACCGTCTGGCCGGCGCGGACCGCGAGGCGGTCGAGCACCCGGGTGGCCGTCTCGACCGCTCCCGCCGCGCCGCCCGCCTCCGCCCAGCTCCACTCCGGCGGCTTCGGTGCCCACGCCGCCAAGACCGCGAAGTCGGCGTTGGCCCCACGCGTGGCCGCCGGAGCCATGCCGAACACCGGATCGCCGAGCGAAACCCCGGTGACGCCGGAGCCGATCTCGTCGACCACGCCCGCCGCGTCGAAGCCGGTGCGGAACGGGAACTTCACCGGCACGACGTCCCGCAGCTCGCCCGAGCGAAGGCGGATCTCGCCGGGCGAAATCGCGGAAGTCCTTACCGCGACACGAATCTCGCCGGGTCCGGCATGCGGCAAAGGCACGTCGGCGACCTCCACCACACTGGGCGGGCCGTAGGAGGAAAACCGGACAGCTCTCATACGGGCGAACGTAACGGAGCACCCCGTCCGGTTGGCTAAAGTGAGAGTGGTGACGGCCCAAGTGAGAGCGACGCTGCGCTCCGATGCCCGCGACAACCGCGGGCGCATCCTCGCGGTCGCCCGCGCGGCCTTCGCCTCCGAGGGCCTGGACGTGCCGATCCGCGAGATCGCCCGGCGCGCCGGGGTCGGCGTCGCGACCGTCTACCGGCACTTCCGGACCAAAGAAGCCCTGCTGGCCGACGCCTTCGCCGAGCAGCTGGCCTCGTGCCGGGCCGTCGTCGAGGACGGCCTTGCGGCCGACGACCCGTGGCGCGGGTTCTGCCTGGTCCTCGAGCGGCTCATGGAGGTGCACGCCCTCGACCGCGGCTTCGCCCGCGCGTTCACCTCGCAGGTGCCCGGCGTCACGCACTTCGCCGCCGACCGCGACAAGACCCTGCGTCTGCTGCTCCGGCTGATCCGGCGAGCGAAGGAAGCCGGCGAACTGCGCGACGACTTCGTGCTGGAGGACATCAGCCTCGCGCTGATGGCGAACGAAGGCATCCGCGCCGAGTCGCCCGAGCTGCGGGTGGCGGCCTCCCGCCGGTTCGCGGCCCTGCTGCTCCAGTCGTTCCGCGCGGACCCCGTCCGGACGCCGTTGCCGCCCGCCGTCCGGCTGCCGCTGTCGCGGGTCGAGCTCAGCAGGGCCCGAAGTAGCGGCACTCGATCAGCGCCCTGAGGTCGTGGGCCGCGGCGCGCGGCTCCAGGTCGTCGAGCAGGTCGCCGAAGCCGTCCAGGGTGACGACCTGCTCGGCGGTGTCGTGCTCGGCGCAGCCGCTCCCGTGGAGGTTCCCCGCGGGGACGACGCAGAACACGGCCGCGCCGTCGTCGCCGTAGCTGAAGTAGGCCTGCAGCGGGACCGGCGTGGCGTCCGCGACGGCGTTGCACCGCGCGCCGCCGAAGCTGCCGGGGAACTCCCAGGCCGGGTCGTCGGCGGTGCGCTCGTCGGCGCGCCAGCCCCGCCCGGTGAGGAACTCGTGCACGCGCTGCCGGTCGGACGCGGTCTGGGCCATCAAGGGATCCCTTCGAACGAGGCCAGGAACGTCCAGTGTCGCGGGACCCCGTCCGCCACGATCGGGTGACCGGGTTCAACGGCGGAGCGTGGTCTCCGCCGCCATCCGCGACAGCTTCTCGGGGTTGCGCACGGCGTAGACCCCGGTGACGAGACCGCCGTCGACGCGCAGCGCCAGCACCGTGTCGAGCTCGCCGTCGAGGGACATGATCAGCGCCGGGTGGCCGTTGACCTGCGCCGGTCGCAGCGTCGCCCGGCCCTCGACCCGGCCCAGCCCGCCGGCCAGCACCCGCCCGACGCGGTCGGCGCCGACCACCGGCCGCAGCACGGCCTGCTTGACCCCGCCACCGTCGCCCACCAGCACGACGTCCGGGGCGAGGACGTCGAGCAGGCCCTGCAGGTCACCCGTCTCGATCGCCCGCTGGAACGCCTCGAGCGCGGTGCGGGCGGCGGCCCGGGAGACGTCGCCGCGCGGGCGCCGCGCCGTGACGTGCGACCGGGCCCGGTGCGCGATCTGCCGGACGGCGGCCGCGGTCTTGCCGACGGCGTCCGCGATCTCGTCGTAGGGCAGGTCGAAGACGTCGCGCAGCACGAACACCGCGCGCTCGGTCGGCGTGAGCGTCTCCAGCACCAGCAGCATCGCCATCGAGACGCTGTCGGCCAGCTCGACGTCTTCGGCGACGTCGGGCGCGGTCAGCAGCGGCTCGGGCAGCCACGAGCCGACGTAGGACTCCTTGCGCCGGCCGAGCGTGCGCAGCCGCTGCAGCGCCTGGCGGGTGGTGATCCGGACCAGGTACGCGCGCTGCGCCTGCACGGTCGCGAGGTCGACGCCCACCCACTTCAGCCAGGTCTCCTGCAGGACGTCCTCCGCGTCGGCGGCCGAGCCGAGCATCTCGTAGGCCACCGTGAACAGCAGGTTTCGGTGGGCGAGGAACACCTCGGTGGGATCGTCCCCGGTCATCGTGGTCCCCCTTCGCGATCGGCTGCGTCCCCCATCAGATACCGGGCCCCGCCGTTCTGTGACAGCGCGCCGCTGTGGCGTGGGTCACTGTCACAACCGCCGGGGGCACCGGCATCTGGTGGTCGTCAACGCACCACCACGAGATGAGGACACACATCATGGAAGCCCGATTCGACATGCTGAACAACGAGTTCGCCGCCAAGTTCGGCAAGCGGTTCGCCGGCATCAGCCAGATCATCGACCGGTCGCCGCTGCCGAAGGTCGTCCAGGAGCTGGTCAAGATCCGCGCCAGCCAGATCAACGGCTGCGGCTTCTGCACGGACATGCACACCAAGGACGCCACGGCCGACGGCGAGACGCCGGTCCGGCTCAACCTGGTCGCGGCCTGGCGCGAAGCCACCGTGTTCACCGACGCCGAGCGGGCCGCGCTGGCCCTCACCGAGGAGGGCACCCGGCTCGCCGACGCCCACGAGGGCGTGTCCGACGAGACCTGGGCCCGGGCGCGCAAGCACTACGACGACGAGCAGCTCGGCGCGCTCGTCTGCCTGGTCGGCCTGATCAACGCGGCCAACCGGATGAACGTGATCGCGCGCACCCCGGCGGGGTCCTACGAAGCCGGCATGTTCGCCGGCTTCGTCCCGGAGGACTGAGTGTCGCGGCGGTGTCGGAGAAGTCCACTGTGGACACCGCCGGCCGTCAGGCCGAAGTGACGGGCTTGATCAGCTCGTCGGCGACCCACTGCGCGACGCCGTCCGGGTACGGCGACGCGACGCTGAGGACGAAGTGCCCGAAGCCCGCGTCGAGCGCTTCGCGGATCGCGTCGCGGGTCGTGCCCGGCTCGTCGTAGAACACCGGCAGGTGGATCGAGCGGGTGATCGACGCGGGATCGCGGCCGATCTCGCCGCAGTAGCGGTCCAGCAGGGCACTGCGGCTGACGACGTCTTCGATGTCACCGCCCGGGATGTTCCAGACGTCGGCGTGCTCGGCGACCACGCGCAGCGTCGCGGCCGCGCGCCCGCCGATGACGATCGGCGGGTGCGGCCGCTGCACCGGCTTGGGGTTGCCGAACGCCCCGGTGAGCCGGTGGTGGACGCCGTCGAAGTCGAACGGCTCGTCCTCGGTCCACAGGCGCTTGATCAGCGTGCAGGCCTCGGCGAAGCTCGCCACCGCGTCCGCGGTCTCCTGGAACGGCAGACCGTGGGCCGCGTACTCCCGCCGGGCGAGCGGGTGGCTGGGCCGCGAGCCGACGCCGATGCCGAAGTCGAGCCGGCCGCCGGAGACGACGTCGACGGTCGTGGCGATCTTGGCCAGCATGGCCGGCGGCCGGAACCGGTTGCTGGTCACCAGCAGGCCAAGTCGCAGCCGGGACGTCTGCGCGGCCAGCGCCGACAGCAGCGTCCAGCCTTCGAAGATCGGCCCGTCCGGGTCGCCGAAGATGGGCATGAGGTGGTCGAACAGCCAGGCGTGCTCGATCTCGGGGACGGCGTCCGCCTCGCGCCAGACGCGCAGGATGTCGTCGTAGGAGACCTGCGAAGGCGCGGTCATGATGCCGAATCGCGGAGCGGACATGTCAGCGGCGCCTCAGGGTCGGGTCGAGCAGGGCGGGCGGGGTGTCGAACTTCTCGTCGGCGGCCAGGTCGACGCCCGGCGCGACGATCGTGTCGATCTCGTCGAGCACGTCGGCGGGCAGCACGGTGCCGGCCGCGGCGAGCTGGGAGCGCAGGTGCTCGAGCGTGCGCGGGCCGATGATCGCGCTGGTCACGGCGCGGTGCGCGGTGACGAACCCGAGCGCGAGCTGGATCAGCGTCAGCCCGGCCGCGTCGGCGACCTTCACCAGCCGCTCGACGGCGTCGAGCCGGGCCTGGTTGGCGGGCCGGGCGAGGTCGAAGCGCTGCGGCTGGACCTGCGACCGGCTGGTGGTGATCTCGCGGCCAGCGCGGACCGCGCCCGAGAGCCAGCCCGACGCGAGCGGGCTCCACGCCAGCACGCCGAGGCCGTACTCCTCGGTCACCGGCAGCACGTGGGTCTCGATGCCGCGCTGCAGGATCGAATAGCTGGGCTGCTCGGTGACGTACCGGCTCAGGTGGTGCTCGCGGGCGGCCCACTGGGCCTGCACGATCCGGTAGGCGGGGAAGGTCGACGAGCCGAAGTAGCGGATCTTGCCCGCGCGCTGCAGGTCGGTCAGCGCGGAAAGCGTTTCCTCGTCGCTGGTGGCCGGGTCCCAGCGGTGCATCTGGTAGAGGTCGACGTGGTCGACGCCGAGCCGGCGCAGGCTGTGGTCCAGCTCGGCGACCAGCCAGCGCCGGGAGCTGCCCCGGTGGTTGCGCTCCTGGCCGATCGGCATGGTCGCCTTCGTGGCGAGCACGAGATCGTCGCGGCGGCCGGCGATGGCCTTGCCGACCATGACCTCCGACTCGCCGTCGCCGTACATGTCGGCCGTGTCGACGAGGTTGATCCCGCCCTCCAGGGCGGCGTCGACGATCGCGGTGGCCTCGTCCTGGGTGGTGCGCCCGATGGCGCCGAAGTTCATCGCGCCGAGTGCGAGGGCGCTGACCTGCACACCGGTGCGGCCCAACGTGCGGTACTGCATGAGACTGGTCCTCCATGGCATCATGGGCAAACGGAACGTTGCTCCGCTAACGATACGGAGCGTTGTTCCGTTTCGCAAGCGACGGGAGGAACGGCGTGGTGGACGAGGGTGCCCGGGGGCCGGCCCAGGAGCAGGCCCAGGAGCAGGCACGGCCGAAGCGGGCGGACGCGCGGCGCAACCAGGAGACGCTGCTCGACGCGGCCGCGGCGGTCTTCGTCGCCTCCGGCGTGGACGCGCCGGTGCGCGACATCGCGGCCGAGGCCGGTGTCGGGATGGGCACGATCTACCGCCACTTCCCGACCCGCGCGGACCTCATCATCGCCGTCTACCGGCACCAGGTCGAAGCCTGCGCCGAGGCCGGTCCGGCGCTGCTCGCCGCCAGCGAGAGCCCGCACGCGGCGCTGACGCGGTGGATCGACCTGTTCGTCGACTTCCTGGTCACCAAGCACGGGCTGGCGGGCGTGCTGCAGTCCGACCAGGCCGGCTTCGAGGCGCTGCACGCGTACTTCCTCGACCGCCTGGTGCCGGTGTGCACCGAGCTGCTCGACGCCGCGGTCGCGGCCGGCGAGGTCCACGTCGACCTGGCGGCGCTGCAGCTCATGCGCGGCGTCGGGAACCTGTGCATCGGCGCGGACACCGACGCCGGCTACGACGCGCGCCGGCTGGCGGGGCTCCTCGTCGCGGGGCTGCGCGCGCCGCGGTGAGGCGTCACTCCGCGACGAACGCGCGCTGCTCCTCGGTGATGTCGGGTGATGTCGGCGATGTCGGTGAACAGGCGCTTGAACCGCGCGTAGTACTCGCGGCCGACCCGCCGCGCGCGGCGGTCCTGCGGGTCCGCCATGATCGCGTCCGCCGTGCGCAGCCGGGCCAGACCACGCCCGGTGGGGCAGATCGGCTTCGCGCGGCGGTCGCTCGGGTCGGGCCGGTGTTCGACGCAACCGAGGGTTTCCCGCTCGTCGATCAGCGTCCCGGCGCTCTGCTTGTGCTGCCCGGACAGGCGGGCCGGCTCGGTCGCGCGCACGCCGCCGGGGTCCGGTTAGGCGAGCACGGCGCCGTGTCGGGGGTTCAGCTCACCGAACCCGCGCGCACCAGGGGGCCGGCCCAAGCGCCGGTCACGTTCGTACCGCTCCGGTCGGCGCCTGGTCCATCCACAGTGGACTGACGGGGTGGGAAGGGTGGGCCACTGCTCGTCGCCACCCGAACGGCCCGGCCGGTGGCCGGGGAACCGGTGTTGGCCGTCCGTCAAGCCGACGGCGGTGCGTTCACCCGCTGTCGTCCGGCGTCATCCGACCAGGGAACGCAATCGGCCGCCCGGGTTGTTCCTCCCGCCACGATTCCGGTCGCTCGGCAGGCGGGATAGGCCGATCAGGCCGCGGAACCGGGCGTCTTCCGTTTCCCGGAGTGAACGTTCTTGTGACCCGCGACAACGGGCCACTAGCGTTGGTCACCGGGCCGAGGGAAAACGTCCGGCCCATTCTTTCCGGCGTGGGAAAATGAAGGAGCCGCCCGTGATTTCCACCGACCAGCCCGTGATCCGCAGCGCGTACCAGCAGTCGATCGCCGACTACTGGAACCGGGAAAAGGATCCGGTGAACCTCCGGCTGGGCGAGGTCGACGGGCTCTACCACCACCACTACGGCATCGGCGAATACGACCCCGCGGTGCTGGAGGCACCCGAGAACGTCCGCGACGAGGCGATCATCGCGGAAATGCACCGGCTGGAAACCGCGCAGGCCGAAGTGCTCCTCGACCACCTCGGCGCGGTCGGCCCCGGTGACCGGCTGCTCGACGCCGGCTGCGGCCGCGGCGGCAGCAGCATCATGGCCAACCACCGCTTCGGCTGCCAGGTCGACGGCGTGTCCATTTCGGAGCAGCAGGTCGCGTTCGCCAACGAGCAGGCGAGCAAGCGCGGGGTCGCCGGCCAGGTGCGCTACCACCTGCGCAACATGCTCGACACCGGCTTCGAAACCGGTGCGTTCAAAGGCATCTGGAACAACGAAAGCACGATGTACGTCGACCTGCACCAGCTCTTCGCCGAGCACGCCCGTCAGCTGGCGCCGGGCGGCCGATACGTCACCATCACCGGGTGCTACAACGACGTGACCGGCGGCCGGTCGCGTGCGGTGAGCCAGATCGACCAGCACTACATCTGCAACATCCACGCCCGCGGCGACTACTTCAAGGCGTTGTCCGCCAACGGTTTCGTCCCCATCAACGTCGTCGACCTCACCGCCGCCACCATCCCGTACTGGGAGCTGCGCGCGCAGTCGTCGGTGGCCACCGGGATCGAGGACCCGTTCCTGACGGCCTACCGCGAAGGCAGCTTCCACTACCTGCTCATCGCCGCCGACCGGATCTGAGCGAGGGGACTCCGATGACCGCTCCCGAGTGTCCGTTGTGGATCCCGGCCGACGCGTTCGCCTTCTCCGCGGGCCCGTCGGGGATCGGGACGTCCGCGGCCCGGCTCTCGGCGGCACTCGCGCACGACCCGGCGTACGTCGAGCGGGAGTGGGGTGCCGGGACGGCCTCGCCGCTGTACGTCCCGGTGGTCGAACGCGTCGACGAGCCGCTGGCCGAGGAGGTCGACCGGCGGCTCGTCGCGTGGGCGGTGGAGTGCGGGTTCACCGGGGAGGGGCTGGAGCAGATCGCCAAGGCCGGCTTCGGGCGGCTGGCGATGCTGGCCCACCCCGACAGCACCGACCCGGACCTGCTGCTGATCGCCGCGCAGCACAACGCCGTCTGGTGGGCCGCGGACGACTACTACGCCGACGACAGCGCGCTCGGCGCGTCCCCGACCGAGCTCCCGCCGCGGCTGGCGCTGGTGATGGCGGCGATGGACCCGGTCGCCCCGGCGGGCGAGTTCACCGACGCGCTCGACGAGGCGCTGCGGGCCGACCCGATCCTGGTCGGGCTGAACTCCGCGGTCGGGCACCTGGGCCGCCACGGCACGCCGACGCAGGTGCAGCGCGTCTGCTACGCGACGTTCTCGATGTTCGTCAGCTGGGACGCGTACGCGGCGTGGCGCTACACCGAGGCCTACCCGCCGGCGTGGGAGTACCTCGCGGCGCGCCAGCACGACAGCTTCTACACGTCGATGACGCTCTGCGACCCGGTCGGCGGCTACGAGCTGCCCGCCGCGCTGTACTACGACCCGCGGGTGCGGCGGGCGATGATGCGCGCCGGCACGGCCTGCGTCCTGGTCAACGACCTGTACTCGGTGGCGAAGGACGCCGCCGACGAAAACCCGGTGTGCAACATGGTCCTGCAGGTCGCGGCCGACCGGGACTGTTCACTCGAGGAGGCCACCGAGGTCACCGTGGAGCTGCACAACAAGCTCGTGCGCGAGTTCGAAGAGGGGCACCGGGAACTGCTCGCGGTGCCCTCACCGGAACTGCACCGGTTCCTGAGGGGGCTGCGGGCCTGGATGGGCGGCGGCTACGAGTGGCACGCCACCAACCCGCGGTACCGCACCTGAGGGCACCCCGAGACTGCCGGGACCTGTTCGGGGGCAGGTCCCGGCGGCCGGCCGGATCCGTCAGGCCAGGCGTCCGTGCCAGGAGGTGAATGCCGCGACGAGGTCTTCGGGGGCACCGGCCTCCCGCAGGCGCCGCGTTTCCTCCTCGACGTACTGGAGGTAGAGCGGCCGCAGGTGGGCGCGCAGCTCCGGCTCGGCCTCGGCGGGGTTCAGCGGCCGTCCTTCGCGGATCTGCCGCGCCAGCCGGACCAGGGACGCCGCCGAGGCGTCGGGACGGCCGAGGTACCACGAGATGGCTTCGTCGTTGGTCGCCGCGCGGCCGGTGCCCGTCGTGCCCGTGTAACCGAAGCGGAGCGGGAAGAACACGGCCTTCGTGAACCACACGGGGTCGGCCAGCAGCCGCTTCGGCCGGTGGAACTCCGCGGTCACCTCGTCGGTCGCCAGGACGCCGACGGCGAACCGCGCGCTCTCCAGCAGGAGTTCCCCGCGGTCCGGCCGGGCCACCTTCGCGGTGATCTCCTCGCCGAACAGGAGCGTCGCGTGCTCGGCCAGTTCGAGCCGGTCGATCGCCGGGAAGCGCCCGTCCTGCTCGCCGCGGCTCAGGGCCGGCAGCGACCCCCAGAACACGGACAGCTTGCGGTGCAACGGACTCCGCTCCCGGAGCGACTCGCCCAGGGCTTCGAACGTGGCCGGGTCGTCGTCCTGGCGGTCGGCGAGGACGACGGCGAGGTCGATGTCGCTGACGGCCGGGGAGTAGCCGCCGTAGGAGAGACTGCCCAGGAGGTAGGCGGCGACGAGGCGCTCGCCGAAGGCTTCCCGGTACGTCTGCGCGGCTTCGACGGCGACGGCGCGGGCCGCCGTGGCCGGTTCGGTCGTGGTCATGCCGCGACGGTATCGCGCCGGGCGCACTCGGCGATGCGGTTCGAGACGACGCCGATGACCTGCCAGGCCCGGTCCAGCACCTTCACGAGCGCGTCGACGGTCCAGTCGCTGCGCTGCCGCAACACTTCGTAGCCCATTTCGAGGTGTTCGACGTCGGCTTCGTCGTGCAGCTCGAAGTACTCGTCCTCGGGGAACGCCCGGGTGCCCGCCTGGCTGAAGACGAGGCTGCCGGCTTCGAGGGCGAGGTGCGCGAGGACGGCGCGCTGGACGCCGGGCAGCACCGCGAACTGGTCGACGAACCACGACGCGCCGGCCTCGATCACCGGGTCCCAGACCAGCTCCCGGTCGTCCGCGCGGCTGCGGGCCAGGATCTTGTCGTGGCCGATCTCCTCCTCCTGGTGCTCCAGGGCGAGCGCCCGCAGCTGCGGGTCGGACTCGAAGGTGACGCGCGCGCTGATCATCCGCTGGAAGGCGTTCGACCACGGCTGCAGGTAGGTGAGCACGGCCTTCTTGGTCTTCTCCGGCGTGCTTTCGTCGGTCAGCAGCCGGATCAGGTCCGACGACTCGTACTCGCGTTGCCGCTCTTCGTTGTAGCGGGCGATGCGCTCGACGTCCTGCTGGGTCATGGTCGGCTCCTTCCGTCGGTGCTGCGGGTGATCATCTTTCCGGGGACGCTACGCAAGATCAACAGTCGCGAGCGTCTGGTCGAAAACGGGGAACCGGAAGTACGTGGTGACGTCGCCGCGCCGGCCCGCGGCGCGGTGGCTGACCAGTTCGAGCAGGCCCCGGCTCGCCGCCAGCGGCCCGGGGGCCAGGGCGGCGGCGAGCGCGCGGAACCGGCCGGGGTCGACGCCTTCGCCGCGCAGCAGCTCGGCCGTGCGGTCGACGGCTTCGGCGTCGCCGCCGGTGAGCGAGGGGAGGCGGAGGTAGGTCGTGGACTCGGCGGCGCGGTCCAGCCCGGACCGGAACGCCAGGCAGCTCAGCGCGGCGTCCCCGGCGCTTTCCCGGCCCCCGGTCAACGTCCGGTAGGCGGAGAGAGCGCTTTCGGCGTCGTGACGCCGGGCCGCGGCCGCGACGCGGTTCACCTCGGCGAGGTCGGCGTCGTGGTTGCGGTAGTAGATCTTCACGCGCGCGTCGGCGCCGTCGGCGACGTCCACGGCGAAGAACTCGATCTCCCGCTCACCGCCGGGTATCTCCACCCGGCGGCGCGCGTCGTCCCACGCGGCGGTCAGGCCCAGCCGGTCCATGGCTTCGCCGACCGCCGCGTAGCGGTGTGACAGCGGCCACTCGTAGAGGCCGAAGTAGGACTTGTGGACGATCCGCGCCGGCGGCCGCCAGGCGACCGAGTGCCACAACGGCGCCGTCGACGGCCGGCCGGCGCGGGTCGTGAAGAGCTCGTGGATCCGTCCCCAGTACCGCGTTTCCCCGGTGTCCACAGGGGAATCCGCGTCGTCCTCGCCGAGGGTGTCGAACAGCACCCGCAGCTCCGGGTGGTCCCCGGACCAGTTGACCGACAGCTCGGCCGGGAACCCGTCGCCGGCCACGTAGGACGGTCGGGCGGGCTTCGGGCCGATCACGTCGCCGCTCCACGAAGGGAGCAATCCGCGCAGCATCCGGGTGGTCCGCACGGCCTGGTCGACCGGGACCTCGAGCGCGTCGCACGCCGTCGCCCAGAGACCACCCAGGAAATCTCCGAACAGCCGGCCCCGTGCGGGATAGTTTTCCCTTATATATTCGGGAAACCACGGCAATCGACTGGTCACGACCGGATGCTATCAGCCGGGTGCATTCCCAACTAAAAAGCTCTACCCGGGTGGTCCAACCAATTGCGCCATGTGGGTTTGCCGATGTTCCCCCTGGCCACGCAGGGGAACCGGACTGTTCCGACCGGACAGGATCAAGACATCAGACCGTCGCCGGTATCACGGTCATCGCGTGTTTGACCAGGCGAATCAGGGCCAGTTTGCTGGAATCGCGGTCGCGTGCGTCACACATGACGATGGGCACTCGGTCGGGAATGACCAACGCTTCCCGGATTTCGTCCGGCGTATACCGCGGCGCGTTGTCGAAACAGTTCACCGCGACGACGAACGGGATCTTCCGGCGTTCGAAGAAGTCGATGGCGGCGAAACTGGTCTCCAGCCGCCGGGTGTCGATCAGCACGATGGTGCCGATCGCGCCGCGGGCCAGGTCGTCCCACATGAACCAGAAGCGTGCCTGCCCGGGCGTGCCGAACAGGTACAGCACGTGCCGCGGCGAGATGGTGATCCGGCCGAAGTCGAGCGCGACCGTCGTCGTGTTCTTGCGCTCCACGCCGGACAGGTCGTCGATGCCGGCGCTGGCCTCGGTCAGCACCTCTTCGGTCGTCAGCGGCGGGATCTCGCTCACCGAGCCGACCATCGTGGTCTTCCCCGCGCCGAACCCGCCGGCGATGATGATCTTGACCGGGGTCGGGACCAGGTCCGCGCCGGAGCCGTCAGTACTTGATGAGACCATCGAGAACCGCCTGGAGAGTTTCGAGGTCCGGCGCCATGGCCGGATTGTGGGTGGGGGACCGCGTGATGACGAGGCCGCGTTCGATCAGGTCGCCGCACAGCACCCGGACGACCCCCAGCGGGATCTTCACGTAGACCGCGATCTCGGCGACGGACACCGGGTTGCGGCAGAGCTGCACGATCGCCAGGTGCTCCGGGCCCAGCCCCACCGGCTCCTGCTCCGACCGCAGGGTCATCACCTGGGTGGAGAGGTCGAGCCGCGCGCTCTCGCCCGGCGTCCGGCCGCTGGTGATCGTGTAGGGCCGCACCAGTGGCCCCGCGGCCTCGTCGTACCAGCCGTCGTCCGCGCTCATGTGGCCTCCCGTAGTACGCGTGCCGCGTCGCGCGGCGCGGACGCCAGGTAGTCCCCGACGCGCTTGACCAACCGGTTCATCTCGTAGGCGATCATCTCGACGTCGACGCTGTCCGCCGCCAGCACGGCCAGGCACGCGCCCAGGCCGGCCGCGGAGACGAACAGGTAGCCGCGCTCCATCTCGATCATGTTCTGCAGCACCGGCCCCCGGTTGAACTGCTTGCTCACGCCCTTGGCGAGGCTCTGCAGGCTCGAGGCGATGGCGGACAGCTGGTCCGAGTCGTCCTTGCTCATGCCGGCCGATTTGCCGATCAGCAACCCGTCGGCGGACAGCACGATGGCGTTCTGCGCGCCGACGACGCGGCTCACGACGTCGTCGAGCAGCCAGTTGAGATCGGGCTTCGCGTTCCCGTACTCGTTCATGCTCCAGAGACCTTGACTTTCCTGTGGTGACGACTTTCCTATGTGGACGTTCGGGGGTGACGCGGGTTACGAGTCTTCGGCGCCGTCGCGGCCTCGTCGGGTGCCCTTGTGGAAGGCCGCGAGCGTGCGCGCGGTGCCCTCGCCGGGAGCCACGTCGGGGGTGACGTCCTCCTCCGGCTCGTTCTCCAGCTGGGCGACGAGGTTCTGCTGCGGCTCCCGGCGCGGCAGCCGCGGCCGGTCGTCGCCCCGTTCCTGCGGCGGTTCCGCCGGGCGGGCGGCGAGCCGCTCCTCCAGGGCGGCCGGCGGGGCGGCGGGCGGCCGCGGGTCGAGCGGGGCCCGCACCGGGTACGGCCGCGGCTTGACGTCCCGCTTCATCGGGATCTGACCGGTGAACGAGCTGGGCATGTCCATCGAACGGAGCGCGCTTTCCTGAGCCTTTTCCGGAGCCCCTTCCGGGGCCTGCGGCGCGGGACCGCCCACCGGGGCGAGGATCGCGGTGTCCTCCGGTGCGACGAACTCGGCCTCGACCTGGCCCGGGAGCTGCTCACCGGCCAGGTGCTGGGTCGGGACGAGGACGGTGGCGCGGAGGCCGCCGTAGCGGGACGGGTCGAAGGTGACGGTCATCCCGAGCTTGGCCGCCAGCCGCGCGACCACGAACAGGCCGAGGCTGGAGTCGGCCCGCAGCGCCATCGCGTCGAACTCGGGCGCCTCGGCCATCATCTCGTTTGCCCACTGGCGGACGCCCTCCTTCATGCCCAGACCCTGGTCCGAAACGTCGACCACGACGCCGCGGGCGACCAGGCGGCTGGTCACCTCGACCGGGGAACCGGGCGGGGAGAACGTCGTCGCGTTGTCGACCAGCTCGGCGATCAGGTGGATCGTGTCGGCCACCGCGGTGCCGGTGATGGCGACGTCGGCGACCTGCTCGACCTGGACCCGCGCGTACTGCTCGGTTTCCGACACCGCCGCGCGCAGGACCTCCATCAGCGCCACCGGCTTGCGCCAGCGGCGGCCCGGCTGCTTGCCGCCGAGGATGATCAGGTTCTCGGTGGTCCGGCGGGCGCGCGCGGCGAGGTGGTCGAGCTGGAACAGCGACGCCAGCTGGGTCGAGTTCTCCTCGCGGGCCTCCATCTCGTCCAGGATCTGCAGCTGCTGGTGCACCAGGACCTGGTTGCGGTGGGCGATGCCGAGGAACACGTTGTGCACGCCGCTGCGGGCCTTCGCCTCGCTCGCCGCCGCGTTGACGGCGGTCAGCTGGGCGACGTTGAAGGCCTCGGCCACCTGCCCGATCTCGTCCCGGCCGTGGTCGAGCTGGGGGAGCTCTTCGTTCAGGTCGACGGATTCGCCGTTCTTGAGCCGGTCCACGATGTTCGGCAGCCGGTTGCGGGCGAGGTCGAGGGAGTCGTTGCGCAGCCGCGCGAGCCGCGTCATCAGCGCGCGGTCGACGAGCGAGCGGGACACCCGGATCGCGACGATGATCGCGGCGAGCGAGGCGAGCAGGGCCACCACACTGCCGACGATCGCGTTGCGCAGCTGGGCGTCACCGGAGTCGATCGCCGCCGCGGAAACCTTGTCGGCCTGGTCGATGGCCATGTCGTTGAGGACTTGGGCGACCTGGCTCGTCGCGCTCTGCCAGTCGGCCCCGCCGACGGGCGGGCCGTCCCGGTCGCCGGCGGACCACGGGCCGTGCTTGACGATCGCGTCCTCGGCGCCGGCCAGCTGCTTCCAGGCCCCGCCGGTGGTCAGCGTCTGGTACTTGGCGCGCACAGCCGGGTCGAGGAACGGCGCGATCTGCGCCAGCTGCGTCTTGTAGTACCCGGACAGCTGGGTGAACTGGACGAAGTCGTCGGGGGCGAACGTCCCGGACGCGAGCGCCGTCGAGACCAGCGACGTCTCCCGCGACATCATGTCACCGGCGCGGAAGACCGACGTCGCGGTGATGCCGCCGTACGCGGCCGCGGCGTCCGGCACCACGCGGGACTGGGTGTCGAACAGGTTCGACGCCGTGTCCAGCACCCCGTTGTAGTAGGTGTTGACCTGGCTGCGGTCGATGCTGCGGAAGCCGATCTGCGAGCGCAGCACCGGCAGCTGGTCGAACTGGTTCTTGAGCGCGTTGACCTTGGTCGCGATCTCGTCGGGCGCGCTGGAGATCGTCGCGGCGAACGCGTTCTGCAGGGCGCCGAGCTTCTCGTCGGTCGCTTTCTGCTGCGTCTGCAGCCGGGTCTGCCCCAGGCCCGGGTCGTCGAGGTACTGGAGGGCGACCTGGCGCTCCTGCTGGAACGCGGCCAGCGCGGTGGCGGCGGGGATCGACACTTCGCGCACCGAAGCCGCGACCAGGCGGACGTAAAGGCCGTTCACGAAGAAGTACGAAGACAGCGCGGTCCAGAGCACCAGGAGCGTCACACTCGGAATGAGGACGGTCCTGGTGAGCCTTTTGCGGATCGACTTGTCGTACGGCTTGTCGGACTCGTCTTTGTCGGCTTTGCTCTTCACGGGGGTTCACGAACTCCTGAGTGACGGTCGGCGATAGGTGGGGACCCGGTCGAGGAAGCAGACACGACGAAGGGACATTGTGGCCGCCGTCACTCGTCTTCGCCTCACCCTCCGTGTTGCCGCGGTATCGATCAGGATCCGTTTTTTACCACGAACCACTGACGCGCCGCGGAGCTGACCCGGCCCGCGGACCCTTGTCCGGCGTCGCGCGAACACCGTTTACCGTCCGCGGCGGGGCCGTTACCGCCATTTGCGCGGGTACCGGCGCCGGGCGCCAATTCGCACTACCGTGTATTGGGCCGAACGGGTGAAACTGAATTCGTCCGGGCTGTCTTCCCGGTAGCGGGAAGAACGGGCAGGGGCACTGCCCCGGTGTGCGCTACCGCCGTTCGGGTTCTTCGACGATTTCACCGGGATCGGCGTCCGCGCCGGCGGTGAGCCCGCGGGCGAAGGTGCGAACTCGATCACGCAGCGCGTCCGGCGTCTCGATCACGAAGGGGCGGTCCAGGGCCGCGAGCACCGACGGGACCCAGTCCAGCCGCTCGGCCCGCAGCCGGACCCGCACCCAGTCCGGCGCGCCCGGGATCGCCGCCACGGTGGCGATCCCGGCCGGCAGCCGCGACCGGACCTGCTCGGCCGACGCGCGCACCCGCACCGAAACCTCGTGCCGGCGCGGCACTTCCGTGAGACCGGAGAGGACGTGCTCGCCGGGGTCGAAGCCGTCGGGCACGGCGAACGACCCGGCGCCGGGCGTGGCCGCGGCGATCCGGTCCAGCCGGAAGGTGCGCACTTCGCCGCTGGCCGAGTCCTCGCCGGTGACGTACCAGCGGCCGGCGTGGGCGACGATCCCGTACGGGTGCACGGTGCGCTCGCTGCGCCGCCCGTCCCACGCGGTGTAGGCGACGGCGACGGGCCGGCGGTCCCGCGCGGCTTCGGCGAGCGTCAGCAGCACGGCCGTCTCGGGACCGACCGCGGGCCGCGCGGGTGAGGTGAAGTCGAGGGTCCCGAGGAGCGCGTCCAGCTTCCGCCCGAGCGCCTCGGGGAGCACGCGGCGCACTTTGGCGGTGGCGCTCTCCGTCGCGACGGCGGACGTCGTGACCAGCCCGGCCCGCTGCCCGGCGACCAGGCCGAGGAGCACGGCGAGCGCCTCCTCGTCGGTGAGCATCAGCGGCGGCATCCGGAACCCGGGCGCGAGCCGGTAGCCGCCGTAGCGGCCGCGGACGGTACGGACCGGGACGTCCAGGTCGATCAGGTGCGCGGCGTACCGGCGGACGGTGCGCTCGTCCACCCCCAGCCGCCCGGCGAGGTCGGCGACGGTGCGGGTCCCGCCGCCCTGAAGGATCTCCAGCAGAGCGAGCACCCGGGCGGTCGGTCGCGTCACGTCCGGAAGTCTGCCACGGATACCGGGCGGAACCGGCCCGGTATCGGCTGCCTCACCCGGTCCGGGTGCCGCGCTCTTCTTCGCGGACCGGGAGCGGCCGGCGCTCACGGCTCCGGTTTCGCGTGCGGGTGGGCAGCAGCGGGTTCTCGTGCTTCGGCGGTCGGCGCGCCGGATGTCACGGCACTTGCGCGGCGGACGGTCGCCGCCGGCTCAGCCGTCGCGGTCCGCTTCCCCTTGGTCGGCCCGGCGGACCGGCAGCGGCCGGCGTGGCTCGCGGACCCCGGCGGGATCGCCGCCGCCGGTGATCCGGGCCGTGACGGTGCCCCAGCGCGCCAGCCGCACCCCGGCCGCGGCAGTTGCGCGACGACCCGGCCGTTCAGGAGGGGATGGGGGCGGTCGGGATCGGCGCCCTGCACGAAAAGTCCGGCGTCATGCCCGGAAAGCCGGGCGTCGAGAGCTTGCCTGCCCCGGAAGTTCGGCACGATGACCGGTTCGTCCGACTGTGCTCACCCGAGCTCCGAAATCCCGGACGGCACCGCCGTTGACGAGTGACCTTTCGGGCCGTTCGGGCCGCTTGACCTGGCCGGATCCGCCGTCAGATTGACATTCAGACTGCTCTTGTCAATCGAACTATACATACTCTATGGTTTTGTAAACCAGCCAACGGAGGAGGGTGTGATGAGCGAAGTGACCGGGACCGTGCCCGCCGGTTCGACCGAGCTGTGGCGCGATCGCAAGCGGTACCTGTGGCTGATCGGGCTGGTGGTGCCGTCGCTCGCGTTCCTCGCCATCGGGCTGCACGCCGCCACCGGCTGGGGGGTCTGGTTCTGGATCGGGCCGATCGTGATCCTCGTCGTCGTGCCGCTCATCGACCTGGCCGCCGGGCTCGATCGCAGCAACCCACCGGACGACGTGCTCGAACGGCTGGAGAAGGACCGCTACTACCGCTGGATCACCTTCGCCTTCCTGCCCATCCAGTACGTCGGCTTCGTGGCCGCGTTCTGGCTCGTCGCCCGCGGTGACCTGTCCATTGTGGACAAGGTCGGCCTGGCGATCTCGATCGGCTGCATCGGCGGGATCGGCATCAACACCGCGCACGAGCTGGGCCACAAGAAGGAGAGCCACGAGCGCTGGCTGTCGAAGATCGCGCTGGCGCAGAGCTTCTACGGCCACTTCTACATCGAGCACAACCGCGGCCACCACGTCCGGGTCGCGACGCCGGAGGACCCGGCCAGCAGCCGCGTCGGCGAAAGCTTCTACCGTTTCTGGCCGCGCACCGTCTTCGGCTCGCTGAAATCCGCGTGGCGGCTGGAGCGCAAGCGCTACGCCCGGCGGGACAAGCACCCGTTCCGGATCGGCAACGACGTCCTCAACGCCTGGCTGATGTCGGCCGTCCTGTGGGCCGCGATGATCGTGTGGCTCGGCATCGGCATCCTGCCCTACCTGATCATCCAGGCCGTGATCGGCTTCTCGCTGCTCGAAGTCGTCAACTACATGGAGCACTACGGCATGCTGCGCCAGCGGGTCGGCGCGCCCGGCCGCCGCCGGTACGAGCGCGTGGATCCCAGCCACAGCTGGAACTCCAACAACATCGCCACCAACGTCCTGCTCTACCACCTGCAGCGCCACAGCGACCACCACGCCAACCCGACCCGGCGCTACCAGACCCTGCGGGACTTCGCCGAGTCGCCGGTGCTGCCCACCGGCTACGCCGGGATGATCGTGCTGGCGCTGGTCCCGCCGGTGTGGCGCCGCGTGATGGACCCGCGCGTGCTCGGCCACTTCGACGGCGACCTCTCCCGCGCCAACCTCCAACCGTCCAAACGGGACAGGATCCTCGCGCGGTACGGCACCCGCGTCACGGCGGAGCACCCGCTCCAGGACACCCGCGGCGACGCCACCGAAGGCGGCATGTGCCCGGGCTGCGGGTACGTCTACGACGAGCAGCTCGGCGACCCGCGCGAAGGCTTCCCGGCGGGCACGCCCTGGTCGGCGATCCCGGACTCCTGGTGCTGCCCCGACTGCGGCGTGCGCGAGAAGGTCGACTTCGTCGCGCCGGGACGGGTGGGCGCGTGATGCGGATCGAAGCGGACCGCGGCAAGTGCGACGGCCTCGGCATGTGCGAGGCGATGGCGCCCGACTTCTTCGAGGTGGGGGACGACGGCACCGTCGTCGTCCTCGACGAGCGGCCCGGCGAGGACCACCGCCAGGACGTCGCCGCCGCCGTCGACGCCTGTCCCGTGCTGGCCCTGAAACTGACATGACGTTCGTCGTCGCCGGCGCGTCGCTGGCCGGGCTGCGCGCGGTCGAGTCCGCGCGCCGCACCGGTTACCGCGGCCGGATCGTGCTGATCGGCGCCGAGGACCGCCTGCCCTACGACCGGCCGCCGCTGTCCAAGGCGTTCCTCGACGTCGACGGCCCGGGCGAGGTCGCGCCGTTCCACCCCGAAGCCGTACTGCGGGACGAACTCGGCGTCCAGCTGATGCTGGGCGCTGCGGCCGAAAGCCTCGACACAGCGGCCCGCGAGGTGACGGCCGGCGGCACCGCGATCCGGTACGACGCCCTGGTCATCGCCACCGGCGCGGCCGCCCGCGGGCTCCCGGGAGCCCGCACGCTGCGGACCGCCGAAGACGCCGTCGCGGTGCGCACGGCGCTGGACCACGGCGCGCGGACCGTCGTGATCGGCGCCGGGTTCATCGGCTCCGAAGTCGCGTCGGCGGCCCGGAAGCGCGGCCTGCCGGTGACGATCGTGGAAGCCCAGGCGGTCCCGCTCGCCCGCGCGGTCGGCGAGGAAGCCGGTGCGGCGCTGGCCGAGCTGCACCTCGCGGCGGGCACCGACCTGCGGCTCGCCACCGAAGTCACCGAAGTCACCGAAGTCACCGAAGTCACCGGAGTCGGCGACGGCGTCCGGCTGGCCACCGGCGAAGTCCTGCCCGCGGACCTCGTCGTCGCGGGCATCGGCGCCGTCCCGGCCACCGGCTGGCTCGAGGGCAGTGGCCTCGCGCTGCACGAGCGTGACCGCGGCGTGGTGTGCGACGCGACGCTCGCCGCCGGAGCGCCCGGCGTCTACGCGGCCGGCGACGTCGCGCACGTGCCGAACCCGCTCTTCGACGGCGAGCCGATGCGCCTGGAGCACTGGACGAACGCGGCCGAGCAGGGCGCGGCCGCCGCCCGCCACGCGCTCGACCCGGCGTCGGCGCGCGCCCTGGAACCCGTGCCGTACTTCTGGTCCGACTGGTACGGCCACCGCATCCAGTTCGTCGGGACGCCGCGCGCGGACGAGGTCGTCGTCCGCGGGGCTACGACGCTCTACCGGCGCGGTGACCGGCTCGCCGGCGCGCTGACGGTCGACCGGCCCCGCGAGATCATGAAATACCGCAGGCGGATCGCCGCGCGGGCGCCGTGGTCCGAGGCGCTGGCCTTCGCGGGCGCGGCCTAGAATGACGATCATGAGCGGGGCACTGGCGCCGCCCGAGGGTGGTCAGCACCGGCGGCCGATCATCATCGCGGCGATCGAGCTGACGGCGCGGTCGGGCTGGTCGGCGGTCACGATGGCGCGGCTGGCCGAGCTGGTCGGCGTCAGCCGCCAGACCGTCTACAACGAGATCGGCTCCAAGCCGGCGCTGGCCGAGGCCATGGTGGCGCACGAGCTCGACCGGTTCCTCTCGGTCGTCTCGGCGGCGTTCGAGCGGCACCCGGACGACCTCGTCGAGGCGATGTACGACGCCGTCCGCGCGGTCCTCGAGCTGGCCGACGACAACATCCTGCTGCGCGCGATCGCCTCGGCGACCCACGGCACGGACACCGAGCTGCTGCCCCTGCTGACCACCCGGGCGAGCCTGCTGCTGACCGGCGCGAAGACGATGCTGGTCGACCGGGTGCTGTCCTACCGCCCGGAGCTGACGTCCGAGCAGGTCACGGTGGTGATCGACGTGGTCGTGCGCACGGTCCTGAGCCATGTGATGCAGCCGTCGGACACCCCGGCCCGCACCGCGGACGCCCTGGCCTGGGTGGCCGCGCGGGTCCTCGGCGTCGAGGCGGCGAACCCGCCCCTGCGCCACGCCTGAATGCCGTGAAGGGCACCCTCAGGGACAGATAAGCCCTGAGGGTGCCCCTCACGGCATCCGACGTCAGGGCCGGGGGATGTTGCGCAAATTGCTCCGCGCCAGCTCCAGCATCCGGCCGACGCCGCCGTGCAGCACCGTCCGGGTCGAGGCCAGCGCGAAGCCCCGGACCTGCTCACCCGTGATGTGCGGCGGCAGCGAAAGCGCGTTCGGGTCGGTCCGGACGTCCACCAGGAACGGGCCCGGCGACGCCAGTGCCCGCTCCAGCGCCGGGCGGACCTGGGCCGGGTCGTCGACCGCCACGGACTGCAGGCCGCACGCCGCCGCGATCGCCGCGTAGTCCGCGGGGCCGTGGTCGGTCTCGTAGAACGGGTAGCCGGCGACCATCATCTCCAGCCGGATCATGCCGAGCGAGCCGTTGTTGAACACCACGACCTTCAGCGGCAGGTTCTGCTCGCGGACCGTCAGCAGCTCGCCCAGCAGCATCGACAGCCCGCCGTCGCCGGAGAGCGAAACCACCTGCCGGCCCGGCGCCGCCGTCTGGGCGCCGATCGCCATCGGCAGCGCGTTGGCCATCGAGCCGTGCCGGAACGAGCCGAGCACCCGCCGGCCCGGCCCCGGTGTCAGGTAGCGGGCGGCCCACACGTTGCACATCCCGGTGTCCACGGTGAAGATCGTGTCGGTGCCGGCCAGCTCGTCCAGCTGCGCCGCGACGTACTCCGGGTGGATCGGCCGCAGCTTCGTGATGTCCTTGGTGTAGGCCGAAACGACGTTCTCGAGCGCCTTGGCGTGCCGCCGCAGCATCTTGTCCAGGAACGTCCGGTCGGTCCGCCGTTCCAGCAGCGGCAGCACCGCGCGCAGCGTCGCCCCGACGTCGCCGGTGACCCCCAGCTCCAGGGGCGTGCGCCGGCCCAGCCGCGCGGCGTCGCGGTCGATCTGCACCGTGCGGCGGCCCGGCAGGAAGCTGTCGTACGGGAAGTCCGTGCCCAGCAGCAGAAGCAGGTCCGCTTCCTGCGTCGCCTCGTAACAGGCGCCGTAGCCGAGCAGGCCGCTCATGCCGACGTCGTACGGGTTGTCGTACTGGATCCACTCCTTGCCGCCGAGCGAGTGGCCCATCGGCGCGTTGACCGTGGCGGCGAGCTCCAGCACCTCCGCCCGCGCGTCGCGGACCCCGGCGCCGGCGAACAAGGCGACGCTCTCCGCCCGGTTGATCAGCTCGGCCAGCTCGCGGACGTCTTCGGCGGCCGGCTCCTCGACGGGCGTGCGGTAGGCGAGCGGGCTCGTCCCGGTTTCGTGCGCGACCGGCCGGGCGCCGACATCACCGGGGATGACCAGCACGGACACGCCGTGCTTGCCGACCGCGGTCTGCATGGCGATCCGCAGCAGCCGCGGCATCTGCGCGGCGCCGTTGACCATCTCGGTGAAGTGGCTGCAGTCGGCGAACACCCGCTCCGGGTGCGTCTCCTGGAAGTAGCCGGTGCCGATCTGGTCCGACGGGATGTGCGACGCGAGCGCCAGCACCGGCGCGCCGCTGCGGTGGGCGTCGTAGAGGCCCTGGATCAGGTGCGTGTTGCCGGGCCCGCAGCTGCCGGCGCAGACCGCCAGCCTGCCCGTGACCTGGGCTTCGGCGGACGCCGCGAAGGCCGCGCCCTCCTCGTTGTGGGTGTGCACCCAGTCGAAGTCCGGGTGCCGGCGGACGGCGTCCGCGATCGGGTTGAGACTGTCGCCTACGAGGCCGTAGATCCGCCGCACGCCCGCCGCGTGCAGCACTTCGATGAGCTGTTCCGCCACGGTCGTGGCCATCAGGTGTCCCTTCGCGCGGCGGTCCGTCCTTGATCGACAGTATTACCGCAGCCCGTGGTTGTCCGCCCAGGCGGCGATCGCGGCGGCGATCTCCTTCGGCCGGTCCTCCTGGGCGTGGTGCCCGGCTTCGCCGCCCGCGACGACGTCCAGTGCCGCGACGTTCTCCCTGCACCACCGCGTCATCGCGTCCCCGATGAGCAGGGTCGGCGAGCCCTCGAACGTCAGCAGCAGCTTGGGGACGTCGTCGCTGGAAGCCAGCCACCCGTCGTAGGCCTCGATGCGCGTGACGAGCCCGGCCGGGTCGCCGCCGAGGGGGAGCTGGCGGGCCCACGCGAGGACCGGGCGGCGGCTCTCCGGCGTCGGAAACGGCGCCAGGTAGGGCTCGAGATCGGCGACCGGCGTGCGCACCCCGCCGGTGAAGGCCTGCCGCACGAACAGGTTCCGGTCCAGCACCATCTCCTCGCCGACGCCGGGGGTGCGGATCTTCCGCGACCGCTCGGCCGCCTGCGGCGACAGGTCCTCCCAGGCCATCGGCTTGACGATCGTCTCGAAGAACGCCAGCCCCCGGACGCGGCCGGGGTGCCGCGCGGCGAAGTCGAACGCGAGGGCGCCGCCCCAGTCGTGCCCGACGAGGACGACGTCGGCCAGGCCGAGCGCGTCGAACCAGGCGTCGAGGTAGCGGGCGTGGTCGGCGAAGGCGTACGGGACGTCGGGCTTGCCCGAGCGGCCCATGCCGATCAGGTCGGGGGCCAGCAGCCGTCCGGCCCCGACGTCCGGCAGGACGTTGCGCCAGCCGTACGACGAGCCGGGGTTGCCGTGCAGGAACACGATCGGGGCGCCGCTACCGGATTCTTCGTGGTGGATGACCGAATCGAGGACGGGGGTTTCGGGCATGGCCGGTCCTTCAGGAGGGATCGAGGGGGGTGTCGAGCAGGAGGGTGAGCTCGCGGACCAGCGCGTCGGTGCGTGCGCCGTCGCGGCCGCCGAGGGGGGCCAGGAGCCGGTCGAGCAGGGTGCTCACCGTGGTGATCGCCGGCCGGACGATCTCGCGGCCGTGGCCGGTGAGGGTCAGCCGGACGGTCCGGTTGTCGGCGGCGTCGCGGGTGCGGGCGATGAGCCCGTCGGCGTCGAGGGCGCGGGCCAGCTTGGAGACGTAGAGCGCCTCGAGCCCGGTCTGGTCGGCCAGTTCCCGCTGGCTCGGCTGCCGGCCGGTGCCCTCCAGGCCGTAGAGCGACGCCATCAGCACGTACTGGGCGTGGGTCAGCCCCAGCGGCGCCAGGGCGCGGTCGACGGCCACGCGCCACTTCATGGACAGCCGCCAGACGAGGTAACCCGGCGTCGCGCCGTTCGATGTGCTGCTCACGGTCGATACAGTACATGGCTACTAAATACATGGCTACTATTTTGGGCGGCGTGAAACCCAGGCGGACGCGGGCGAGGTCAGGCCAGTTCGCGGATCCGGGCCATCGCGCGCCGGACCTCGGCGAAGCCGGTGGTCAGCGGGCTCAGACCGATCCGGATGCCGTCCGGGCGGCGGAAGTCGATGATGACGCCGTGGTCGATGAGCACCGCAGAGAGCCGTTCGGCGTCCGGGTGCCGGAGCGTGACGTGGCCGCCGCGCCGGTCGTCGTCCCGCGGCGAGGCGATCGTGAACCCGAGCGGGACCAGCCACGCGTCGGCGAGGTCCAGGACCCACCGGCCCAGCTCGACGGCCTTGGCGCGCACGCGCGTGATCCCGGCCTCGGCCAGCAGCGCGACACCTTCCCGGACGCCGACCAGGCCGAGCACCGGCGGGGTGCCGGACAGCGCGCGGCGGATGCCGGGCGCCGGTTCGTAGCGTGCCGCCATGCCGAAGGTGTCGGCCGCTCCCATCCAGCCGGTGATCGGCTGGCCGAACGCGCTGTGGTGCCGGGCGGCGACGTAGAGGAACGCGGGCGCGCCGGGGCCGGCGTTGAGGAACTTGTACGTGCAGCCGACCGCGAAGTCGACGCCGGCCGCGTCCAGCTCCACCGGGATCGAGCCGACGCTGTGGCAGAGGTCCCAGACGACGAGCGCGCCGTGCTCGTGCGCCAGCCGGGTGATCCCGGCCAGGTCGGCGATCGCCGCGGACCGGTAGTCCACATGGGACAGCACGACCGCCGCGGTGCGCTCGCCGACGACGGCCGCGACCTGCTCGGCGCCGAAGCCGTCCCACGGGTCGGCGTCGATCCACCGCACGGTCAGGCCCAGTTCGGCGGCGACGCTCTCGACGAGGAACCGGTCGGTGGGGAAGTTCGCGGTGTCCGTGACGAGCTCGTCGCGCCCCGGCCGCAGCGCGACGGCGGCCCGGATCGTCTTGTACAGGCAGACGGACGTCGAATCGGCGACGATCGCCTGCCCGGGCGCGGCCCCGAGCGCGACCCGGCCCAGTTCGTCACCGAGCTGCCCGGGCAGCGTGAGCCAGCGTTCGTCCCACGACCGGATCAGCCGCGAACCCCACTCCTGGGTGACGACTTCCTGGAGCCGTTCCGCCGTGGCGAGCAGAGGCCGGCCGAGGGAGTTCCCGTCGAGGTAGGCGACGACGCCGGGATCCGCGATCGGCACGAACCGGCCCCGGAACGCGGCCAGCTCGTCGGCGGCGTCGAGCGCCTCGGCGCGGGCGAGGGAGGTGTCGGCGGCGGTCAGTTCGCCTGCTCCTTGCCGTTTTCTCGGCCGCTTTCCTTGACCCGTTCGGCTTCCTTGCGCACCTCGGCCTGGGTGGCGCGCTCGCGCTCCAGCCAGGCCGGGCTTTCCGTCTTCAGCGCGTCGATCTGCTCGGTGGTGAGCGCGTCGGTGACACCGCCGCGCGCGAGGCCGCCGATGGACACGCCCAGCTTCGCCGCGACGACCTGGCGCGGGTGCGGGCCGGTGCGGCGCAGCTCGCGCAGCCACTCCGGCGGGTCGGTCTGCAGCGCGTTCAGCTCGTCGCGCGAGACGACGCCCTCCTGGAACTCCGGGGGCGTGGCTTCGAGGTACACACCCAGTTTCTTCGCCGCTGTCGCGGGCTTCATCGTCTGGGTGGTCTTGTGCGACGTCATGCCGTCCAGGGTAGCCAGCGCCCGACCGGTAACCTGACCCGGTGACCGGCCCGGACGTTCCCGCCTCCTTCCGGCTCGCGTACGTCCCGGGAGCGACACCCGCCAAGTGGGTGCGGACCTGGGCCGAGCGGGTCCCCGAAGTGCCGCTGCTGCTCGTTCCCGTGGCCGCCGCGGACGCCACCGCCCTCGTGCGCGAGCGCGGCGCCGACGCGGCCCTGCTGCGCTCGCCGCTCGACCGCGAGGGCCTGCACGCGATCCCGCTCTACACCGAGACGACGGTCGTCCTCGTGCCGAAGGACCACCTGGTCGCCGCGGCCGACGAAGTGTCCACAGCGGACTTGGCGGACGAGGTCGTGCTGCACCCCCTCGATGACACGATCGAGTGGGATTCGCTCCCGGGTCGCCCGGCCGTGGACCGCCCGGCGACGACGGCGGACGCGATCGAGCTCGTCGCGGCGGGCATCGGCGTGCTGGTCCTCCCGCAGTCGCTCGCGCGCCTGCACCACCGCCGTGACCTCACCTACCGGCCGGTGGCGGACGCCCCGCAGTCGGGCGTGGCGCTGTCGTGGCTCGAAGACGAGACCGGCGACCTGATGGAGCAGTTCATCGGCATCGTCCGCGGCCGCACGGTCAACAGCACGCGCGGCCGGGCGCCCGCACCCGCACCGGCTCCCGCCGAGCGGAAGCCGCCGGCCCGCAAGCCCGCCGGGGGCAAGGCCGGCAAGCCGGGAGCCGGCCGGCGCGGCGGTGGAGTGGCGAAGCGCGGGAAGCCGCGCCGCCGCTCCTGAGCGCTCAGCCCGTTTCGCAGACGCAGTTGCCGTTGGCGCGGTCCGGCAGGTCCGGGTCGTCGAACCAGTGGCCGTCTTCGCCGAGGTAGCGGAACTGGAGCACGGTGCCCGGCACCACCTCGACCGACGTCGACCGGCGGCCGTTGGACCGCGGCATCAGGTGGTGGCGGCCGGGCGTCCAGTCGTTGAACGAACCGACGACACTCACCCGCCCCGGCGGGGCGCCGATCGGCAGGCTGAACGTGACGCGCTTCGAACCGGCGCGGCTCTTGCTGATCTTGATCACTCGGCGGTGGCCCTTTCACGGGACGGTCAGGAGGGCGTGCTCGACGCTGAGCGCGCCCATGATCGCACACCTGTGACGATTCGGTCACGAAGAGTGCTCAAAAGGGGGACGACGCCGCTCAACGGTGCGCCACCGACCGGGTGGACCTGGCCCGATCCATGATCATCTTGCTGTCTTTCGGGGGTTCCGGTGCAAAACTGGCTGCCGTGACCATCACCGTTGATCGTCTCGTCAAGGACCCGTGTGCCTGGCTCAGCGCCGCGACTCGCGAGCTCGCCGACGCGCCACCGGCCGACACGCGAGCGGTGCTCCTGACGGTGTGGGACGGGCTGGCCGCGGCGCGGCTGGCCGGCCTGCACGCCGCCACGGCTTCGCCCGGCTGGCAGGTGCGGCAGCGCTGCGCCGAAGCGGTCGAGTTCGACCTCGCCGTCCAGCTGGCCCGGGACTGCACCGTCGCCACCGGCCTCAACGTGCCGGCCCGGCTGCCCGGAGCCGCGGTCGCCTGGACGATCGACCGGGCCGACGCCGCGGTCGCCACGATCATCCGCTTCTGCCGCACGGCGGAACGCGTCCTGCGCCGGGCCGGCGAGCTGAGGCCGGTGTGGGAGGACAGCCTGCTCGGCCCGGTCGCGCTGACCCGCTGGCTCGGCGACTGCTGGGCGGGCCGCCACACGTGCTGCCCGCTGACGCTCCCGGCGCCCCCACCGCCGTGGTGGCGCTGAAGGATCCGGGCGTGTCCGTCAGGGGAAGGCGGGACCGGCGAGAGGAGCATCGGGTGACCAGATCCGCGGCCCGCCGGTGAAACTCCCCGACGCCACCCGTTCGTGCCTGCGCGAGCTGCTGCTGGCCGAACTGGCCGACGCCGGGACCCGAGCCCGTAAGGCGGGCTGCCCGCCCGGCACGCTGGCCGAAGCCCTCGACGTCCGCCTGACCTCGCTGACCTCGATGACCTCGCTGACCTTGAAGACCTCGGACCCCCGCCCCGCACCAGACCTGGCCAGTGGTCCGTGAAGGCCCCCTTGAGGGACTCTACGTCCGTGAAGGAGGCCTTCACGGACTTGCGGGCGGGGGTGGAGGTGGCGGTGGGGTCAGCGGGCGAGGACGGTCAGGGCCGTGGTGACGATCCGGTCGAGGCGGGCGTCGTCGGCGAGGGCGGCGCTCAGCCAGTCGTCTCGGGTGGAACCGTTGCGCGGCAACCGGTCGAGCACCGCCGGGTCGGCCGCGCCGAACAGCACGCGCACGACCGCCGTGACCGCGACCGCCGGGTCCTGGCCGCGGGCCAGCCGGGCCTCGATGGCCCGCAGCGCCTGCTCGGCGAGACCCGAAAGCCGGGCGTCGTCGACCTCGTGCGGCCGCACCAGCTCCAGCGCCGCGAGCTCGGCCGAGCTGTCGGCCGGCATCGGCGCGACCGGCGCGCGCTTGTGGCCGAGCGGGCGCTCGACGTGCTCGGCGTACCAGTTCGGCCGGGTTCGCATGGCCGCCAGCACTTTCCGCACCTCGCGATCGAGCGTGTCCCGCGTGTCGCGGCCGGCCGGCTCGCCGGTGACCTCGGCGCGGTGCGCGGCCCAGCCGGCCAGCGGCCACAGCTCGCCGCCCGCGGTCGTCGGCACCCCGACCCAGAGCAGGATCCGCACGGCCAGCTCGCCCAGCCACGGGTCGCCGCCGAGGGCGTCGCCCAGCCAGGCCGGGAGCCGAGGTCGTTGCAGCGCACCGATTTCGCCGCGCCGCCGCCGGTGCGCGTCGACGGTCGCCGGGTTGAGCCGGGTGGCCAGCCAGCCCTCCAGGTTCTCGATCGGCCCGGTCGCGCGCCGCAACGCGTGCTCCACCACGGCTTCGACGTCGTCGTGGAAGCCGTCGAGGCAGTCGGGCCGCATCCATTCGAGCCCGCGGAGGCAGTCCGGGTGCCGGCGTCGCAGCTCCAGCGGCCTGGTGAGCCGCGCGAACACCAGCGGCCAGGTCACGGCGTAGACGGCTCCGCGCAGCCGGGCGAGGTCGCGGGGCGGCGCGGCCGAAGCCGAACCGGCCAGCCGCCCGGCGCGCGCCAGTTCACGGACCCCGGCCACGTCGGCCGGGCGGATCGGGTGCGCGGTGCCGGGCAAGCGGTCCTCCAGCTGCCTCGTGGCGAATACGCCGACAGGGCACATGGTCGGCCGGGCGGGGGAGAGGAAAAGGCCGGTGCCAGGCCGAGTTCCGGGCCGACTGGCCAGCGACTGGCCACCCGGGTGAATCACCTGATCGGTGCAGCGAATACGTCCGATCGCGCGGAAGTCCGCGTGCCACAATCGGTTTCCGATGGCACACGACGGCGGGTTGAGCCGCGAACTGACCACGCTGCGGCGGGGCTGGGGCCTGGAGACCGAGGGCCTGCTCAGCCGGGTGGGCCCGCTGATCTCCGGCTGGTGCGAGCTGCACCGCGCGAAGAACGACCGGGAGGCGCGGCGCGTCCTGCGGGCCGCCATCGAGTCCGCGATCGAGGAGTTCCCCCGGGACGACCGCCTCGCGGTCACCATCGCGCTGTGCATCGAACCGGGCGCGCAGTACGCGCTGCTCAGCGACCGGGTCGCGGTCCTGATGGAGCGGCTGCAGGTCGCCGAGCGCACCGCCCGGCGGCGGATCGACCGGGGCTGCGCCCGGCTGGCCGCCGAGATCGAGGCGAGGACACATCCCGACCGGGGTGAGCCGGACCCGGACAAGGGCTGGTTCGTCAAGCGACTCAACGCCGTCGTGCGGCTCGACACCCCGGTGCCGACGCTGATCGAGGACCGCCTGATCGTCGCGACCCGCGACGGCCTGAACCGGATTTCGGCACAGCTCACGGTGCCCCGCGTCGAAGACGGCACCGACGCCGAGCGCGACGTGGCCGCCGACGCCCGGTACGGCGTCCGCATGGGCGAGCCGATCCGCCAGGGGCAGCGGCACTTCCGCTGGCCGCTGGACCTGCCCCGGCCCCTGAAGGCCGGCGAAGACCACACCTATTCGCTGGAGTACCAGGTCCGCGACGGCCGCCCGATCCGCCCGTCGTACGCGTTCGTCCCGCTGGTGACGTGCGAGTCCTTCACGGTCCGCGTCCGCTTCGACCCGCACCACCCGCCCCGCGCGGTGTGGCGGCTGGACAAGGTGCCGAACTCGGTTCTGTCCGACCCGCCGCAGCCGGGCGAGCCGTTGCCCCTCGACGGCACGTTCGAGGTGGTGCAGGACTTCGCCGCGCCCCAGCTGGGGTACGCGTACGGCGTCCAGTGGCTGCCGGAGGCGTAACGGGCCGGGCCTCGCCGACGACCCTGGGTGGGTCGTCCACCAGGGGAGGCCCGTCATGGGAAACAAAGCACTCGCCGCACTGGCCGGGGCGCTGGTGGTCGCCGCGGGCGCGGTGGCCTTCGCCGGCGCGTCCGCGGCCGTGGGCCCGGCGCCGGCGCCGATCGTCCAGGCGGCGCAGGCCACCTGCGTCACCGACGGCAACGGTTTCTGCACGGTCGCCCACGGCCTCGGCAAGGTGCCCGAGGCGATCGTGGTGTCGCCGAACACGCCGAGCGCGTTCAACGCGTTCACGCTCAACACGGTGCTGGGCTCGTCCACGGCGACGACGTTCCAGGTGCGCGCGATGTTCGGTCAGACGACCCCGAAGACGTTCGGCCAGATCTGGTTCACCTACGCGGCTTACGGCACTGCGGCAACACCGCCGACAACGACATCGCAGCCCCCGACCACGACCCCTCCGCCCCCGACCACGACGCCGCCCGCGGGCTGAACCGGGTCACGGAATCCGCGGCGAAACCCTTGCCCGGCAACGACTTCAGGTCACCGTGGCCGTGGCGACGGCTTGTCCCGCAGTTCGTCGGCGAAGATGGCGTCCATGCGGGAACCGGCCCGCAGCAGGACGCGGGCGGCCGCGCGGATCCCGTAGCCCAGCGCGAACAGGAGCAGCAGGCCCAGGCCGATGGCCGCGGAGTTCGCCACGAGCGCCTCCCGGTACTGGTGCGCGAGGTAGCCGAGGCCGGCTCCGGCGGTCACGGCGTCGAGCAACGCCAGCCGGAGCAGGGGGGACGGTGCGGCTCGGAGTGCGGTGGCCATCGTTCACCTTCCCGCCGGGCCGTTCAGCGGCAACGTCCTTGCAACTTAGACGAGCGTGCTCCGGTCGGCAGCCACGACAACCTGTTTGGCCTACCGGGTGGGCCCGGATGGCCGCTGTGATAACTTGAAACGAACTGGGTCTTCTTTGCATTGGCACATCCCCGAGCCGCCTGCGCGCACCGGGGTCAGGGGGCGGTAGCTCAGTTGGTTAGAGCAGGGGACTCATAATCCCTTGGCCGCGGGTTCGAGCCCCGCCCGCCCCACTCGATCGTGGGCGAGGTCCGCTCGCGCGGGAACTCGCCGCTCGCGAATTTCCCCTGACGCGCACGCGCCGAGCATCGATTTCCGTTGCGCACGCAGCGTTTCCCGCCGGTTCCCGGGCCCGGCCGGACCCCGCCCGGCCGGACCCGGGAAACGAATCAGCGCCCCGCCGACGCCGAAACGCGGCGACAGCCGCCTCGGCCCGGCCGTCCCGGAACCCGGCCACGGCTGCGTAGAGCAAGGGATTCCCGGCGTTGACGCACCCGGGCACGTCCGCCACCGAAGAGCAGTTGTTCGGCCGGTTGCCCGTCACCGTCGCGCCGTTGGCCGGCGTCACCCGGGCGTCCAGCGTGTAGACGCCGCCGGCGTCGGCGGCCGGCGGCGAGTAGCCCGCCCCCGGCTCGCCCGCGGTGTTGTCCGTGACGCTCCCGCCGTCGAAGGTGAGCGCGTCGTAGAACAGGCCGAGCCCGCCGCCGCTGCCGCCGTAACCCGCCCAGCCGACGTAACCGCCCGGGCCCGGGACGCCCGCGTCGCCGCCGCGGCCCGCGTGGTTTCCGCTCAGCTCGGTCGTCGTGACGACCGGGTCCAGGTGCGCACCCTGGCGGGTGGACACGAACAGCCCACCGCCCGAGCCGCCGCTGCCCCCGGCTCCGGAACCGGCGCCGGGGCCACCCGTTCCGCCCGGGCCGCCCACCCCGGCGGTGTTGCCCTTCCCCCGCGCGTACACGACGCTGTCCTGGGCCACGACCCGCCGGCCGGGCAGCTCGACGCTCTCGACGACCGAGCGCAGCAGCCGGCCCGTGACGGTGCTGCCGGTGATCCGCAAAACCGTGCCGGCGGAGGTGTAGAGCCCGCCGCCGAAGCCGCCCGAGCCGCCGTCGCCGCCGGTGGCCGTCCCGGTCGCGTCGCCGCCCCGGCCGCCGTCGCCGGTGGAGTTGCCGGTGATCTCGCTGTCGGCGATGGTCAGGGGAGCGGTCGTGCTCCCGATGCAGGAGGAGATCCCGCCGCCGAAGCCGGCCAGCCCGCCGCGGCCGGGCGAGGCGCCGTCGGCCCCGCGCCCGCCCGAGCCGGACGTGTTGCCGGTGACCGTGCTGCCGGTGATGCTCAGCGGACCCCAGTTCTCGATGGCGCCCCCGCTTTCGCCCGGGTTTCCGCGCCCGTCGCCACCGGCGCCGACGCCGTCGGGCGCGTGGCCGCCGGTGAGCGTGACGTCGGTGAGGGTCAGGTCGCCCCGGTTGGCGATGAGCCGGAACTGCGGCGCGCCGGCGGCCCGGCGGATCGTCGCGTGGTTGCCCCGGACCGTGACCTTTCCGCGGACGGACGGCAGTCCCGCCGCCCAGGTGGTGTCGGCTACGGCGGTGAGCGCGTAGTCGCAGCCCGGCGCCAGCGACAGCGTGTCCGCGTCGGCGGTGGCGCTCGCCGCGGCGACCGCCTGGACCAGCGCGGCCGCGTCGCAGGGAACGGTGGTCTCGGCCGCTTGCGCCGGCGGTGCGACCAGGGCCAGCGCGCCCAGCGCGGTCACCACGGTGGCTCGTCTTCGGAGTTTCGTGCCTGTCATCGGAGTCCCCTCGTCCTGCGCGCGGGGGAGCCGGGGCAGCACGAAGTGGCCCCCGGAGCGTGCCTCCCCCGCACGACGAACATCGACACCAAGGCTCGCGGTGATCCGGTGTCACCGGGTTTCCGCTGAGCTGTACTGTCCACAGTGGACCAATCAGGCGACCCGGCACCAGATGTTGCTGATCCGCCCGGCGTGGCTCAGCTCGATCGGGTCGAGCCGCACCCGCGTCCCACCCGGGTGGTCGAACAACCGGACGCCGTCGCCGAGCAGCACCGGCACCACGTGCACCAGCACCTCGTCGAGCAGCCCGGCTTCCAGGCACCGCCGGGCCAGCGTGGCGCCCAGCAGCGCGACGTAACCGTCCCCGGCGGCCTTCGACGCGGTCGCGACGGCGGCCCCGAGGTCGTCGACAAAGGTGAAACCCGGCTGGGCCGTCGCCGGGTCGTCGCGTGTCAGCACGAACTTCGGGCCCTGCCAGCGGCCGCTGTAGACCTCGCCTTCGGCCGACGTCGCCGGGGCGTAGGTGTGGTGGCCCAGCAGCACCGCCCCGATCCCGGCGAGCAGCCGCTCGACGACCGGGTTCGGCCCGGAGAACTGCCCCGCGAGCCAGGACATGTCGTCGGCGGGCCCGGCGACGAAGCCGTCGAGGGACATCGTGATGTGGTAGAGCAGCTTGGCCATGGAAGGTGCCTTTCCGCGCGGGGTCACCTCTACTGACCTGCCTCGCCCGGAAAACTCATCGCTCAGGCGGCGACGAGTTCCCCGGCGTCCGAAGCGTCCCGGGCGTAGCGGCGCGCCATCGTCGCGCAGACGATCAGCTGCAGCTGGTGGAACAGCATCAGCGGCAGCACGATCAGCCCGACCTGCGCGTGCCCGAACAGCACCGTCGCCATCGGCAGGCCGCTGGCCAGGCTCTTCTTCGACCCGCAGAACACGATGGTGATCCGGTCGGCGCGGGCGAACCCGAGCAGCTTCGCGCCCCACCCGGTCGCCGTCAGCACCGCCGCGAGCATGACGACGCAGACCGCCGCGAGCACCAGCAGGTGGCCGACGTCGAGGCGGTGCCAGATGCCTTCGGTCATGCCCGCGCTGAACGCCGTGTAGACGACCAGCAGGATCGACCCGCGGTCGAACAGCTTGAGCGGCGCGGAGTTCCGCGTGATCCAGGCGCCGATCCAGCGCCGCGCCAGCTGGCCGGCGACGAACGGCGCGAGCAGTTGCAGCACGATCCCGAGCACGGCCGAGCCGTCGACGCCGGCGCCGTCCCCGGACAGCAGCAGCGCCACCAGGATCGGTGTCACCACGATCCCGGCGAGGTTGGACAGCGACGCGCTGCAGATCGCGGCCGCCACGTTGCCCCGCGCGATCGACGTGAACGCGATCGAGGACTGCACCGTCGAGGGCAGCACGGCCAGGAACAGCACGCCGGCGGCGAGCTGCCCGGGCAGCACCGACGACGGCAGCAGCGTCACGGCCAGGCCGAGCAGCGGGAACAGCACGAACGTCGAGGCGAGCACGACCGAGTGCAGCCGCCAGTGCCGCAGCCCGTCGAGGGCCTCCTGGGTGGACAGCCGGGCGCCGTAGAGGAAGAACAGCAGCCCGACGGCGATCGTCGTGGCCGTGCCGAACCCACCGGCCACGGCGCCCGAAGCGGGCAGCAGCGTGGCGACGCCGACGGTGGCGAGGATGGCGAGGATGAACGGGTCGAGACGCAAGCGGGACATGGATCTCCTTCCACGGCCATTCTCGGCCGCCTCGCGCTCATTGTGAACCCCGATGACCGGACTGACTGTCATCGCCGATTGTGATAAAAGAAGCGAGTGCTGGACCCACGACTGTGCCGGTCGTTCCTCGCCGTCGCCGAGACGCGCAGCTTCACCGCGGCCGCGCGCCGGCTCGGCGTCGGCCAGCCGACGGTCAGCCAGCACGTCCGGCGGCTGGAGAAGGACGCCGGCGGGCTGCTGTTCGCCCGCGACACCCACACGGTCGAGCTCACCGCGCGCGGGCAGGCCATGGTGGGGTTCGCGCAGACCATCGTGGACACCGAAGAGCGCGCGCAGCGGCACTTCCGCGGCGCCGGGCTGCGCGGCCGCGTCCGGTTCGGGGTGTCCGAGGACTTCGCGCTCGGCGAGCTGCCGGAGATCCTGCACCGGCTGCGCCGCAGTCACCCGCTGGTCGACGTCGAGCTGACCGTCGAGCTCTCGGACGTCCTGGCGCAGCGGCTGCGGGCCGGGCAGCTGGACCTCGTCCTCGGCAAACGCCGGCCGGGCGCGCACCACGGCCGGCTGCTGTGGCGCGAACCGCTGGTGTGGATCGGTTCGGCGGCCACCGTGCTGGAGCCGGGCCAGCCGGTGCCGCTGGTGCAGTACCCGATGCCCTCGATCACCCGGCAGCTCGCGGTCGAGTGCCTCGAACGCGCCGGCCTGGAGTGGCGGGCGGCGTGCCAGACGTCGAGCCTCACCGGCCTGCGGGCCGCGGCGGCGGCCGGGCTCGGCGTCACCCTGCACGCGCGCAGCCTCGTCCCGGCCGACCTCGTCGAGCTCGACGGCCTGCCCGAACCCGGGGACATCGAGTTCATGCTGCTGGCGCGGGAGTCGATGGAGGAGCCCGCGGCGGCGCTGGCGGAGTTCGTGCTGGACCGGGTCGGCTCCGGGAAACCGGACTGACTACGCCTCTTCGCCGGTCAGCAGGCGCCGCAGCCGGGCCAGCGCGCGGTGCTGGGCGACGCGGACCGCGCCCGGGGTCGAGCCGACCGCGCCCGCCGTCTCCTCCGCGGACAACCCCACGACCACCCGCAGCACGACGATCTCGCGCTGCTTCTCGGGCAGGATCTCCAGCAGCCGCGCCAGCCGTTCGTTGAGCTCGAACTGCAGGGCGCGCTGCTCCGGGCCGGCGGTCTCGGCGACGCCGTCGGGGACCTCGGCCATCGGGTCGGTCCGGTTGCGGGCCGCGGCGCGGTGCGCGTCGGCCACCTTGTGCTGGGCGATGCCGTAGACGAAGGCCAGGAACGGCCGGCCCTGGTCGCGGTAGGACGGCAGCGCGGTGAGCACGGCGAGGCAGACCTCCTGGGCGACGTCGTCGGCCGAGGCGAAGGACCGCTCGCTGCGCCCGACGCGCGCCCGGCAGTAGCGCACCACCAGGGGGCGGATCGTGGCGAGCAGCCGGGCGGTCGCGGCGTCGTCGCCGGTGATCGCGTCGGCGACCGGCTCGTCGTGGCGGCGCCAGTGGTCCGGGAAGTCCCCGGCGGGCTGCGCCGCGGCGATCTCCCGGACCAGCGCGCGGCTGCGCACCCGCAGCAGGGTGCCCTCCACGTCGAGGCCGACGCGCAGCGAGTCGTGCAGCGCGGCGTTCGACTCCCGCAGCTGCTCGGTGATCGCGCGATCCCCGTACTCGGTTGCCGGCATTTCAGCTCACCTTCCCCTGTCCCGCTGATCGTCGGGTCGTGCGGCCCGGTGACGCCGGAGGCGTTCCCGTACGTGGCGGAGGTTGGACCGGACGGTCGCCGGGGCGACCCGCAGCGCCTTCGCGATCTCCGCGGGGGTGAACCCGTCGAGGGACCACGCGAGGACCGCTCGCTGCTGGCCGGGGAGCGTCGCGAGCAGCTCGATGAGGTCGCCGTGCTGCTCCACCAGAGCGGCCAGCTTCTCGTCGTCCCGCGGGTCGGCGACCGGTGCCCAGTCGACGCGCGCTTCCCCCGGCGCGTCGAGCAGCCGGCCGGCGACGCGGCGGACCCAGGCCCGCGGGTCCTCGATGGTCGGCCACGCCTCCAGCGCGTGCAGCATCGCCTCGGCGGCGACGTCACGCGCGGTTTCGACCTCGAACCCGGCCTTGCACAGGAACGCCACGAGTGGCGGGAAATCGGCGCGGAAGAACGCGTCGAACTCGTCTCGACCGCACACGGCCGCCTCACCACCCCTCGCCTCCACAGGAACAGGTGCGGTGAGGTGACCGCTACGTGTAACGATTCGGTCAAGACTCCTCGGTAGGAGTAATGCGGTGCGCCATCCGGATCACGCACAGTGATGGGTTGGCCGGACGATCTTGGGTACCCGGGCGGGATGAGTCACGGAGACCGACACCACGGGCACTTGGCCGCGCGTCCCGGTCCCGGCCGGAGACGCACCCGCGAACGGTGACTTCCGGTCACCGGCCGGCCACCGCGCGTCCCGGCGCGCGGCCGACCCCGGCCGAGCCGGAAAACCTTGCCGGACCGGTAAACCGGCCACCGGTGACCAGGGCTGAGCGCAGTCGCGCAAGGGGACGCGCCGGGGCCGTTGCCGTCGATCGGGTGACGTGATCGACATCGAGATCCCCGGAAGAAAGGCGTACTCTCACGTGTTGCAGTCTTGGTTGCCCGGAGGGTGAGCCGGGGACCGACGCCAAAACCCCTTGACCGACGCGGATACGCTTGCGCGCCCCGCGGCGGTCAACTCGGTTGACGCGTCACGACAATGGGAAACAAGAGAGCTAGGGAGGTGAACGAAGGAAATGGAAGCCACGATGACGGGCTGGGCGGAACTCGCGGCCTGCAAGGACGAGGACCCGGAACTGTTCTTCCCGATCTCCGAGGTCGGTCCGGGCGCCCGGCAGACGTCCCACGCGAAGGCGGTGTGCGGTCGCTGCCCGGTACGCGCCGAGTGCCTCGGCTACGCGCTCGACAACGGCCTGGACCACGGCGTTTTCGGCGGTGCCACCGCGGTCGAACGCCGGCGCCTGGTGCACACGGCGCCCCAGCGGGACCGAGTGGCGTGACCGCCGCCCGGTGACCTCTTCCCGGCGGCCTCGAGCGAAACACCGAAACCGGAGAATAAGATTCCGGGAGTGTGTGTGCCCGGGTGGGTGATTTCACGGAATCACCCACCCGGGCATTTGCTTTGCCTGATGTGGGTGACGCATTGTCCGAATAGCATGAGCGCGTTTCCGCCACGCCTTCACTCACGTGAGTCACGTCGCCACTCAGGTGAGTCGCGGCTCCGATCACGCGGGTCACGGCGTCGATCACGCCGGATCCGCGTACGTGCTCACTCGGATGCAGGCCGGCCGTCGGTGGGCCAGGTCTCCGGCAGGCCCCACGGCGCCGCCGACGGCGGTTCGAACGCCGCCATCGCCGCCACCAGGCCGCGTTCGACCGTCAGCAGCGTGACGCCGAACCAGCGGTAGCCGTCCTCGCCCGGGCGACGCAGGTACGTCGCCACCGCGGGCTGGCGGTTGGCGCGGATCGGCAGCATCCGGAACCGGCCGACGCACGTCGGCGACGCCGGATCCATGCTGAGCGCGAGCGCCCGGATGATCGCCCCGCGCGAGCCGAACCACAGCGGGTAGGGCGGCATGATCGCCTGGGCGTCCTCGTGCAGCAGCTTCGCCACGGCGCTCGGGTCACCTTGCTCGTACGCCGCGATGAACCGCTTGAGCAGCGCGGCTTCCGCCGCCGTCGGGTCACCGGTGGTCCACTCGGAACGGCGCGCGGGCAACCGCTCACGCAGCGTCGTCCGGGCCCGCTGGAGCGCGCTGTTCGCCGACGCGACGCTCGTCTCCAGCAGTGCCGCCGTCTCCTTCGCCGACCAGCCGAGCACGTCGCGCAGCACCAGCACGGCCCGCTGCCGCGGCGGCAGGTACTGCACGGCGGCGAGGTACGCCAGTTCGATCGTCTCCCGCTCGACCACCACGGCGTCCGGCGTCTCGAGGTCGAGCAGCCGGTCCGGACACGGCTCGAGCCACGGCTGGTCCACGGCGGCGAGCGGCCCGTCCGGTTCCCCGGCCGGCCCCAGCTGATCGGGCAGCACCCGCCGTGGCCGGCGATCGAGCGCGTCGAGGCAGGCGTTGGTCGCGATCCGGTAGAGCCAGGTGCGCACACTCGCGCGGCCCTCGAAGCCGTCGCGGGCCTTCCACGCCCGCAGGAAGGTCTCTTGCGTGAGGTCTTCGGCGTCCCCGAGCGAGCCGAGCATCCGGTAGCAGTGCACCTGGATTTCCCGGCGATGCCGCTCGACGACGCTTTCGAAGTCCACCCCGGCAAGCTAGCGCACCGCGGGTCAGGAGCCGAGGACCCGCGCTTTGGCGGCTTGGTACTCGGTTTCGGTGAGCAGGCCCTCGCGGCGCAGAGCCGCGAGCTTTTCGAGATCGGCCGCCAGCCCGCCGGTCGCCGGCGGTCCGCTCTTGCGGCCTTGGCGATCGAGGATCAGGTTCGGCCACCGGGAACCCTCGCTCCCCGGTGTCCCGCGCACCCCGAACGAAACGGAGAAGATCCCGGTCCGGGATTCGACGACCAGTTCGTGCGCCTTGTGGACCAGGTCCTTGAAGCCGTTCGCGTCGCGGAACCGGCCCATGGAGTAGCGCGCGGTCAGCACGTGCTCGAGGTCGATCAGGACGCAGGTCGGCTCGAGGAAGCCGAAAGCGTTGCCCCGGGCGATCAGCAGCCGGTCGTCGGTGAGGGCGAGCATCGCCACGCGCAGGTTCGGCAGCAGCACCGGGCAGGCTTCCCGCACCACTTCGCCGGGCATCAGGAAGTCGGTCATCGTGTCCCAGTGGAACGCGTACCGGTGGTCGATGAGGTTCCGGCGTTCCGCGGTGAGGGTGTCGGTGAACGCCGGGGCCCGGGCCGCTTCCCGGCGCCGGACGGCGACGAAGTCGTCGACCTTCGCCGCCGCGGCGATCGCGGCCTCGTCGATGGCCGCGCGCTCGGCGGGTGACGGGCTCCCGAGGGAGGCCGCCACCGGATGCTCCGCCGTCTCGGCCCACGAGCGGACGAACACCGCGATCTTCAGCGCCAGGACGTGCTCGTCCAGCTCGTCACACGCCGCCGACCAGGCGGCGCACCACTGCCACAGCGTCCGCTCGGGGTGCTCCGGGCCGAGCCGGGCCAGCCGGACGAGCTCCCGCAGCGGCGGGCCCGCGTCCGCCGGCGCGGCGCTCGACGCCGCGTCGAGCAGGTTCGCGAACAGGTCGGCGTCCTCGAGCGACACCACCGGCCACCGGCTCCGTCCGAACACCGGCCCTCCTCCCGTCCCGCCCGCGCGCCGCGAGCGAGACGGGAGTCGGCCGGGGAGGCCGGGGTGTTACGGGACCGCGGGGGTCTCGTCCGCCAGCCGCTCCAGACCGCTCTGCGTCTTGAGCGGCAGGTGCTTGAGGAACGCCACCGCGACGACCACCAGCAGCGCGATCGGCGCCGCGATCAGGAACAGGTCGCTGGTCGCGGTGCCGTACGCCTCGCGGATCACCTTGGCCACCGGCTCCGGCAGCGTCGCCAGGTTCGGCACCGTCTCCGAGCTGCCGCCGCCCGGTAGCGGCCCGAGTCCCGCAGTGATCAACGCAGTCACGCGGTCGGCGAGCACCGCGCCGAGCGCGCTCACGCCGATCGAGCCGCCGAGGCTGCGGAAGAACGACAGCGTGGACGTCGCCGCGCCGAGGTCGTGTGCCGGGACGTCGTTCTGGGCCACCAGCACCAGGTTCTGCATCAGCAGGCCGACGCCGACGCCGAGCACCAGCATGAACAGGCTGAGCACGAGCACGCTCGTGTGCGCGTCGATCGTGCCGAGCAGCCCGAGCCCGGCCGCCAGCAGGATCGCGCCGAGGACCAGGTGCGCCTTCCACTTGCCGGTCCGGCTGATCAGCTGGCCCGAGACCGTCGAGGAGACGAGCAGGCCGAAGATCATCGGCAGGCTCATCAGCCCGGCCACCGTCGGCGACTTGCCCAGTGCCAGCTGGAAGTACTGCGACAGGAACACCGTGCCGCCGAACATCGCGACGCCGACCAGGAAGCTGGCCACCGTGGTCAGCGTGATCGTGCGGTTGCGGAACAGGCCCAGCGGCAGGATCGGCTCGCGCACCTTCGCCTCGACCAGCACGGCGAGCGCGAGCACGACCAAGCCGGTGGTCACCAGCACCGCGGTCTGCCACGAGCCCCAGGCGAACTGGTGCCCGGCCAGCGACGACCAGACGAGCAGCGTCGAGACCCCGGCCATGATCAGGAACGCGCCGAGGTAGTCGACCTTCACGTCCCGGCGGACCGTCGGCAGCTTCAACGTCCGTTGCAGCAACAGGATCGCGGCGACGGCGAACGGGACGCCGAGGAAGAAGCACCAGCGCCAGCCGAGCCACGACGTGTCGACCAGGACGCCGCCGATCAGCGGGCCGGCGACGGTGCCGACGGCGAACACGCCGCCGAAGATCCCGGAGAACTTGCCGAGCTCACGCGGGGAGACGATGGCCGCCATGATCACCTGCGCGAGCGCGGTGAGCCCGCCACCGCCGATGCCCTGCGCGACCCGGCTGGCGATCAGCACCTCGATGTTGCCGGCGAACCCGGCCACGAGCGAGCCGACCACGAACAGCGCCAGCGAGACCTGGATCAGCAGCTTCTTGTTGTAGAGGTCGGAAAGCTTGCCCCACAACGGAACCGTCGCTGTCATCGCCAGCAGCTCGGTGGTGACCACCCAGGTGTAGGACGACTGCGAGCCGCCCAGCTCGCTGACGATCCGCGGCAGCGCGTTGGCCACCACGGTCGAGGCGAGGATGGCCACGAAGATGCCCATCATCAGCCCGGACATGGCTTCGAGCACCTGTCTGCGGCTCATCGGGCCGGTCGTCGTCGCCGGTGGATCTGCGGTCATGGACATGGGTGTCCCCCCTGGGTGTCGGACGCGGACCGGGTCAGCGGGTCCGCTTCGGGTCGGGCAGGCCGGCGGCGACGCTCGCCACGGCCTCGTCGAAGAGCTCGGTGACCGTGGTGTTCTTGCCGTCCAGCTCGCGCCACCGCAGCATCGCGGCGCTCATCGCGCCGCCGACCACGGCCAGCAGCAGCGAAGGGAACAGGTCGCCCTGCTCGCACCCGGCGCGCCGGGCGATCGCCGCGGTCAACGGCTCGGCCTGCTGGGCGTTCATCGTCACCGCGCGGTGGAACAGGGCCGGGTTCTTCTTGATCGCGGTCATCCGGGCCAGCCACTCCCGGGGGTTTTCCCCGACGTCGGCGACCTCTTCGCGCATGACGGCGACCAGTGCGTCCATTGTGGACAGCTCGGGCGGCTGGGCGAGGAACCGTTCGACGGCGCGCTCGGTGCGTTCGAGGTGGTCCGGGAAGGCGATCACCACCGCGTCCTCTTTGGACGCGAAGTAGTTGAAGAACGTGCGGACCGACACGTCGGCTGCGGCCGCGATGTCCTCCACCGTGACGGCGTCGAGGCCGCGCTCGGCGACGAGTTCGACGGCGGCGACGGCCAGCGCGCGGTGCGTCTCGTACTTCTTGCGCTCACGGAGGCCGGGAGGTGGGGGCACGCCACCACGGTAGCGGAACTTGCACGTCATGCAAAGTTGCATTTCGTGCACCTACCTGCCTTCGCGGGTGGTGGTCCCGGCTGGGAGACTGCCGGGGTGAGCGGAACGGTGCTGGTGCTCGGCGGACGCAGTGAGATCGGGCTGGCCGTGGCGAAACGCCTGGTCAGCGGGGACACGCGGCGGTTCGTCCTGGCCGCGCGGCCGGGCGCGGACCTCAGCGGGGAGGTCGCCGCGCTGCGCGAAGCCGGCGCCGAAACCGTCGAAACGGCCGACTTCGACGCCGACGACCTCGCCGCACACGGCGCATTCCTGGAGAAGGTCGTTGCCGGCCACGGGCCCCTGGGCGTCGTCGTGCTCGCCTTCGGCATCCTCGGCGACCAGGCCCGCGCCGAGTCCGACGCCGCCCACGCCGCGGCGATCGTCCACACCGACTACGTCGCTCAGGTCGGCATCCTGACCCACGCCGCGAACCTCCTGCGCACGCAGGGGCACGGCAGCCTCGTCGTCTTCTCCTCGGTGGCGGGCATCCGGGTGCGCCGCGCGAACTACGTCTACGGCTCGGCGAAGGCCGGCCTCGACGGCTTCGCGAGCGGCCTCGCCGACGCGCTGCACGGCTCCGGCGTCCGCCTGCTGCTGGTCCGCCCGGGCTTCGTCATCGGGCGGATGACCGAGGGCATGTCCCCGGCGCCGTTCTCGAGCACGCCGGACCAGGTCGCCGACGCGACCGTCGCGGGGCTGCGCCGCGGCCGCGGGGTCGTCTGGGTGCCGGGGGTACTCCGTCCGGTCTTCTTCGCGATGCGCTTGCTGCCCCGCGCGATCTGGCGCAGGATGCCGCGGTGATCCGCTGACCGGGACGCGTGTGGCAGGCGCCACAGCACTTTCCCGTGTGCGCTTCGGTACGGTCCGTCGCGAAATCGGCCGATAGGCTCGTTCTTGCTCGGCCGATCGGGCAGCGTCACAAGCTTTCAACAAGTTTCTCAGGTAATTCCCAGCTAGCGCGGTGATCCTCGAAGACAGGGGTCGGAGGTCATCGAGGGAAGCAAGGGGAACTTGTCGTGCTGCTGTCGTCCCGGGGGCGCCGCATCGGCGGCCGTGTCGCGCTCGGCGTCGTGTCGACGCTGGTGCTCGCGGCCACCGGGTACGCGTGGTCGCAGCTGAGCAAGCTGGACGACGGCATCGTCACCGCCGACGTGATCCCGCCCGCCGCCCAGATCGACGACGACACGGTCGCCATCGGCGAGCCGCTGAAGGTCGCCCAGAACCTCCTGCTCGTCGGGATCGACGCGCGGACCGACGCGTACGGCAACCCGCTGCCGCAGAGCGTTCTCGACGCGTTGCACGCGGGCAGCGGCGACGACGGCGGGGACACCACGGACACGATGATCGTGGTGCACATCCCGGCCGGCGGCGCCGCGGCGACCGCGATCTCGATCCCGCGTGACTCCTATGTGGACATCGCCGGCGGGTACGGCAAGCACAAGATCAACTCGGCCTACAGCCGTGGCAAGAACGCCTCGATGTCCGATCTGCGCGCGCAGGGGCTTTCCGGCGCGCAGCTGGAGGTGGCGGCGAACCAGGCCGGCGCGAAGACCGCGATCCAGACCGTCGAGAAGTTCACCGGCCTGACGATCAACCACTACGCGGCGATCAACCTCGCCGGGTTCGACGCGCTGTCGCAGGCCGTCGGCGGCGTCGAGGTCTGCCTCAAGGAGCCGGTGCACGACACCTACTCCGGCGCGGACTTCCCGGCCGGCCCGCAGACGCTGACCGGCGCCCAGGCGCTCGCGTTCGTCCGGCAGCGCCACGGCCTGCCGGGCGGCGACCTCGACCGGATCGCGCGGCAGCAGGCGTTCCTCTCCGGGATGGCGAAGAACCTCCTCAACGCCGGCACGTTCACCAGCCCGTCGAAGCTGAACGCGCTGGTCGGCGCGGTGCAGGGCGCGGTCGTCCTGGACAGGGGCTGGGACGTCCTGAGCTTCGCGCAGCAGCTGCGGGGGATGACCTCGGGCGCGATCGGGTTCGCCACGATCCCGGTGCAGAGCCTCTCGCTGCAGACGCCGTCCGACGGCGACGCCGTGAAGGTCGACCCGGGTCAGGTCCAGCAGTTCGTCCGCACCGCGATCAGCACGCCGGCCGTGCAGGCGTCCGGCGACGAGGTGGCGGGCGGCGTCAAGCCGGTGGCCGCGACCGGCACGACGCCGCCGTCCGGGACCCCGGGCACCACGCAGAAGCAGCCGGCGACCTCGTCGGCCGCCGGCTGCGTGAACTGACCCGACCTCGTGTTGGCCACTCCGGTCGCCGTGTCGGCGATTCGGTCGTCGTGGTGGCCGTTGGCGGGAAGCACGCGGGCCCCTTGCCCGCGAGCACCTCGGCCGTGCGGAGGCCGAGGCCGGAGTTCGCGCCGGTGACCACCGCGGTGCGGCCGGTCTGGTCGGCGATGTCGGCTTCGGCCCAACGCTCAGTCATGCGTGTACTTGACTCCTGTCACGCGCTCGGCGCGAGCAGGCGGCGCAGGTGTCCCATCACCGGACGGCGGCGGGCGGATTCCGCGCGGCTCGTGCGCAGCAGCGCCTCGAGGGTGCGGCCCACCTGGACGATCTCGGCGGCCGGCTCACGCGGGTCGGCCGGCGAGCAGTCGGCTTCCGGTCGCTCGGCCCCGGCGTCGGGAGCGGCCGACTTGCCGACCGGAGCGGCCACCACGGCGTCCGGAGCGGCCGACACGGAGCAGCCGGCGACCTCGTCGGCCGCCGGCTGCGTGCACTGAGCGTCTTACACGAACGCGCTCTGCCCGGTGATCGCCTTGCCGACGATCAGGGTGTTCATCTCGCGCGTGCCCTCGAAGGAGTAGATCGCCTCGGCGTCGGCGAAGAACCGCGCGACGTCGTAGCCGAGCACGATCCCGTTGCCGCCGAAGATCTCTCGGCTCCAGGCGACGACCTCGCGCATCCGTGACGTCACGAACGCCTTGGCCAGCGACGAGTGCTCGTCCTTGAAGATCCCGGCGTCCTGCAGACGGGCGAGCTGCACGAGCATGCCCCACGACGCGGTGATGTTGCCGAGGCTCTTCACGAGCAGGTCCTGCACCAGCTGGAAGCGGGCGATCGGCCGGCCGAACTGCTGCCGCTCCTGCGCGTAGGCCAGCGCGGCTTCGTAGGCGCCGATCGCCACGCCGAGCGCCTGCCAGGCGACACCGCCGCGGGTGGCGCGCAGGATCTCCGCGACGTCGCGGAAGGAGTCGATGCCCTGCAGGCGGTTCGCCTCCGGCACACGGACGTCGGTCAGGGTGATCTCGGCGTTCTCGACGATCCGGAACGCGATCTTGCCCTCGATCTTCTCCGGCACGAAGCCCGGCATGTCCTTCTCGACGACGAAGCCCTTGACGTGGTTGTAGTCGACGTCGCGCGCCCAGACCACGATGTAGTCGGCGAAGGTCGCGTTGCCGATCCACTTCTTGGCGCCGTTGAGGATCCAGGAGTCGCCGTCCTTCTTGGCGGTGGTGCGCATGCCGCCGGCGACGTCGGAGCCGCCGAGCGGCTCGGTCATCGCGAACGCGCCGATCTTGTCCATCGCGGCCATCTCGGGGAGCCAGCGGTCGCGCTGCTCCTGGCTGCCGCCGGAGTAGATCGAGTACATCGCGAGTCCGTTGTGGACACCGAAGAACGTCGCGACCGACGCGTCGGTGCGGCTCATCTCCATCGCCATCATGCCGGTGAGCAGGTGGCTGACCGCGGGCTTGTGCTCGCCGTAGCCCTCGTAGGGCAGACCCGCGAGACCGCTCTCGCGGAACATCCCGATCAGTTCCTTCGGGAAGGTGCCCTTTTCCCAGTTCTCGTTCACCAGCGGCTTGACGTCGTTCTGCATGAACTCGCGCGCACTCACGAGCAGCTTGCGCTCGTCGTCCGGCAGCAGCGCCTCGAAGTCGTAGAAGTCGGCGGTCAGCTTGTCCTTGAGCGGTTCCATGTCAGTTCTCCTCCACTGCGTGCAGAACGGCGAGCTGCTTGCGGTCGCGCGTCTCGGCGAGTTCCGAGTACGTGGAGGAGCCGTAAGCCTTTTCGACGGCCTCGATCAGCCGTTCCTGCTCTTCGGGGCTCTGGCTGGGATTGCCCAGCCCGGCCCACATCTTCTTCATCGACTTGCCGATGTGCTCGGCCATGTGCCGGTAGCCGCCGGGGCCGCCACCGAGGTGCGAGCCGAGGAACGGCCCGACGGTGGCCCAGCGGATGCCGAGCGAGTTCGTGATCACCTTGTCGAGTTCTTCCGGCGTCACGACACCCTGCTCGACGAGGTAGATCGCCTCGCGGCTCAGCGCGTTCTGCAGCCGGTTGCCGACGAAGCCTGGCATTTCCTTGTGTTCCACGACCGGCGTCCGGCCGAGGAAGGCGTAGAAATCGACGGCGGTCTCGACGCTTTGCTGGCTGGTCCGTTCGCCGGGGACGACCTCGACCAGCGGGATCAGGTGCGGCGGGTTGAACGGGTGTCCGATGAGGACCCGGGACGCGTCTCCCAGGTCGCCGGTGAACGCCGTCGAGGGGATGGCGCTGGACGAACTCAGCAGCAGGGCGTGGTCCGGAGCTTCCTTGACCAGCGTCGCGAACAGGTCCTTTTTGAACTCGACGTTCTCGGGTCCGTTCTCCTGCACGACATCGGCGTCCTTCACGGCGTCGATGACATCGGCGGCGACGTGGACCCGGCTCGCCAGCTCGTCGGCGGTCGTGCCGAGGTGCGGGGCGAACGTCTCGAGTGCTTCGGTGATGGCCTCGGCGAGGTCGGGACGCGGGTCGCTGACGCGGACGGTCAGGCCGTGGTGGGCGAACAGCGCCGTCCAGGACAGGCCGATGGTGCCGGCGCCGATGACGGCCGCATTGCGGAAAGTCATGACTGGGCTCCCTTCAAGTAGTCGAAGACCGGCTTGACCGGAGCGAGCGTCAGGTCGGTGAGGATGTGGCTGGCGGACACGACCTCCAGCACGGGCAGGTCGGCCAGCGGGGCCAGGACGTGCTGGAACAGCTGCAACCGCGCGGGGCCGGTGTAGGCCTCCTTGACGACCACGTCGGTGATCTCGGTGCGGACGAGTTCCTGCACCCGCGGGGTGCCGTCGTAGTGGGGGATGGTCTTGAGCATGAATGTCGGGACCGTGATCTGCTTTTCGGCTTCGCGGACGTCCAGCTCGTGGTGCTTGTAGCCCATGGTCGCGGTCGCCACCCGGATCGTCCCGTAGTCCAACGTGCCCACCAGGACGCCGTTGTCGACATACAGACTCGGGCTGCCGACGGTCTTCGGGTACGCGCTGACCTCGCGCCCGGACGCCGTGGCCGGGAAGTTGTCGAGGTACATCGCGTGCAGGTACTCGCCGCGCTCGCCGTCGAAGCTGACCTCGATCGCCTGGCCGGACTCGGTGTACGGGCCGTAGCCGGAGACGTCGCCCATCTTCATGACCTCGAAGCGCACCAACGGTTCCCCGACCCGCAGCGGCTCCGGCACGACGGCGCGCAGGGCGTCGGCGTCGGTGCGGTAGACGATGTTCAGGTACTCGCGATCGGTGAACCTCGGGACCACGGGCGCGAACGCCGGGGCGGTCAGGGGAGTCGTCACGTGCTTGCGGACTTCGTCGATCTTCATGTCACTCACCGGTCCACTTCGGACTGCGGCGCTCGGCGAAGGCGGTCATGCCCTCGCGGACGTCGGCGGACTGCATCAGTTTCTTGATTTCTTCACGCTGCGCGGTCGCGGGATCCGCGGCACGCACGATCTTCTTGACGGCGGCCAGCGCGAGGGGCGCGTTCTCCGCCAGCTTCTCGGCCAGCTGCAGCGCGACGGCGGCGGCGTCCCCGCTCGGCGTGACGCGGTTGACCAGGCCCAGCTCACCCGCGCGGCGGCCGGTGACGGGCTCGCCGGTGAGCAGGAACTCCATCGCCAGGTGGTGCGGGATCCGCTTCGGCAGCCGGATCACGCCACCACCGGCGGCGATCAGACCACGCTTGACCTCGGGCAGGCCGAACTTCGCATCTTCGGCGGCGACGATCAAGTCACAGCCCAGCGCCAGTTCGAACCCACCGCCCATGGCGAAGCCTTCGACGGCGGCGATCAGGGGCTTGGACAGCTCGGCCTCGGTGAGACCGCCGAACCCGCGTCCGGGAATCTCCGGCGACTCGCCCTTGAGCGCGGCCTTGAGGTCCATGCCGGCGCTGAAGGTGTTCTCGGCGCCGGTGAGGACGCCGGCCCGCAGCGCCGGATCGGCTTCCAGCTCGTCCAGCGCGTCGGCCAACCCAGCGGCCACAGCGGCGTTGACCGCGTTGCGAGCCTGCGGCCGATCAATGGTGATCAGCAAGGTGCTGCCAACCCGCTCGGTCCGTACTTCAGTACTGCTCATGACTTCACACTCTCTTTACGTCACTTTCGCCGTGAAAGTGTTCCGGAGTTACGGCCTCCGCATCACTTTCGCCGAGAAAGTGCGGTGGTTCAGACCAGCTCGGCGAGGACTTCGGCGGTGTCCTGGCCGGCCAGCGGGGCCAGCCGGCGGATCGAGCCGGGCGTCGCGGAGAACTTCACCGGGATGCCGACCGTGCGGATGGTGCCCTCGCTCGGGTGCTCGACGGTGTCGAGCAGGTGGCCGTCGCGGACGTAGCTGTCGTCGTGCGCCCGGTCCAGTTCGAGCACCGGCGCCATCGGGATGCTGTGCTTCGCGCAGACCTCGGCCCACTCCTCGGTGGTCAGCGCCGGGGCGCACGCGGCGATCTGCCCGGTCAGCCACTCGTTGTCGGCGCGGTCGATGGCCTCGCCGTTGACCCGCGGGTCGGCGGCCAGCTCCGGACGGCCCGCCGCGGCGAAGAAGTCGCGGAAGTTCTTGGGGTTGTAGGGGATGACGCAGGCGAGGCCGTCCTTGGTGCGGACCGCGGCGTGGCCCTTCGTCATCGACAGCGCGAAGCCGGTGGGGCCTTCGGCGGGCTCGTAGGTGTGCCCGGCGAGGTGCTCGACCAGGTTGAACGCGAGCAGCGTGTCCGTCATCGGGATCTCGATCTGCTGGCCCTGGCCGGTCTTGTCGCGGTGGACCAGCGCGGCGAGCACGCTGTAGGCGATGGTCAGCGACGACACCTTGTCGCCGATGATCGTCGGCAGGTAGACCGGCTCGCCGAGCGCGCGGTTGGCGACGTCGACCAGGCCGGAGGAGGCCTGCACGGTCTCGTCGTAGGCGGCGTTGCCGGCCTGGTCGGAATCACTGCGGAAGCCCTGGGCGTGGGCGTAGACCAGGCGCGGGTTGCGCGCGGCGACGTCGGCGTAGTTCATCCCGAGCCGGCTCAGCGCGCCGGGGCGCATGTTGGTGATCAGCACGTCGGCCGTGTCGATCAGCTTCAGCGCCTGCTCGCGCTCGGCTTCGTCCTTGAGGTTGAGGGCCACGCTGCGCTTGTTGCGGTTGACGTTCAGGTTCAGCGGCGTCATGCCCGGCGTGGTGCGGTACTGGCCCACCCGCACGGTGTCCGCGGGGGACTCGATCTTGATCACGTCGGCGCCGAGGTCGCCCATGATCTGGGCCGCGTACGGGCCCATCACCACGGTCGAGAGGTCGATCACGCGCACGCCGTCCAGCGGGCCGGCGGCGGTGGGGGTGATGTCCGTCATCATTCGTCCTTTCGCGCCTTGCTTCGTTGCTCTACTCACGAACGTAGGCGCGAACATGGGGAAAGGGAATGATCATGATGCGCACAATGGTATGACCGCGACGGTCATACCATTGTGGTCAGCTGTCGAGTGGCTCGTCGAAGACGTCTTTCGCGGCGTCCAAGAGCTCCTGGAGGTCGCCTTCCGCGCGGTCGCGCCGCCAGAGCAGGCCCGTGTCGAGCTGGGGCCGGAAATCGGTGAACGGCAGGACGATGACGTTGTCGAGCCGGTAACCGTGCATCGGCGATCTGCCGTCCAGCATGGAAATGGAAAAAGCCTCGCCGCTGGAAATGATTTCGGACGTTCCGCCGTAGCCGGTGTTGGTCAGGCGAATGCGTTTCTTGACGCCCAGATCGTTCAATTGGTGGTCGAGCTGGTCGAAGTACGCGGGCGTGATCTCCCCGGGTGAGGCCACGTACGGGAATTCGGCCAATTCGGCGAGCGTCACGGAGTCCCGCCCGGCGAACAGGTCGGCCGGCACGACCGCGCCGAGCCGTTCCGACATCACCGGCAACTGCTCCAGCGCCGGATCGGTGACGGGCAGCCGGGCGAGGGTGAGCGCGAGCTTCCCGTCGTGCACGCCCTGCACGAGGTCGGCGGTGGTGCCGGGCCAGCGCTTGAGCTCGTAGCGCGCCTTGACCCGCTCGGCGAGCGCGTTGACCCGGTCCCGCAGGTCCGGGTGCACCCCGGCGGGCATGCCGAGGAAGACGGTGCTGCGCTGCGGCCGCGTCGCCTCCTTGAGCTTCCAGGGAATCGCGCCGACCTGCTCGAGGACGTCCCGCGCGAGCGGCAGCAACGCGGTCCCGGCGGCGGTGAGCGTGACGTGGTGGGTGCTGCGGTCGAACAGCTGCTGCCCGAGTTCGTGCTCGAGGTCCTTGATCCGCTGGCTCAACGGCGACGCGGCCATGTGCAGCTTCCGAGCCGCGGCCGAGAAGTTCAGCTCCTCGGCGACCGCGACGAAGTAGCGCAGGTGCAGCATCTCCATCCCTCGACCCTAACGACCAGCCGTGTCGACCCTCCCGTCACGTGCCGACCCCTCAATCACACGAGCCGACTCTCCAGGTACGCGAGCCGACTCTCCAGGTACGCGAGCCGACTCTCCAGGTACGCGAGTTCGCCGTTCCGGTACGCCTTCAGGAGGCCGACGCGCCTCGGCGGACCAGGGCGAGCAGCCGGACGGGGTCGCCGCCGGACAGGGCGATGCCGGTCGCGAGCAGGAGGAGGTCCAGTTCGGTGACGTCGGGAGCGACGGCGACGGCGGTCCGGGCGCGGCCGAGCAGGGCGGCGGCGGTCGTGTTCATCGCGGCGTGCCAGCCGGCGAATAGGCTCTCGTGCTCGCCCGCGGGATCGGCGAGCGACAGCGCGAGGGCGCGCTTCGTCCGGACGTGCTCGACGAAGAGCCCCAGCCACGCGAAGAGCGCTTCGCCGGGGTTGTCCGCATCGAGGTCCGCGCGGCTTCGCAGCTCCGCGACTTCGTCGGCGTACACCGCGACGACCAGTTCGCGCCGGTTCGGGAAGTGCCGGTACATCGTCGCGTTGCCGACGCCGGCGCGGCGGGCGACGCGGTCGAGCGGCGCGTCCGGCCCGTCCTCGGCGAAGACTTCCTTCGCGGCGGCGAGCAGCAGCGCCTGGTTGTCCCGCGCGTCCGACCTGCGGGCCCGTGCCGTCATGCTGCTCCCTTGCCAAGTGGGGAAGTCCCCGGTTAGCGTAGCCGAACCGTAAACGGGGAGTTCCCCACTTAAGGAGTGACCATGGACGCCGCCGAAGTCCACCGCCGGCTGATCGCGCTGACGCCGTTCACGGCCGAGAGCGTCGCCGAAGGCCTGCGCTACATCGACCCGGACGTGGTCGACCACCGCGGCGGCGCGGGCGGCGACCACCACGGCATCGACGCCTGGCGGGCGAAGTGGGAAGCCATGCTGGGCGGCGAGTTCTTCGCCGACTTCCGCGACGTGGGCGTGCGGGTCGAGCGCAACGTCGCCGACGGCGAGTTCTCGGTGAACCGCTACACGAGCACCGGCATGCAGATCTCGACCGGCCGCGGTTACGCCGTGACCAGCATGGACATGATCCGCGTCCGCGACGGCCGGGTGATCGAGCACTGGGCCGTCATGGACGTAACCGACCGCGCGGCGCAGCTGGCACCGCCGTCCTGACGCGACGTCGCGTGCTTGGACGCGCATCTCGCGTGCCTGGAGGGTCGGGTCGCGTACTCGGACGGTCGGGTCGCGTACCTGGAGGGTCGGGTTACGGGCGGGGGATGGGGACTGTGGCTGTCGACGCGGCCAGGGGGAGGGTGATCGTGAACGCGGCGCCGCCTTCGGGGGCCGGGCCCGCGGTCAGGGCGCCGCCCATGCGGGTGACCAGGGCGTGGACCAGGGCCAGGCCGATGCCGGAGCCCACCGGGCGGCGGTCGCGGTAGCGGGCGTTCAGCACCCCGCGTTCGAACGCCACCGGGTAGTCCTCCGGGGCCAGGCCCGGGCCGCCGTCGCGGACCGAAAGGTGGGCTTCGGAGCCGGACACCGACAGCGAGAAGACCATCGGGGCGCCCGAAGGGGTGACCCGCAGGGCGTTTTCCGCCAGGCCGTCGACGACCTGGTGCAGCCGCCGGGCGTCGGCCGGCACCGGGACCGGGGAAGAAGGCGCCACAATGGACAGCCGCACGTTTTCCCGCGCGCACCGCAGCTGCCAGACCTCCGCGCAGTCCCGCAGCAACGCGCCCAGGTCCAGGGTCGTGACGTCCAGGCGGAACTCGTCGGCGCCCAGCCGGGCCAGCTCCAGCAGGTCCGTGACGAGGCGTTCCAGCCGCGCGGCCTCGCGCTGGATCGTCTGGCCGGCGCGCTGGGCGTCGTCGCCCGACGCGACGCCGTCCGCGATCGCCTCGGCGAAGCCCGTCACCGCTGTCAACGGCGTCCGCAGCTCGTGCGACACCGACAGCAGGAAGTCCCGCTGCCGCGCCTCGCTGTGGGCGAGCGCGTCGGCCAGCGAATTCAGCGAGCCCGCCACCTCCGCGACCTCCCGCGGCCCCTCGACCGGCACCCGGACGTCGCGCCGGCCGGCCCGCAGCGATCCGGCGGCCGCGGCCGCCCGGCGCAGCGGACGGCCCAGCAACCGGCCGGACACGAACCCGGCCGCGGCCGCCACCAGCAGCCCGATCCCCAGCGCGAACGCGATGTTCCGGACCAGCGCGCGCTGCGTCGTGTCCGCGTTGCGCGCCGGCAGGACCAGCGCGAACGCCGCCCCGCGCGTCCCGACCGCCCGCGTCTCCACCAGGTACTGCGCGCCCGCGACCAGCACCCGCTCCGAGTGCACGGCGCCGAGCCCCGCCTTCGCCGCCGCTTGCACCGATACGGCGTCCCCGGCCGGCTGCCCGCCCGCGCGGCGCACGACGACCGAGATGCCCTGCCCGCGCACGACGTCGGCGACCTTGCCGACGCCCAGCCGGTTGCCGATGCCGCTCTCGTCGAGCTGCGACGCGACGACGTCGGCCTGCGCCGACAGGGACGACTGCAGCACGTTGTCCGCCGTGGTCCGGATCAGCCGCGCCGCCACAAACCCGGCCACGATCACCGCGATCCCGGCGACGGCGAGGCAGACGAGCGTGATCCGCCCGGCGAGCGTCCCGCGGTACCTCATGCCGGGTCCGCCGCGTAGCCGATGCCGCGGACCGTCCTGATCGGACTGGCCGCACCGAGTTTCGCCCGCAGCTGCGCGACGTGGACGTCGACCGTGCGCGTGCCCGCCGCGGCGGCGTACCCCCAGACGGCGCTGAGCAGCTGGTCGCGCGAAAGCACCTGCCCCGGGTGCCGGAGCAGGTGCGTGAGCAGGTCGAACTCCGTGGACGTCAGGGAAATCTCCGTCTCGCCGGCCCAGGCGCGGCGGCTCGCGAGGTCGACGCGCGCCGCGCCGACGGTGAACGCCGAGGGGGTCGGCGCCGCCCCGGACGCGCGCCGCAGCACGGTCCGGACGCGCGCGGCCAGCTCGCGCGGGCTGAACGGCTTGGTCAGGTAGTCGTCGGCGCCGATCTCCAAGCCCAGCAAGCGATCCAGCTCGTCGTCGCGAGCGGTGACGAACAGCACCGGCGTCCAGTCGCCGGCCGCGCGCAGTGTCTTGCAGATCTCGATACCGTCCATTCCGGACAGTCCGATGTCGAGCACGATCGCCACCGGCTTGAGCCGCCGGACGGCGTCGAGCGCGCGGCCGCCGTCCGGCTCGACGTGCACGCCGAACCCGTCGCGCTTGAGGTACAGCGCCGCCAGTTCGGCGATCGCGGACTCGTCCTCGACCACGAGGACGAGGCCGCGCCCCGGTGACCCCATTCCCGCTCCCGTCTCCGCCGTCGCCCCCGGGGAGACGCTAGCCGGTCACGGGGAGCCGTCGTCGTTCATGTCGGACTCGACGCCGTTGAGCGTCGATTCGATGCCGCTCAGTTCCGACGACGCCGGGGAGGTGCCGGGGTCCGGCGAGCCCATCAGGTTGTCGCGGCAGGCCGAGCAGCCGAGCGTGATGAGCGCGGCGGCCCCGACCGCGGCCGCGATCCTCGCCGCCCTCACTTGGTCGGCGCCGGCGCGGCCGGCTTGCAGTGGGCGGACGCGAAGGCGTCGAGCTTCTGCTTCGCGGTGGTCAGCTCACCGACCTTGCCCTGCCGCTTGGTGGCGCGCTCGTCGAGCTTGGTGGCGCGGTCGTTGTGCCCGGCCGTGCGCTGGTCCTGGGCGCGGGCCTTGAGGTTGGCGACCGAGCCGGCGACCTCGGGGCCGCCGTTGATCCGCTTCTCCAGGTTGTCGGCGCGCTTCTGCAGCTTCGGCACCCAGTCGCCGCAGACCTGCTGCGACTCCTCGGGGCTGAGCGTGATCGGCGCGACCGGCGCCGGGGACGTCGTCTGGGCCGAGGCCAGCGGCGCCAGCGCCAGCAGGCAGGCCGCGCTTCCGGCGCCCGCCAGTGCCAGCCGCCGCGTCCAGATGGGTCCTCGCATGATGTCTCCCTCGGTGAATGGTTTCCGGGTACGAGGAGAACTCTGGCGGGCGGGTGTTCGGAGGGCGTGCGCCTAATGTTCGGGCTGTGTAAGGCCCAGGGTGACTGACGTCCGCGCGAGGTCGAACGTCAGCGTGTCGCCCAGCACCGGCAGCGCCGGGTCGAACAGCTGCCCGTCGGTGCCGCCGAGCAGCAGGCCGAGCCGGTGCCCGGCCGGGACGACGTGGTCGAGGCTGCTCAGGGTGAACGTCATCGAATACGCCAGCCCCGGTACGAGCGGCTCGCCGTGGCGCAGCGACGCGTGGTGCCCGAGGTCGGCCCAGCCGGCTGCGACGATCTGGTGGTCGGCGCGGACGAGGTCGGTGGCGGTGTCCAGGAAGCACGCGCTGTCACCGGGCCGGCTTACGCCCCAGCACGATCGGGTGGTCAGGTTCTTCACGCCACTGCCGTAGTTCGCCGTGTTCCGGACGTCCGCCGGGCCGTAGTCGACGAGCGCGACGCCGAGCCGGGCGGCGGGCTTGTCGGACGACGCGGTGATCTTCACGGACGGCGTCCCGGCCAGCCGCACCGCCGAGGTCAGGGGAGCGCCGGTGAACCGCGCGGCCGACGTCCCGGCCGCCCACTGCTCGCGGCCGACCGCCGGGTCGTCGACGACTGTGGCCGTGCCGGAACCACGCCGGCCGAGCGTGCCGCCGGCAGCCGGGCGGAACGTCGTGGCGGCGGTCGCGGGCGGCCAGGCCCGGACGTCCGTCCACCGGTCCGGCGTGGCTTCCAGGTGCACGGCGGGCTCGTGCTCGACGCCGTTGCGGACGCCCCGCAGCCAGCGGTCGAACCAGCGGCCCAGCGTGTCCACCCACCGCGCCCGCTGCAGGTCGAACGGGTCGACGTGGCCGGCCTGGCTCAGCCACGCCTTGCGCGGCACCCCGGCCCGGCCGAGCGCGGCCCAGTAGGCGGCGAACTGGTCCGCGCCGACGACGCTGTCCCCGAACCCCTGCGCGATGAGCACGCTCGCGCGCACCCGCCCGGCCTGCGGGACGTAGTTCACGCCCTGCCAATAGGCGTTGTAGTCACCGTCCGTGCCCATGCGCGCCTTGACGTCCGCCTCGAACGGCTGACACAACCGCGCCGCGCGGTCGTTGTAGGTGAAGGCCGACCCGGTGTTGTCCGGCGTCGCCAAGGGCGCGCCGTTCGCGACGAGCTGGGCGTAGTTGTCGGCGACGCCTTCGATCGGCACGATCGTCTTCAGCCCGGGGATCCCGGACGCGGCCATGCCGATCGCGGTGGCGCCGTCCTGGGACTTGCCGATCGCGCCGACGTCCCCGGTGGCCCAGCCCGCCGTCACCGGCCGGCCGCCGTCGGGCGCGTCGAAGGCCTTCGCCCGGCCGTTGAGCCAGTTCACGACGGCGTTGCCGTCGGCGACGTCGTCGAAGCAGCCGGACGAGCGGTTCGTGCCGCCGACGTCGGCCAGTACCACCGCGTACCCGCGCGGCACGAAGTAGTTGTCGAGAAACAGCGGGAACTGCTCGGGGGTGCCGTCCGGCGCAAACGTTTTCTTCTGGGACTCGTTGCCGCGGCCGCAGCACGCGAAGTACGGGCTGACGTCGAGGATCACCGGGACGCGTGCGCGCCCGGCGGGCCGGACGACGTCGGCGGCGACGCGGTCGGGCTTGCCGTCGTGGTCGAGGTCGGCGCCGGTTTCGACCCACGCCGTCTCGCGGACCGGGCCGGTTTCGGCCGCCGCCGCGGGCGCGAGGGCCGCCGTCGTGACCAGCGCGAGCAAGATCCCCGGTGTCCGGCGCATCGCGCCATTATCACTTCTCGTACACCGCCAGGAAAAGCTCCATCGCGGCGTCGACGGCTTCGCGGTCGCCGGTCGTGACGAGGTCGAGCAGCAGACCGCGGGTGACGGCGAGCCCGAGCCGGGCGTGCGCCGGCCGGTCGGCCTCGGGGACGCCGTAGCGCGCGAGCAGGGCCTCGATCGGGCCGAGCCAGTCGTCGACGACGCCGTCCAGGAACTCGGTCGTGCCCGGGGTGCCGCCGAGGGCCTGGCCGTAGAGCTGGAAGAAGAGCTTTTCGTTGGCGCGCAGGTCCTCGTCGGTCAGCCGCCGCCAGAACTCGCCACCCTCGCCGACGTCGGCCAGGGCCGTGCGCTGCCGGGCCTCGACCTCGCGCGTGACCGCCGTGAGCAGGCCTTCCTTCGAGCCGAAGTGGTAGATGAGCATGCGGTGGCTGGTGCCGAGGCCGGCGGCCAGGGCGCGCAGGCTCTTGCCCGCGCCGCCGTGGTGGGCGATGTGGTCGATCGCCGCGTCGAGCAGCTGGGCGCGCGGGCTTGTGTCGATCATGTACCAGATGGTACACGTACCAAATGGTACAGAGTATTTCCGTCCGTGGCCGGACGTCCGCGCCGGCCGACACCGTCTACGCCCTGCTTCGCGACGGCGCGAGCTGGCCGGCCTGGTCGCCGCTGGAGTCGTTCGAGCTGGTCAGCGAAGGGGAGGGGGAGCGCGAAGGGCTCGGCGCGATCCGGCTGTTCCGCACCGGCCGCACCCGCTCGTACGAGAAGATCGTCGCGCTGGAGCCCGGGCGCCGGTTCGGCTACGCGCTGGAGCACGGCCTGCCGCTGCGGGACTACGTCGCCTACGTCGACCTGTCGCCGAGAGACGGCGGCACCGAGGTCCACTGGCATTCGACGTTCACCGCGAAGATCCCCGGCACCGGCTGGTTCTACCGGCGGATCCTGGGCGTGTTCATCACGCGGGTCGTCGCCGGGCTGGTCGCCGCAACCGAAGCACGCATCGCCCCATAAAGTAGTCCCATGTCAGCGCCACGACGGGGATCGACCGGCCGCACCCAGGAGGAGCGCAGCGCGGCGATGCGCGTCCGGCTGCTCGACGCGACGATCGACTGCCTGGTCGAGTTCGGCTACGCGGGCACGACGACCACCCGCGTCGCCGACCGCGCCGGCGTCACGCGCGGCGCGCAGGTGCACCACTTCCCGACGAAGGCCGACCTGGTCACCTCGGCGATCCGGCACCTGGCGGCGAAGCGCACCGAGGTCGCGATGGCCGAGCTGGACCGGCTGCGCGCGTCCACCGACCCGGTCGGCGACGCGCTGCAGCTGCTGTGGGAGATGCACCAGGGGCCGGTGTTCTCCGCGACGGTGGAGCTGTGGGTCGCGTCGCGGACCGACCCCGAGCTGCGCCGCCAGATGGCGGTGGTCGAGCCGATCGCGACGTCCAGCCTGGTCGAGTTCGGCAAGGCGCTGCTGCCGGAGCATGCCGGGCACCACGAGTTCCTGCACGCGGTCTACACCGCGATGGACGTCGTCCGCGGCATCCTCATCGCCAGCTGGGCCACGCGCGATCAGGGCGAACTGGACGCGCGCTGGGAACGCGGACGCCGTCACCTGCGGATCCTCTTCGGCACGCTGATGGCGCCCACCGCCTGAATCGCGTGTTACTCTCTTTGGGAAAGTGAGGAGACGCTGTGCACCCGGACCCGTACGACCGCGACTGCCCGACCCGACAGCTGCTCGACCGCATCGGCGACCAGTGGACGGTCCTCATCGTCGGCGCGCTCACCGGCGGCCCGCTGCGGTTCACCGAGATCGCCCGCCGCGTGGACGGCATCTCCCAGAAGGTCCTGACGCAGACGCTGCGCAGCCTGGTCCGCGACGGCATCCTCACCCGCACGGCGTACGCGGTGATCCCGCCGAAGGTCGAGTACGAGCTGACCTCGCTGGGGCGCAACCTTTCCGAGCCGCTGGAGCTGCTGGACCAGTGGGCGCGGCAGCACATGGCGTCGGTCCAGGATTCGCGGGACGCCTACGACGCGGAGCACACGCCCGCGTCCGCGTGACGCTGGACAGCTCCAGGACAATTCCCGGCGGGGATCCCGCCCGGCCCGCGGCCCCGGTGACACTGTGGAGGACGGCTCCACGGCTCCGGGGAGGGACTCATGGCGTCCGCGTTCGCTGTGCTCGACGAGACCCTGCCCGCGCCGGGACCGGAGCTCGTCGGGATCACCGCGCTGGTGGCGGCCATGGTCGTGGTGACGTCGTTCGCGGTGCCCGCCGACGGCCGGCGGAGTGTCGTCTACCGGGCCAACTTCCTCGGCACGCTCTTCCACGAAGGCGGCCACGCGCTGGTGAGCATCCTGACCGGCGGCGGCGTCGGCCGGGTCGCGATCGACAGCCCGGAGTCCGGCGGTACCTGGCACCGGACCCCGCCGGGGCTCGCCGCCGTCCTGACCAGCGCCGCCGGGTACGCGATGCCGCCGCTGGCCGGCCTGGGCGCGGCGGGCCTGCTGCACCGCGGGCTCGTTCCGGCCGTGCTCACCCTGACCCTGGCCGCGATGGTGTTCCTCCTGCTGTTCACCCGGGACCTGCTCACCTTCGTGGTGGTCGTCGCGGTCGGGGCGATCGTGTTCGGTGCCCTGCGCTGGGCGCCGCTCTGGCTGAAGAACGGCGTCGCGTACGCCGAAGCCTGGCTGCTGCTGACCAGTGAACTCGGTGGCCTGCGCGCGCTCGTCCTCAACCGGATCCGGCACGGCTTCGGCGGTCAGGAGGACGACGCGGCCATGCTCGCCCGGAGCACCGGAATCCCGGCGCTGGTGTGGATCGCCGCCTGGCTCGCCCTCATCGCCTGGGCGGTCTGGCGCGCAATCCCATTGCTGTGGCCCACGTAAAATCCATGTGAGGCGCCGCATCTTCCGTAGTGAAAGTGGCGTTAGATCCGTGTGAGGCGTCGCATCTTTCCTGGTGAAAGTGGCGTTAGATCCGTGTGAAGTCGCATCTTTCGTGGCGAAAGTGACGGGTCAGCGGGCGACCAGGCCGGCTTCGTGGGCCAGCAGGCCCGCCTGCGTCCGATTGGTGCAGTCCAGCTTCACGAGCATCCGCGACACGTAGCTCTTCACCGTCGCCTCCGCGAGGTGAAGCCGGGCCGCGATGTCCGCATTGGACAGTCCTTCGCCCAGGCACGCCAGCACATCCCGCTCGCGATCGGTGAGCCCGGACGTCCGGCGGCGGGCGTCTTCGCCGCGCTCGCGGCCGTCCGCGGACAGCGCCACCAACCGGCGGGCCGCCGACGGCGACAGGACCGTGTGCCCGTCCGCCGCCACCCGGACCAGGCCGATCAGGTCCTCCGGCGGCGTCGACTTCACCAGGAAACCGGCCGCGCCCGCGCGCAGGGCGCGGATCACGTAGGTGTCCGCGTCGAACGTCGTCAGCGCCACCACCGCCGGCGGGTCCGGGAGCGCCGCGATCCGCGCGATCGCCGTCAGGCCGTCGACGCCCGGCATGCGCAGGTCCATCAGCACGACCCGCGGCCGGTGCCGGACCACCGCCTCGACGGCTTCGGCGCCGTCGCCCGCCTGGGCCACGACGTCGATGTCGCCCGCCGAACCGAGGATCGTGCGCAGGTGCGCGCACACCATCGGCTCGTCATCGACCACGAGCACCGGGATCACCGGGATCACTGTGCGTGCCTTCCGCCGTCGGGACGTAAGCGGGCAGTATCGCACCGACCCGGAACCCGCCACCGGCCACCGGGCCCGCGTCGAACCGCCCGCCGACGAGTTCGACGCGCTGCCGCAGCCCCGCCAGCCCGGCCCCGGAACCGCTGCCCGCCAGGGCCGGATCGGGCCGCCGCGACGCCGCCGTGTTGGCGACCGAGACGTCCAGGCCGCCCGGGTGGTAGCGCAGCGACACCGCCGCCGACGCGCCCGGCGCGTGCTTGCGGATGTTCGTCAGCGCCTCCTGCACCAGCCGGTACGCGGTCCGCGCGACGGTCGGCGACACCTGCGCCGGGTCGCCGTCCACCGCGAGCCCGGTGACCACGCCGACCGAGCGCGACTCCTCGACCAGCCGCGCCGGGTCGCCGGGCTGCTCCGGGCTGAGCGTGCGCGGGACCGTCTCGGTGCCGTTGCGCAGCACGCCGACGAGGTCGCGCAGCTCGTCCAGCGCGAGCGCGCCTTCGCGGCGGATGTCCTCGGCCGCCGTCCGCACCCGCTCCTCGTGCGACGTCACGCCGAGCGCCCCGGCGTGCAGCACCATCAGGCTGAGCCGGTGCGTGACGACGTCGTGCATCTCGCCCGCCAGCCGCCGCCGTTCCTCCGCGCGGGCCTGCTCGGCGAGCAGGTGCTGCTCGCGCTCGGCGCGCTCCGCGCGGTCCCGCAGGGATCGCAGCAGCTGGCGCCGCGCCTCGCCGTAGAGCCCGAACATCGCCGGCAGCGTGGTGCTGAGCACGGCGAACGGCGTCGTGCTCCAGCTCGGCACCCACGGCCGCGCGGCGATCAGCGTGAGGATCCCGGCTAGCCAGAGCACGCTCCGCCGGTCCAGCACCCGCGGCAGCTGCGACAGCACGACCGGGGTGATGGTCGGCACCGTCGTCAGCGCGAGCGGGCGCACCGCCACGAACAGGCCGGGCGCGAACAGGTCGGACGCCAGCATCAGGCCCGCCGCCGCGACGACGAACCAGGCGACCTGGCGCGGGAACCGGAACAGCAGCACCAGGGAGAAGTCGCAGACCAATTGCAGCACCAGCCCGGCCGCCGGGCCGAGCGGCCCGGTCGTGACCTCGCCCAGCGCGTAGAGCAGGACGTTCAGCCCCGCGAACACGAACGCGGCCAGGAGCAGCCAGAAGACGTCGGCGCGGCTCGGCCACCACGGCCGCCTGGTGCTGGTCACGCGGTCACGGTAACCGCTCACCCGCGCCGTCGCGCCGGACGCGCAACGAAAGTTGCGGCCCGGGCGCGGGCCCGCAACTTTCGTCGTCGCGAGCACCTCCCTTGCCCCGTTCCGGTGCCGGCCGCGATCCGGTGGAGTGGGCGGACCACAGCGAGGGAGGCAACCGTGGTGACTGTCCACACGCGACAGATGACGGGCGTGGCGTTCGCCCGCGGCCCGGTACTGGCGATCGCGGGCCTCGCCGGGCTCGCGCTGCTCCTGACCAGCGGGCGCTACGCCGGCGGGTTCGACGAGCTCTACTTCCTGGTGGCCGGTCGAGATCACCTGAGCTGGGGGTATTTCGACCAGCCACCCCTCATCCCGGCGCTGGCGGCGGCGATGGACCGGCTCGCGCCGGGCTCGCTGGTCGTGCTGCGCCTGCCGATGACGCTCGCCGCGGCCGCCGGGGTGGTCGTCACGGCGCTGATCGCGCGGGAGTTCGGCGGCGGCCGCGGCGCCCAGGCGATGGCGGCGGCCTGCTACGCGGCGTCCGGCATCGTCGTCGTCAGTCACTGGATCGGGACCTACGTGCTGGACCCGTTCCTGTGGACGGTCGTGGCCTGGCTGCTCGTCCGCTGGACCCGCACCCGCCGCGACGGCCTGCTCGTCTGGGCCGGCGTCGTCACGGCGGTGTCGCTGGAGACGAAGTTCCTGATCCCGGCCCTGTGGGCGGCGGTGCTGCTCGCCGCGCTGGTGTTCGGGCCGAGGGACCTGCTCCGGCGCCCGAAACTCTGGCTGGGCGCGGCGATCGCCGTCGTGGTCACGGTGCCGACGCTGCTCTGGCAGGCCGCACACGGCTGGCCCTACACCCACATGAGTGAAGTCGTCGCCGCGGAGTTCCCGGGTTACGGCCCGTGGGTGCGCGACGGACTGCTCGGCGCCGGGATCGGGGTCGGTGTGGTGGCCCTGCTCTACGGCGTCTGGCGGCTGCTGCGGTCGGCGCAGCTGCGGCCGTACCGCTACCTCGGCGTCGCCCTGATCCTCGTGGCGCTGGCCGTGGTCGCGACGCAGGGGCGGTCCTATTACCTGATGGGCTGCTACGCCGTGCCGTTCGCGGCGGCGGCCACCGAGCTGACCCGGCGGAACCTCGTGGGCTGGTGGAAAGCCGTCGCGTGGCCGGCGTTCGTGCTCTCGGCGGTGGTCACGCTCGTCGCGCTGCCGGTGTGGCCGGCCTCGGCGCGGACGTCGTTCGGGCCGTTCTCGCTCGGCAGCGCGTTCGCGCAGGGGGAGCTGCCGCAGCAGGACCTGGCCGAGGTGATCGGTCAGACGTACGCGTCGCTCCCGCCCGAGGTCCGCGCGCGGACCGCGGTCTACGCCGAGATCTACCCGTTCGCGGCCGTGACCGAGTTCTACGGGGCGCCGTACGGCATCCGCACCGTCTACAGTGGACACCGGGCGTACTGGTACTTCGGGCCACCGCCGGAATCGGCCGACGCGGTGCTGTTCGCCGGGTTCGACCCGGGGCTGCTGCGGCCCTACTTCGCGCACGAGACCCAGGTCGTCGACGGGCTGGTGTGGGACTACGACGGCCGGACGGCACCCTGGTCGCGGATCTGGCCCGCCCTGAAGCGGCAATGAGAGGAACACGATGAGCGCTCTGTCCCTGCCCGCGCAGGCCTACCTGCTGGCGTGCGACACCGGCCGCGACCGGCTACCGGACCGCCAGCGCGTCGCGCTGCTGGTGCGCGCGGCGGCGTTGACGGACCTGGTCCAGCGCGGGCTGGTCGTCGACGGCGACGGGCGGCCCGTGGTCACCGGCGCCGCCGGTACCGGCCACCTGGTGCTCGACGACCTGCTGGGCGACCTCGCCGCGGACCCGCACCGCAAGTGGCGTGCGTGGGTCCGCCGCGATGCCCGCGCGACGCTCCAGTCCCTGGAGACCCAGCTCGACGCGGCGGGCACGATCACGCTGAAGACGTCACACGTGCTGGGGCTGTTCCCGCGCCGCCGCCCGGTGGTCCGCGACCACGCCGAGGCGGCCCGGCTGCACGAGGTGGTGGCGGACGCGCTGCGAAGCGTCGAACCGGCGTCGCGGGTCGACCCGGGCGCGGCGGCCCTGACGTCGCTGGCCGCGGCGGTGGAGCTGGGCACGGTCCTTTCGCGCCGCGACCGCCGGCACCACAAGGCCCGGCTCGCGGAGCTGGAGGACGTCGCGGGCGCCGCGGTTCCCGCGCTGCGCAAGGTGATCCGCGAACTGAAGGCGGCCCGCGCCGCGGCGATCTCGGCGGCCAACTCGGGCGGCAGCGGCGGCTGACGCCGTACCGGGCCGGACGACACGCGTACCCCGACGGACGACACGCGTACGCAGATGGACGACACGGCGAGGCGGGGGAGGTCCTCGCCGTGTCGTCCGCCCAGGTACGCGTGTCGTCCATCCGGGTACGCGTGTCGTCCATCTGGGTTCGGCGGTGGCCGAAGTTTCGGGGACCTAGGTTCGGGGGCATGGACGACTTTCGTGCCCTGCACGTCCCCGGTGCCCCGCTCCTGCTGCCCAACGCCTGGGAGTTCGGCGTCGGCGCCCACCTCGTCGCGCAGGGGTTCCGCGCGCTCGGGACGACCAGCCTCGGCGTGTCCGCGGCGGCGGGGGAGCCGGACGGCGCGCCGTCGACGCGGGACGCGACCGTCGCGCTGGCCGCCCGCCTGGCCCGGCTCGACGCGCTGGTCAGCGTCGACATCGCCGACGGCTTCAGCGCGGACCCGGCCGCCGTCGCCGACCTGGCCGAAGAGCTCGCCGCGGCGGGCGCGGTCGGCGTCAACCTCGAAGACGGCCGCGCCGACGGCTCGCTCGCTCCCGTCGAGGTCCAGGCCGCCCTGGTCACGGCGGTGAAGGAGCGCACACCGCAGTTGTTCGTCAACGCCCGCACGGACACCCACTGGGCGGGCGACCGCTCGGTCGCCGAAGCCGAGACGCGGGCGCGGGCCTACGTCGCGGCGGGCGCGGACGGCGTCTTCGTGCCCGGCCTCGCCGAGCCGGCCGACGTCGAGCGGATCGTCGCCGTCGGCGTCCCGGTCAACCTGCTGTTCCTGCCCGGCAAGGTGACGCTGGCCGGGCTGGCGGAACTGGGCGTCGCCCGGATCAGCCTGGGTTCGCTGCCCTACCGGATGGCGCTGGCCGCGGCGGCCGAGACGGCGCTGGCCGTGCGCGACGGCCGTGACCTTCCCCTCACTCCGCCGTCCTACGCCGACGTCACCGCGTTCCTGTGAGAACCGGATCTGCTTGGCTCGGGACATGCACGCCTTCGGAGCCGACTTCGCCGTCCCGTCCGGGTACCTCAACACGCCGAGCATGGGCATCCCGCCCGCGCCGGTCGCCGCGGCCGTGGCCGGGTCGGTCGAGAACTGGCGGACCGGGGCGAGCCGGCCGGCGGACTTCGACGAGGCCGTCGCGCGGTCGCGGGCCGGGTTCGCCCGGCTGCTCGGGGTCGAACCCGGGCGGGTCGCGATCGGCGCGTCGGCTTCCCAGCTGATCGCCAACGTCGCCGCCGCGCTGCCCGCCGGCACCCGCGTGCTCGCCGCCGAAGGCGACTTCACGAGCGTGACCTTCCCGTTCGCGGCGAACCCGGGCGTCACCGTCACCGAGGTGCCGCTCGACGACCTGGCCGCGCGGGTCGAGGGCCACGACGTCGTCGCGGTGAGCGTCGTCCAGTCCGCCGACGGCCGGATCGCCGACCTCCCCGCGCTGCGGGCCGCGGCCGAGGCCGCCGGCGCGGCGGTGCTGCTCGACGCGACCCAGGCCGCGGGCTGGCTGCCCTTGGACGTCGCCTGGGCCGACTGGGTCGTCGCGGCGGGCTACAAGTGGCTGCTCGCGCCGCGCGGCTGCGCGTGGCTGGCGGTGCGCCCGGACGCGCAGGACCGCACCCGCGCGGTCGCGGCCAACTGGTACGCGGGGGAGGACCCGTGGGCCACCGTCTACGGCCTCCCGCTGCGGCTGGCCGGTGACGCCCGCGCGTTCGACCTCTCGCCGGTCTGGCTGGCCCAGGTGGGCGCGGCGGCCGCGCTGGAATACCTCGGCGGGCTCGACCTCGCGCAGGTCAGGGCCCATGACGTCGGCCTGGCCGACACGCTGCTGGAGAAGCTCGGCCGGCCGCCGCGGGGGAGCGCGATCGTGTCGCTCGAAGCCGACCCCGGGCGGGTCGCCGCGGCCGGGATCGTGTCCGGGTTGCGCAACGGGAAGGTCCGGGTCGGCTTCCACCTCTACAACACCGCTGACGACGTCGAACGCGTCTTACACGCATTCGAGTGAACTCCCGAACGGGCGTGAACTACCGTATGGCGTCGTGGTTGGTGCGCATTTCACCCCAGGCCCGTCCGACACGGCCCCGCTGGGCGCGGTTCCCCCGCAGCCCCGCCCGCCCGTGCCCGGCCCACCGGCGCGTGACACCCGGACCCTGGCACTCAGGGGCGCCGGGCTCGTCGCGATCGCCGTGATCTCGGGACTGCTCTGGTTCCTGATCCGGCACGACTCGACGCCGGACGAGCCGGTGGCGCAGCCGCCGGCCAAGAGCACCGGGCAGTACACGTTCACGCCGGTCGCCGGGCCGGCGCGGTCCACGGACTGCGCCGCGAAGTCCTACGGCAAGACCCAGGACTTCTTCCAGGACAGCCCGTGCCAGTCGCTGGTCCGCGCGCTCTACACGACGGAGTCGGGCGGCGCGAAGGCGCTGGTGTCCGTGGTGCTGGTGGGGATGCCGGACTCGGCGAAGGCGAAGGCCCTCAAGACGCTGACCGAGCAGGACGGCACCGGCAACGTCACCGACCTGGTCAAGGACAAGACGTTCGCCGGCACCGGCACTCCGAGCGTGAGCGGCGCCGACGCGGCGTACGCGTCCCGGGTCGAGGGCACGAACACGACGATCGTGCTGGGCGACTTCTACGACAAGCACAAGGACAAGGCGCTCCTCGACAAGATCGTCAAGGACGCCCTGCGCCTGTCGGGCGACTTCGGCTGACCCGCTTTCGCAAGCCCTGAAGGGCACCCTCAGGGACGTCACGTCCCTGAGGGTGCCCTTCAGGACATCGCGGGGTCAGCTCGCCTGGCCGGGCATGGCGACCGCCGCAGGCTTCTCGCCGGCCTCGGAGCGCCACGGCGTCCCGCGCCGCGAAGCGGCCACCAGCGCGTGCAACGCCGTCGTGCGCAGGCCCGCGTCGTCGGTGTGGTTCACCACCGCCAGCCAGGCCGACGCGCAGTCGGCTTCCGCCGTCGCGACCACCAGCGCGGCCGACGCCGTGTCGGTCACCGGCTTCTTCGGGTTGTAGGCCGGCTCCGGCGCCACCGGGGTCGCCCCGGCGCCCGCGAGCATCGTCTGCAGCAGGTCGCGGCGCAGCGCGTGCTCCGCGACGCCGCCCTTTTCGGCCTCCCCGAAGTCGGCCGGGAGGAACGCGCCGACCAGGCCGTACACCCAGACCGCGGCGTGCTCGGCGGCGAGCGCCTGCTGCAGCGGGTCGACGGCCTCCGCGGGGACGGCGCCGCCGGGCGGCCCGGCCGCGGCCGGGGCGTCCTCGCCCGGGCCCAGCGCCGGGTTGATGCGCTGCAGCGCGGCGCAGCCCGCGGCGATCGCCGCGACCATGCCGGCGCGGTAGCGCGGCAGCCCGGGGACGAGGTCCTCGGCCTGCTTGCGCGCGGTGGCCAGCCGCTCCTTCAGGTCGCTCAGCGCCGCCGGGGCCGGCGGCGAGGCGGACGTCGGGGGTTTCGGCCGGTTCAGCCGGTCCACTTCGGACTTCAGCGCGGCCGCGTGCGCCGCGCGCGCGTCGGCGAGCTGGCCGGCGGTGTCGGCGTCCTTGCCCTTGGCCAGCGCGCGCGCCGCCGCGGCGTCCGCGTCGGCGGCGGCCAGGAGCGGCTGCAGCGGGTCGGGGCTTTCGTCGTAGCCGGGCCCGCAGGCGGCCAGCGGCACGGCCAGTGCGGCCACCGCCCCGAAGCGGAGGGCGGCACGGCGGGTCAGCTCGGTCGGTCTTCCGGTCACGTCGGCCCATCCTGCCAGGCCCCGGGGCGGCCCCGCCGCTCGCGCGTGCCGGAAGGGCGACCGGATAAGCTGGTCCACCACCGACCCGGTGAGGCTTGTCCGGACGTCGCCCGGCGCAAGGTGCCTGCCAGCAGGCAGGCTGCAGCTCCGCAGCGCCGAGCCGGCCGGAACAGGCCTCGAACGCCAACTTGATCCCGACCGAGGAGAGCCCCACGTGCCAGGAGAACTCGCCAGCCGGCTTCAGCCGATAGTGGCCGAAGCCGTCACCGCCGCGGGTTTCGACCTCGATTCGTTCGAGGTCCAGCAGGCCGGCCGGCGGCAGCTGGTCAAGGTCGTCGTCGACTCCGACGACGGCATCGGGCTGGACGAGGTCGCCGAGGTCAGCCGCAAGGTCGCGGCGGCGCTCGACGAAAACGAGCACGTGCTCGCGAGCGCGTACACGCTGGAGGTCACCTCGCCGGGCATCGAGCGCCCGCTGACCCAGCAGCGGCACTGGCGGCGCGCGCGGTTCCGCCTGGTCAAGGTCACCCCGGTCGAAGGTGACGCCTTCATGGGCCGGGTCGGTCACGCGGGCGCGGACGCCGCCCGCCTCCTCGTCGGCGGCGAGCTCCGCGACGTCCGCTACGCCCAGGTGGCGAAGGCGGTCGTCGAGATCGAGTTCAAGCAGCCGCCGGCCGAGGATCTGAAACTGCTCGACGACGACGCGTCCGGCCTGGCCGGCGCCGGTCAGGCCGAGACCGAGAAAACGGAGAAGGGGTCGAAGTGAACGTCGACATCGCCGCGCTGAGGGCGATCGAACGGGACAAGGACATCCCCTTCGAAACGGTGATCGAGGCCATCGAGACGGCCTTGCTCACCGCGTACAAGCACACCGAAGGGCACCAGCCGCACGCCCGCATCGACATCGACCGCAAGACCGGCCTGGTGCGCGTGCTCGCGCGCACGCTGACCCACGACGGCGAGACCGACGAGGAGTGGGACGACACCCCCGAGGGGTTCGGCCGGATCGCCGCCACCACCGCGCGCCAGGTCATCCTGCAGCGGCTGCGCGACGCCGAGCACGAGAAGACCTTCGGCGAGTTCTCCACCAAGGAGGGCGAGATCGTCGCCGGCGTCATCCAACGCGACGCCCGCGCCAACGCCCGCGGCATGGTCGTGGTCCAGGTGGGCGACACCGAGGGCGTGCTGCCGTCGGCGGAGCAGGTGGCCGGGGAGTCCTACGAGCACGGCAGCCGGATCAAGGCGTACGTGGTCACCGTGTCGCGCGGCAACCGCGGCCCGCAGATCATGCTCTCGCGCTCGCACCCCAACCTCGTGCGCAAGCTGTTCGCGCTGGAGGTGCCGGAGATCGCCGACGGGACGGTCGAGATCGCCGCCGTCGCGCGCGAGCCGGGACACCGCACGAAGATCGCGGTGAAGTCCACCGTGGCGGGCGTGAACGCCAAGGGCGCCTGCATCGGCCCGGTCGGCTCGCGCGTGCGCAACGTGATGAGCGAGCTGGCCGGCGAGAAGATCGACATCATCGACTACTCGGAGGACCCGGCCCGGTTCGTGGGGAATGCCCTGTCCCCGGCGAAGGTTGTTTCCGTACGGGTCGTCGACGAGCGGGGCAAGACCGCGCGCGTCGTGGTGCCGGACTTCCAGCTGTCGCTGGCGATCGGCAAGGAGGGCCAGAACGCCCGCCTCGCCGCCCGTCTGACCGGCTGGCGGATCGACATCCGCAGCGACGCCGCGCCGGTGGACGACGAGGGTGATCAAGACCACGCCGGTCCGACGCGGCCCGCCGCGACAACCGGTTCGGCTGAGTGAAGGTCGAAGCGGTAGACTCTGGAGTGGTTCGAAGCCCGCGGCGGGTAGCCGAGCACCAGCCCCACCGAGAATCCCCGGTGCGGACTTGTGTCGGCTGCAAGCGGCGGGCCTTGATCGGTGAGCTGCTGCGCGTGGTCGCGGTGGTCGGACGGGTGGTCGTCGACGGACGTCGTCGGCTCCCGGGCCGGGGGGCTTGGTTGCACCCCGACCCGGACTGTCTGGCCAAGGCCGAACGGCGGCGGGCTTTCCCGAGGGCCTTGCGGGCTCCGGGAGCGCTCGACGTCCGCGAAGTCCGCGAGTACGTAGCGCACGCCACGCATCACGGAGCCGGGACGTCCCCGGCTCCGCGAGGAACGAAGGAAGCAGGTCGACCCGTCATGAGTCAGCCGTGAAGCTGAAGCCATGAACGCGAGACAATAAGGACGAGGTCAGCGGGTCCCCCGCCTGGCCTCCCCTAGATGAGGAGAGCTGTGCCAGGCAAGGCCCGCGTACACGAGCTCGCTAAGGAGCTCGGCATCACCAGCAAGGACGTGCTCGCCAAGTTGAAGGAACAGGGCGAATTCGTCAAATCCGCGTCGTCCACGGTCGAGGCGCCCGTCGCCCGCCGCCTGCGCGACGCGTACGCCCCCAAGGGCGCCAAGAAGCCCGCACCGACCCCCGGTCCGTCGGCGCGCCCGGGACCCCCGGCCGCCAAGCCGGGCGCTCCCGCGCCCAAGCCGGCGACGCCCGCTCCCCAGCAGCAGGTCCCGGTGGTGAAGGCCGCCCCCGCGGCGGCCCCGCAGCAGCAGGCTCCGGCTTCGAAGCCGGCCGCCGCACCGGGCGGCCGTCCGGCCGGTCCCGGCCCGCGGCCCGGCCCGCGCCAGCAGCCGGCGGCGCCCGCTCCCCAGGAGCAGGTCCCGGCGGCGAAGGCCGAGGCGGCTCCGGTCGCACCCCCCAAGCAGGAGACCCCGGCCGCGCCCCCCGCGGGCAACACCGGTTCGGTCGTCCCGCCGAAGCCGCAGGGTCCCAAGCCCGGCGGCCCCAAGCCCGGTCCGCGCACCCCGCGGGTCGGCAACAACCCGTTCGGTGTCGGCTCCGGCGCCCCGCCGCGTCCGCAGGGCCCGCGCCCCGGTGGTGGCGGTCAGGGCGGCGACACGCGCCCGCCGCGTCCCGGTGGTACCGGTGGCGGCGGTGACCGCCCGGCTCCGCGTCCCGGTGGTGGCGCCGGTGGCAACCGGCCGAGCCCGGGCAACATGCCCCCGCGGCCGAACCCCGGCATGATGCCGGGCCGTCCCGCCCGTCCCGCCGGTGGTCCCGGTGGCGGCGCGCGCGGTGGTCCCGGTGGCGGCGCCCGTGGTGGTCCCGGTGGCGGCGCCCGTGGCGGCCCCGGTGGCGGTGGCGGCGGTTTCCGTGGCGGTCCCGGTGGCGGTGGCGGCGGTGGCGGCTTCCGTCCCGGTGGCGCCGGTGGCGGTGCCGGTGGCGGCTTCCGTCCGGGTGGCGGCGGTGCCGGTGGCGGTGCCCCGGCCGGTGGCGGCGGGTTCCGCGGCGGCGGCGGCCGTGGCGGCCCCGGTGGCCGTGGCGGCACGGCGGGTGCCTTCGGGCGTCCGGGTGGTCCCTCGCGCAAGGGTCGCAAGTCGAAGCGGCAGAAGCGCCAGGAGTACATGGACAACATGCAGGCGCCCAGCGTCGGCGGCGTCCGCTTGCCCAAGGGGCAGGGCGAGACGATCCGGCTGCCGCGTGGCGCTTCGCTGACCGACTTCGCCGAGAAGATCGACGCCAACCCGGCTTCGCTGGTGCAGGTGCTCTTCCACCTCGGCGAGATGGTCACCGCGACGCAGTCCGTGTCGGACGACATCCTCGAGCTGCTCGGCGGCGAAATGAACTACCACGTTCAGGTCGTCAGCCCCGAGGAGGAGGACCGCGAGCTGCTCGGGACCTTCGACATCACCTACGGCGACGACGCGGGTGGCGAAGAGGACCTGCAGATCCGGCCGCCGGTCGTGACCATCATGGGTCACGTCGACCACGGTAAGACCCGCCTGCTCGACACGATCCGGAAGACGAAGGTCCGCGAGAGCGAGGCCGGCGGCATCACGCAGCACATCGGTGCGTACCAGATCGAGACCGAGCTCGAGGGCAACCCGCGCCTGATCACCTTCATCGACACCCCGGGCCACGAGGCGTTCACCGCCATGCGTGCCCGTGGTGCCAACTCGACCGACATCGCGGTGATCGTGGTGGCGGCCGACGACGGTGTGATGCCGCAGACGGTCGAGGCGATCAACCACGCGCAGGCCGCCAAGGCCCCGATCGTGGTCGCGATCAACAAGATCGACAAGGAAGGCGCGAACCCGGACAAGATCCGGCAGCAGCTGACCGAGTACAACCTCGTGGCCGAGGAGTACGGCGGCGACACGATGTTCGTCGAGATCTCCGCGCGGCAGAACATCAACATCGACGGGCTGCTCGAGGCGATCCTGCTGACCGCCGACGCCGCTCTGGACCTCCGGGCCAATCCGGACATGGAGGCCCAGGGTGTCGCGATCGAGGCACACCTCGACCGCGGCCGCGGCCCGGTGGCCACCGTCCTAGTCCAGCGCGGCACGCTGCGCGTCGGTGACTCGGTCGTGGCGGGTGACGCCTACGGCCGCGTCCGCCGGATGGTCGACGAGCACAACGTCGACGTCACCGAGGCGCTGCCGTCGCGTCCCGTCCAGGTCATCGGGTTCACCTCGGTGCCGGGTGCGGGCGACACCTTCCTGGTGGTCGACGAGGACCGCGTCGCCCGGCAGATCGCCGAGCGCCGCTCCGCTCGTACTCGCAACGCGCTCAACGCGTCGCGCCGCAAGCGGGTCAGCCTCGAGGACCTCGACTCCGCCTTGAAGGAGACGAACAGCCTCAACCTGATCATCAAGGGTGACAACTCGGGTACCGTCGAGGCCCTCGAAGCCTCGCTGCTGCAGCTGGACGTCGGCGACGACGTCGAGCTGAACGTGGTGCACCGCGGTGTCGGTGGCGTGACCGAGTCGGACATCGACCTGGCGACCGCGTCCGACGCGATCGTCCTCGGGTTCAACGTCCGCGCCCAGGGCAAGGCGACCGAGCGGGCCACCCGCGAGGGCGTCGACGTCCGGTACTACACGGTCATCTACCAGGCGATCGACGAGATCGAGCAGGCTCTGAAGGGCATGCTCAAGCCGGAGTACGAAGAGGTCGAGCTGGGCCGCGCGGAGGTTCGCGAGGTCTTCAAGTCCTCCAAGATCGGCACGATCGCGGGTTGCCTGGTCATGTCCGGCGAGATCCGGCGCAACGCGCGCGCCCGGCTGCTGCGCGACGGCACTGTCGTCGCGGAGAACCTGCCGGTCAGCTCGCTGCGGCGGTTCAAGGACGACGTGGTCGAGGTCCGCGAGGGCTACGAGTGCGGTCTGACGCTCGGTTCGTACGGCGACCTCAAGGTCGGCGACTCGATCGAGACGTACGAGCAGCGCGAGAAGCCGCGAGCGTAAGGCGTTCGGTCCCGGGTGCGTGGGTTCTCCCACGCACCCGGGACTTCGCTTCCCATTCCCTACAACACCACCTCACTTGCCTATGTACGTCGGAGCTCTTGAGCTCGACATCCTGCTCGGCGATGTCCATTCGCTGAAGCAGAAGCGATCCGTGGTCCGGCCGGTGCTGGCCGAGGTGCGCAAGCGCTTCGCCGTGTCGGTGGCCGAAGCCGGTCACACCGACCTGCACCGGCGGACCCTCATCGGGGTGGCCGTGGTCGCCGAAGGTGGCGAGCACGTCCGTGACGTGCTCGACTCGTGCGAGCGGTACGTGGCGAGCAGGCCGGAGTTCGAACTGCTTTCCGCGCACCGCCGGCTGCTCGGCCCAGACGACTGATTTTCTCGAGGAGAAAGACATGGCTGATCCTGCTCGGGCCCGCAAGCTCGCCAAGCGGATCTCGCAGATCGTGGCGTCCGCGATCGAGCACGAGGTCAAGGACTCCCGGCTGGACTACGTGACCGTCACGGACACGAAGGTCACCGGCGACCTCCACGACGCCACGGTGTACTACACGGTGCTCGGCGAGAAACTGGACTCGGTCCCGGACTTCGCCGGTGCCGCCGCCGCGCTCGAATCGGCGCGCGGGATGCTCCGCACGAAGGTCGGGCAGGGCACCGGGGTTCGCTACACACCGACCCTGACGTTCGTGGCCGACACGATCCCCGAAGAGTCGAAGCGCATCGAGGCTTTGCTCGAGAAGGCCCGTGAGGCCGACGCGGAGGTCGCGCGGCGGTCGGCGGGGGCCCAGCACGCGGGCGAACCCGACCCGTACAAGGCGCCCCGCGAAACCGAGGACGACGACGAGCTCGCGGAGGAAGAGACCCGGGGCTGACCCGGTGCTCTTCCCACGGCGGACGACGTCGGGTCCGATCGAAGGCGCCGGGGCTGCCTCGGTGCTCACTCGTCGTGGCCTGCTCGCCGGCAGCGCACTCGCGCTGCTGGCGGGCTGCTCGTCGGCTCCGTCCGGGCCGCCCCCCGGGCCGCCCGCGACGGCACCGCCGACCGGCCCGACGCCCCTGAGCGCGCCCGTCACCGTGCAGCGGATGCGCTCGACGGCCCGCGGCACCGACGTCGATCTGGTCCTCATCACCCCCGAAGGTGTCCCGGCCTCAGGCTTGCCGGTGTGCCTGGCCCTGCACGGCCGCGGCGCCCGCGCCCGGACGTTCCTCGACCTCGGCGTCCCCGAAGCGCTGACCAAGGCCGTCCGCGCGGGCGTCCCGCCGTTCGCGATCGCCGCACCCGACGGTGACCACTACTGGGTGGACGTCGGCGACCAGGACGACCCACAGCGGATGCTGTCCGACGAACTCCCCGTCTGGCTTACCCAGCGCGACCTCAAAGCGCCCGCGGCCGTGTTCGGCATCTCGATGGGCGGCTTCGGCGCCCTCCGCTTCGCCCGCGCCCACCCGGACCTGAAGGCGACGGCCGTGGCGAGCGCCGCTCTGTTCGTGAGCTGGCCGGATGCCCGCGCCCGCAAGGTGTTCGCCGACGAGGCCACCTGGCGCGCGGAGGAGCCGCTGCTGCACCCGGGGGACGTCCGAGGCGCGGACCTGGGCGTCTGGTGCGGGGAGTCGGACCCGTTCCTGGGGGCGGACCGCAAGCTGGTGAAGGCCGTGTCCCCGGCCGTGGCGCGGTTCTCGCCGGGCAAGCACGAAGACGCCTACTGGCGCGGGGTGCTGCCCGACGTGCTCGAGTTCGCCGGCCGGCGGCTCACCCCAGCTGGCTGATGCGGACCATGTTCCCCGCCGGGTCCCGGAACGCGCAGTCGCGGACGCCGTAGGGCTGGTCCATCGGCTCCTGGACGACATCGGCGCCGCTCGCCTGGACCTGGTCGAACGTGCCCGCCAGGTCCGCGGACGCCAGCACGATCGACGCGTAGCTGCCCTTGGCCATCAGCTCGGCGATCGTGCGGCGCTCGTCGTCGGTGAGACCCGGGTCGGCGGCCGGCGGGTGCAGCACGATCGACGTGTGCGGCTGGTCGGGCGGGCCGACCGTGATCCAGCGCATGTCCCCGTACCCGACGTCGTTGCGCACCTCGAAGCCCAGCGCGTCACGGTAGAACGCCAGCGACTTCTCCGGGTCGTCGGCGGGGAGGAACGTGTGCTGGATGATGAGGTTCATGCCGCTCACGATAAGTGGGGGCGAGTGGGCGTCGCTTCTCGATTCCTGATCGGCCGCATGACCTGCTTGGCGAGACAGGTGGGGATCCCCTCGCCGTCGCCCGCCGCCAGGCGCTTGTAGGCGCTCGGAGAGAGGCCGACCAGTTCGGAGAACCGCGTGCTGAACGTCCCGAGCGACGAGCAGCCGACCTCGAAGCAGACCTCGGTGACCGAGAGGTCACCCCGGCGCAGCAGGGTCATCGCCCGCTCGATGCGCCGGGTCATCAGGTAGCTGTAGGGCGACTCGCCGAAGGCGGCGCGGAACTCGCGGCTCAGGTGCCCCGCCGAGAGGTGGACGCCGCGCGCCAGCGCCTCGACGTCCAGCGGCTGCGCGTAGTCCCGGTCGATCCGGTCGCGGACGCGGCGCAGCAGCACGAGTTCGCGCAGGCGCGCGTCTGATCTGCCGGTCACGCGACCAGCATGCCCGCTGGATCTCGTCACCGCAAAGACAGCGCGCCCCGGGCGTCGTGAGTGGTCGGGGCGGTGAGAACCGCCTAACCACTCACGACCGCGGGGCGGCGGGCGAACAGGATCGCTTGGGGAACGTCATCGTCCGGGGCCATCAGCCATTCCGCCTCGATCTCGAACCCCGCGTCGCGCACGAGCGCGCCCACCCGCTCCGGGCGGCGGCGGTGGATGTGCACCTTCATCGGGTGGCCGCCGTAGCCCCGGGTCTTCAGCGTGGACTCGTCGCCGACGTGGTAGCCGATCATCAGCCGGCCGCCCGGGCGCAGCACCCGGTGGAAGTGGCCCAGCACGCCGGGGACCGCGTCGTCCGGGATGTGGATCAGCGACCAGGACGCGAGCACCCCCGCGACGGAGGTGTCCGGCAGCGGCAGGTCCGTCATCGAGCCCACCTCGAACCGGACGCCGGGGTACGCCTCGCGGGCCAGCTCGATCATCGACGGCGAGAGGTCGACGCCGGACGCGTCCAGGCCGAGGGAAGCCAGGTGGGCGGTGAAGTGCCCCGGACCGCAGCCGACGTCCACGACCGGGCCGCCGGCCTGCTCGGCGAACAGCGCGAGCGCCGCCCGCAGGTACGGCTGGGTCGTGACGGCGTCACGCACGATGCCGGCGTAGCTCGACGCCACCGTGTCGTACGACGTGCGGGTGTCCGCGAGCCAGTCGTTCACGGCAACGGGTGGGCGGCCGGGGCCCGCAGGCCGTCGAGGACCAGGGCGAGCCCGCGCCGCCAGTCCGGGGACGCCGTCGCCGCGGCGAACACCACGGCGAGGTCGAGGGTGCGGAAGTCCGGCCGCAGCGCGCCGGCGTCCTGCGCCCGCTTGACGATCCGGTCCATCCGGGAACCGTTGGCGCGCTTGGCTTTTTCGAGTGCTGACGCCGGATCGAACGTCCGTGAGCACACCTCGGTGAAACCGCGGTCGGTCACCTGCATCCGCACCGAGCGCTCGAGGTAGAGCACGAAGCCCTCCCACGGGTCCGCACAGGCGAGGGCCTCGTCGCTGATCGCCTGCGCCTCCTCCAGCGTCGGCAGGAACGCGGCCTCGACGAGGTCGGCGCGGGTCGGGAAGCGGTTGTAGAGGGTGCCGATCGCGACCTCGGCGCGGCGGGCGATCTCGTCCAGCGGGGCGTCGACGCCCTTGGCGCCGAACACCTCCCGCGCAGCCGCCACCAGCGCCTCGCGGTTGCGCCGGGCGTCCGCGCGCAAGGGGCGCTGCTCCACCGTCACGGTCCGGAGTGTAGCCGTCCGGGTTGCTTCCTGATCGGAACCTCACAGAGCCCGTGCGCGGTCGCCACCGGGAGCACAATGGGGGGAGCGGGCTCGGCCCGCGTCGAGGCGGACACACGAGGGAGGCCGGCGCATGCACTCCGACCTCACGCCGTCGGGCCGCACCGGGGTCCTCCTCGTCGGCACCCGCGGGCAGCGGGGGCCCGGGGAGGTGCTGATCAGGATCAGGGGTGGCCTGGAAACCTTCCTGGCCTGGTCCGACACGGAGCTGCCGAGGGGGACGACCGTGCTGGTCGTCGAAACCCGGGGCCGGCGCACGGTCGACGTCGTGGCGTGGGACGTTCCCGAATCCGCGCCGGAAACCACTTCCTAGTGTTCGTCTAAGGACAGTCGATGTTCGGTTATCGCGTGCCGGCCCCCAACGAGGCGATGCTCATTTCGGGCGGCAAGACCAGCAAGGGCGCGTCGCCGTTCCGGGTCGTCACCGGCCACGGCGCGTTTGTCATGCCGGTGTTCCGGAAAGTCCGGTTCCTGACGCTTTCGATGTGCGAAGCCGAAGTGACCGAAGTATGCGTGACGAAACAGGCCATCGCGCTGACCGTGCGGGCGGTGATCGCGTTCAAGGTCGGCAACGACACCGAGAGCATCGTCAACGCCGGTCAGCGGTTCCTCTCCGACCAGGACCAGATGTCCGTGCTGACCGGCCGGATCTTCTCCGGCCACCTGCGCTCGATCATCGGGTCGATGACGGTCGAGGAGATCATCACCGAGCGGCAGAAGCTGGCGACCGAGGTGCTGGACGGCTCGGCGGTGGAAATGGCGAAGATCGGCCTGTCGGTCGACGCCCTGCAGATCCAGTCGATCGACGACATGAAGCTCGGCTACATCGCCGCGATGGCCGCGCCGCACAACGCCGCCATCCAGCGGGACGCGCAGATCGCGCAGGCCGTGGCGAACAAGAAGGCGGCCGAGGCCGAGCAGGAGTCGCAGCGGACGCAGGCGGCGTACGTCCGGCAGACGTCGATCGTGCAGGCGCAGTACCGCGCCGAGGTCGAGGCGGCTCAGGCCGAGGCGTCGCAGGCCGGGCCGCTCGCCCAGGCGAAGGCGCAGCAGGAGGTCATCGACGCGCGGACCGAGCTGGCCCAGCGCGAGGCGGAGCTGCGCCAGCAGCAGTTGGTGGCCGAGGTCATCAAGCCGGCCGACGCGGAGGCCGAGCGGATCCGCATCCTGGCCGTGGCCGACGCCGAGAAGATGCGCGTGCAGGCGGAAGCGGCGGCGTCGAACAACCGCGTCGCGCTCGACCGGATGCTCATCGACCAGCTGCCGCTGATCGTCAAGGAGGCCGGGCGCGGCCTGGCCGGCGCGAACGTCAACATCCTCAACGGCGCCGACGGCCTGGGCGAGATGGCCGCGGGCCTCGTCGGCCAGGGACTGTCCATCCTGGACTCCGTGAAGCGCGGGCTGAGCACGCCGCCCGTTCCCGCACCCGCGGTTTCCCCCGAGAGCAACGGAAAAGCCATCACCGCGAAGCCCGGCGAAGTGACCCAGTCCTGAACTAATACTGAACCGGTAGTGAACCGGTTCCGCGGGCCCGAGCGGCGACGGGCCCGCGGAATCCGGCTCACTTGCGGGGCAGCCCCCGCGGGTTGACCTCCGACGCCGGCAAGGCCTCCGAAGCCAGGTTCCAGCGCTTGAGGACCTCGGCGTACTTCCCGTTCCCGAGCACCGTGCCGAGGGCCTGCTGCAGGGCCTTGACCAGCCCGTTGTCCTTCTTGGTCATCGCCGCGATGTCGGCCTCGATCGTGCCGCCGCCGGACACCGTGCCGACGATCTTCGTCTTGCCCTCCACCGCGACGTGGTAGGCCGACGTCGGGTTGGGCCCGACGTAGGCGTCGATCCGGCCCGACTGCAGCGCCAGGTAGTAGTCCGAGGTCGCCTGGTAGTACTGGAACTTCACCGGGGCCAGCCCGGCGGACTTGTTCTGCTGGTCCCAGCGCAGCAGGATCTGCTCCTGGTTCGTCCCGGCGCCCACGCCGACGGTGAGCCCGGCGATGTCCTTCGCCTCGCGCACCGCGATGTTCTTGTCGCCCCGCACCTCGAACGCGATCGTGTCCTTGCGGTAGGTCGCGAAGTCGTACTTGTCCTTGCGCTCCTCGGTCACCGTGATGTTCGAGAACCCGCTGTCGTACTGGCCGTTGTCGACGGAGAGGAACAGGTTCTCCCACGAGGTGGCCTGCAGGTCGAGCTTCAGGCCGAGGACGTCGGCGACGAGCGACGCGACGTCCGGCTCGACACCGATGACCGTCTTGTCGTCGTCCGCGCGGAACGACAACGGCGGCGTGCCGTTGCCGGTGGTGCCGACGACCAGCGTGCCGCGCGCCCGGATCGCCGCCGGGACGAGCGCGGCGATCGCGTCGACCTTGTCGGCCCGCACGCGGTTCTGGTTGGCGGTGATGTTGACGCCGCCGGGCTGGGCCGCCGGTTCCGTGGCCGCTTCGGGACTACCGCACGCGGTGAGCGCGAAGACCGAGGCGAGCAGGAGGACGCGCAGTTTCGACTTTGTCATCACAGGACTTTCTCCACGAAGGCGCGGGTGCGGGCGTGCTGGGGGTGATCGAGGACGGCTTCGGGCGGGCCCTGTTCGACGACGCGGCCGGCGTCGAGGAACACCACGGTGTCGGCGACTTCGCGGGCGAAGCCCAGTTCGTGGGTGACGACGACCATCGTCGTCCCCGATTTCGCGAGGTCCCGGATGACCGCGAGGACCTCGCCGACGAGTTCGGGGTCCAGCGCCGAGGTCGGCTCGTCGAACAGCAGGACGTCCGGTTCGAGGGCCAGCGCCCGCGCGATCGCGACGCGCTGCTGCTGGCCGCCGGAGAGCCGCCGCGGGTACTCGCCCGCCTTGTCGGCGAGCCCGACCCGGTCCAGCAGTTCGCGGGCGTGGACCTCGGCCTCGCCGCGCGGCCGGCGTTGCGCCGAGATCGGCGCCTCGACGACGTTGTCCAGCACGCTCAGGTGGCCGAACAGGTTGAAGTTCTGGAAGACGAACCCGATCCGGGTGCGCTGCTTGAGGATCTCGCGTTCCTTGAGCTCGTGGAGCCGGTCGCCGGCCCGGCGGTAGCCCATGAGCTCGCCGCCGACGCTGATGAACCCGCGGTCGGCCCGCTCCAGGTGGTTGATCAGCCGCAGCAGCGTCGACTTGCCGGACCCGGACGGTCCCAACAGGACGGTCACCTCGCCGTGGCGCACTTGCAGATCGACGCCGTCGAGCACGGTCAGCGGGCCGAAACTCTTGTGCACGCCCCGGACGTCCACCATGAACTCCGCGCTCATGCCCGCCCCCAGACCGCGCGCAGGCGCTGCAGCGGGGTCCGCGGCAAAGTGCGGAGCGCGCCGCGAGCGTAGTACCGCTCGACGTAGAACTGGGCGACCGAGAGCACCGACGTCAGCGCGAGGTACCAGAAGGTGGCCACCAGCAGCAGCGGGATGACCCGGCCGCTGCGGGTGTAGATGACCTGGACCTGGTAGAACAGCTCCGGCAGTGCCATCACGTAGACCTGCGAGGTGGCTTTCAGCAGGCCGACGATCTCGTTGGCGGCGGTCGGCACGATCGTGCGCATCGCCTGCGGCAGCACGATCCGGCGGAACTGCCGCCCGGCCGGGATGCCGAGCGCCGCGGCGGCCTCGCGCTGGCCGGCGTCCACCGAGAGGAACCCGGCGCGGACGATCTCCGAGGCGTACGCGCCCTGGTGCAGCGCGAGCCCGAGCCCGGCCGCGAGGAACGGCGGGATGAGGCTCATCGTGCCGACCGAGACGAACGACGGCCCGAACGGGACGCCGAAGGAGATCTCGTTGTAGAGGATCGCGAGGTTGTACCAGAACAGCAGCTGGAGAATGAGCGGCACGGACCGGAAGATCCACGTGTAGGTCCAGGCGACCGCGCGCAGCAGCGGATTCCGGGAAATGCGCATGAGCGCGAGCACGGTGCCGAGCAGGAATCCGGCGACCACGCCGAACGCCGTCAGTTCCAGGGTGAGCAGCACGGCGTCGAGGACCGATTTCTGGAACAGGTACTTCGCGAAAGTGGGCCAGTCGAACGCCTTGTTGGTCACCAGCGCGTGGCCCGCCATCGCGACCAGCACCGCGACGACCGCGGCTGCCACCCAGGTCAGCGGGTGCCGCGCGGGCACGATCTTCAGCGACTCCTCGGGCGCCACGAGGGGCGCGGGCCGGGTCCCGACGTCGCTGGTCATCGTGATCCCACGGGCGCGGGAAGCGCTTTCGAGAACCGCAGCCGGGTGGTGGGGACGGCGTCGACGTCGAAGTGCGGCGTGTACCCGGTGGCCAGGTAGAGCGCGCGGGCCTCGGGCTGGTTCGGGCCGGTGGTCAGGTGGATCCGGGTGTACCCGCGGAGCGCGATTTCGGTCTCCAGTTCGGCGACGACCCGCCGGCCGAGCCCCCGGCCGCGGTGCGCGCGGTGCGTCCAGATCCGCTTGAGCTCGGCGGTGTCGTCGTCGTAGCGCTGGAAAGCGCCGCCCGCGACGGCCCGCTGTTCCTGGAGCAGCACCAGCAATCCGCCATGCGGCGGCGCGAAATGCTCCGCCGGGTATTCGCGGAGTTCGAAATGGACGTCGGCGAGCACGCGGTGGTAGCGCGTCGAATATTCACGGGCCAGGTCGGCGAGCAACGGCCGGACCCGCGGATCTGACTGGGCGACCCAGACGGATTCGGGCATGACGACACCTGTTCGGTGAAAGAACGAGGAAGAAAAGCGCCTGCCCTCGCACGGGGACGCTTTCCGTTGACGTCGTCGACTTTAGGAAGCCGGGACGAGCCCGGTCAACGAGCCGCCGCCCGGTTCCAGATCCTGGACGGCCGCTTTCAGGACGCGGGTTCGGCGGCGCTGCCCGGCTTGAGGACCCGGGTCTACACGGGGATTGTCGCCGGCGGCCCTGCTCGGGCATCCGCGCGAGACGGCGACCCTGCCGCCCGCGACCGCGGCGACCGGGCACGGCCGGTGCTCCGGCCTGGCCGAGCAGGTGCTCGCCTACGCGGGCGAGCCCGACCCGGTGGGCGAACTCGTCGTAGGGCCCGCCTTCGCGGACGTGGCGACCGGCCTTCTCCAGGATCGCGACGAGTTCTTCGCGGGGCAGGACGGTGGTGTTCCAGGAGATGCCGAGCGCGCCGCCCGGCTTGAGGACCCGGGTCTACACGGGGATCGTCGCCGGCGGGTTGGCGTCCTGGACGGCCGCTTTCAGGACGTGGGCTTGGCGGCTACGACGAGGTCGCGGAGGATGGCTTGGTCCACCCGGTGGGCGAACTCGTCGTACGGGCCGCCTTCGCGGACGTCGAGGCCGGCCTTCTCCAGGATCGCGACCAGCTCTTCGCGGGGCAGGACGGTGGTGTTCCACGAGATGCCGAGCGCGCCGCCCGGCTTGAGGACCCGGGTCCACACCGGGATCGCCGCCGCCAGCAGGTCGCGCGGGCTGCGCTGCAGGCCCGCTTCGCGATGGCTGCCGTGCTGGACGCCGTACGGGGCGTCCGTGACGATCACGTCGGCGGAGTTCGCACGCAGGACCTCGTCCGTCGTCAGCGTGTCCGCGTTGAAGTACACGAGCTTGCGGGTGTCGCCCGCCTTGTAGTCCTCTTTGGTCATCGCGTACTCGATGTCGAGGCGGCGGCCGAGGCGGGCCTTGTTGCGGCGCAGCACGCCGGACTCCGCCGTGTGCTTCACACGCTTGTTCCGCAGCCACGTCTTGATGAACGCCTCGTACGCCTCGAAGTCCTTGGCGTCGACGTCCAGGCCGGTGGCGTGCAGGCCGTACATGATCGCCTGGTTGAGCGTGGTGCCGCGGCCGCACAGCGGGTCGAGCAGGTACCGCGGCTTGTCCGAGGCGGGGTCCGCGGTGGCCAGCAGCGTCACGTTCAGCAGCAGCTTGGTGAACGACTCGTTGGTCTTGCCCGCGTACTTCTGGATGGTCAGCAGGTCCGAGTCGGCCTTCGCGAGCGGCGTCACCTTCACCGGGCGCAGCACGTCGCCGTCCAGCTCGAACAGCGCGTACAACGACGACAGGTTCGACAGCAGCGCGAGGTCGCGCTCGCCGAGCGGCGCGGAGCTGGTGAAGCGGACGTAGCCGACGCCGCCGAGCTCGACGTCCTCGATCCCGGACAGCTCGGCCGTCAGGGCCGTGCCGAACACCGCCAGCTCGGCGCGCAGCAGCGCGGGGGAGGAGGCGGCGTAGACCCGGTTGGCGGACGGGTGGACCAGGATCACGTACTCGGACATCCCGCAGAGCGTAGCGTGACGCACCGTGACCTCCACTTTGGCGCAGGACATCGAGGCCGCGGCCGCTCTGCTCGCCACGGCGACCGACGTGACGGTGCTCGGGCACGTCCGTCCCGACGCGGACGCCCTGGGCAGCGCGCTCGCGCTCGGCCGGGCCCTGCTCCAGCGGGGCGCGCGGGTGCGCGTCTCCTTCGGCGAGCCCGACGAAGCGCCCGAGACGCTGCGGTGGCTCGACGAGGACGGCCTGCTCACCCACCCGGACGACCTGCCCACGACCGAGGCGCTGCTGGTGTGCGTCGACACACCGGTGCCGAAGCGGCTGGGCCGGCTCGCCGGGCGCGTCGAGCTGGCCGGTGACGTGCTGGTGATCGACCACCACGCGACCAACACGTTCTACGGCACCCAGCACGTCGTCGACGAGAGCGCCGAGGCCAGCGCGATCCTGGTGTTCCGGGTCCTCGACGCGATGGGCGTCGAGCCGGACGAGCCGATCGCGCGCGGGCTCTACGCCGGGATCGTCACCGACACCAGCGGGTTCCGCCGGGCGAGCCCGGAGACGCACCGGATGGCGGCGCGGCTGCTGGAGGCGGGTGTCGACCCCGAGGCGGTGGTGCGGCGGATCGTCGACGAGCGCCCGTTCGCGTGGCTGCCGATGCTGTCGTCGGTGCTGGCCGGCGCCGTGCTCGAGCCGGAAGCCGCGCAGGGCAGGGGTTTTGTGCACGCGGTCGTCGGGATCGACGCCGCGAGCACGGTGCGGGCCGAGGAGGTCGAGTCGGTCGTCGACGTCGTCCGCTCGGTGCGCGAGGCGGCCGTGGCGGCGGTCCTCAAGCAGGACCCGGCGAACCCCGCGCAGTGGCAGATCTCGTTGCGCTCCCTCGGGATCGACGTCTCCGCGGTGGCCGCGGAGTTCGGCGGCGGCGGGCACCGGCAGGCCGCTGGGTGCACCATCCCGGGCACCGCCGAGGAGGTCCTGGCCGGCCTGCGGGCCGCGCTGGAGCGGGCGCCCCTGCTCTAGGACCCCGGTTCCCGCCGGCCGGAACTTGTCGGGGCCGGCGGTTAGAGTCCGGCTCGTGGTGAACGTGGAGGAGAGCGAGCGGGTCCCGGCCAAGCGGGTGCTGGGGCTGGCCGTGCCGGCGCTGGGCGTGCTGGCCGCCGAGCCGTTGTACGTGCTGGTCGACACGGCGGTCGTCGGCCACCTCGACGCGCTGTCGCTGGCCGGGCTCGCGCTCGGCGGGGTCGTGCTGTCGCAGGTGTCGAGCCAGCTGACGTTCCTGTCGTACGGCACGACGTCGCGCACGGCCCGCCTGCACGGCGCCGGCCGCCGGGCCGACGCCGTACGCGAGGGCGTCCAGGCGACGTGGCTGGCGCTGTTCGTCGGGCTCTTCGTGCTGGTCGCCGGGCAGCTGCTGGCCTGGCCGATCGCGCGGGTGCTCTCGGGCAGTGACGAGATCACGAGCGCCGCGGTGTCGTGGCTGCGGATCGCGTTGTTCGGGGCGCCGCTGATCCTGGTCACCATGGCCGGCAACGGCTGGATGCGCGGAGTGCAGGACGCCGTCAAACCGCTGCGGTACGTGCTGGCGGGCAACGGGATCTCGGCCGTGCTGTGCCCGGCGCTCGTCTACTGGGCCGGGCTCGGCCTGGAGGGCTCGGCGATCGCGAACGTCGTCGCGCAGGTGATCTCAGCGTCGCTGTTCTTCGCAGCCCTGGTGCGCGAGAAGGTGGGCCTGCGGCCGGACTTCAAGGTGATGCGCGCCCAGCTCGGCCTCGGCCGCGACCTGGTGCTGCGCAGCCTCGGGTTCCAGGCGTGCTTCGTCTCGGCGGCGGCCGTCGCGGCCCGGACGTCGACCGAGGCGGTCGGCGCGCACCAGGTGGTGCTGCAGCTGTGGGTGTTCCTCTCGCTGATCCTGGACTCGGTCGCGATCGCGGCGCAGTCCCTGGTCGGGGCCGCGCTCGGCGCCGGCTCGGCGCGGCAGGCGCGCGGCGTCGCCACGCAGATCACCAGGTACGGGCTGCTGATGGGGTGCTTCCTGGGGGTGCTGTTCGCGGCGCTGTCGTGGGTGCTGCCGCACGCCTTCACGTCCGACGCGGGGGTGCTGGCCGAGGTCCCGCACGCGTGGTGGTTCTTCGTGGCGCTGCAACCGATCGCGGGTGTGGTCTTCGCCCTGGACGGCGTGCTGCTGGGCGCGGGCGACGCGGCCTTCCTCCGCAACGCGACGCTCGGCAGCGCGGCCCTGGGCTTCCTCCCGCTGATCTGGGCGTCCCTCGGCTTCGGCTGGGGCCTCACGGGCATCTGGACCGGGCTCTCGCTCTTCATGGTCCTGCGCCTGGTGGCGGTCCTGGTCCGCTGGCGCTCGGGAAACTGGGCGGTCACCGGCGCCATCCGCCCCGCCTGACGTGGGAACGGCGCGGCCAGCGGGCCCCGCGCCGCGAGCAGGGCCACCGACCGGTCCGGGTACACCGCGTACCGCTCCCGCTCGACCGCCCGGACGGCGCGTACGCCGGGTACCCGCGGCTCCCGAGCACCGCGGCCGCCGACGGGATCGCCACGATCGACCCCGCCGCCGGACCGGCCGACGTCACCAGGACGTCGCACGGCCCCGCCGCCGACGTCAGCGCTTCGAAGGCCCTCCGATTCGGGAAAGCCGGTGAACCCGTGTGGTGAACGCCACCGGGGTAACGGCTAGGTTTCGCCGTTGCTTAGGCGCTACAAGTAGTGGGGACGGCAGTGAGGGCGTCCCGTACCGCAAGCCCCTGATCACTGGAGGTCCCCGTGCCGCCCGCCACCGGCCGCGCCACCGCCCGGTCCTGGCTCATCTGGCTCGCCGCCGTCACCGTCTACCTCCTCGCGGTGTTCCACCGCACCTCCTTCGGCGTCGCCGGGCTGCAGGCGGCCGAACGCTTCGGCGTCGGCGCGGCCGCGCTCGGCACGTTCACCGTGCTGCAGGTCGGCGTCTACGCCGCGATGCAGATCCCGACCGGCGTCCTGGTCGACCGCTACGGCCCGCGCCGCGTGCTCACCGTCGCCGTGCTGATCCTCGGCGCCGGCCAGCTCCTGCTCGGCGTCGCGCACTCCTACGGCCTCGGCCTGCTCGCCCGCGGTGTGCTCGGCCTCGGCGACGCGCTCACGTTCGTCAGCGTGCTGCGGCTGGTCGCGGCCCATTTCCCGGGCCGCCAGTATGCGCTGCTGACGTCGTTCACCGCGGCCATCGGCTACGTCGGGAACCTCGCCGCCACCGTCCCGCTGTCGCTCGTGCTCGACAGCGCCGGCTGGACGCCCACCTTCCTTGCGGTCGGCGCGCTGACCGTGCTCTACACGCTGGTCGTGACGCTGCGGGTGCGCGACGTCCCGGCCGGTGTCGAGGTGCCGGCCCGCGAAGCCGTCCGCCCGCGCGAGCTCGCGCACCAGGTCGCCGAGGCGTGGCGGACCCCGGGGACGCGCCTGGGGTTCTGGGTCCACTTCAGCACGATGTTCGCGCCGAACGCGCTGACGCTGCTGTGGGGTGTGCCGTGGCTGGTGCAGGGCCAGGGGCAGTCGAAGGCCGCCGCGAGCGCGCTGCTCACGGTGTTCGTCTTCGGCTCGATGGCCGGCGGCCCGCTGCTGGGTGGCCTGATCGGCCGGCACCCGTCGCTGCGGATGCCGCTGGTCGGCGGCTACATCGGCGGCGCCGCGGTGGTGTGGGCGGTGCTGCTGAGCTGGCCCGGCCAGGTGCCGGTGGCGCTGCTGGTGCCCGCGTTCGCCTTCCTCGCGCTCGGCGGCCCGGCGTCGATGATCGGCTTCGCGCTGGCCCGCGACTACAACCCGCTCAGCCGCGTCGGCACCGCGACCGGCGTGGTCAACGTCGGCGGCTTCGTCGCGACGACGATCGCCGCGCTCGCGGTCGGCGTGCTGCTGCAGTGGACCGGCGGGAACTTCCGGTGGTCCCTGCTGACGATCGTCGTGCTCCTGGCGATCGGCACCTCGCGGATGCTCGTGTGGTGGCGCCGCACGCGCACCCACCTGTTCCTCGCCGAGGCCCGCGGCGAGGAACTGCCGGTCCGGATCACCCGCCGCCGCTGGGACGCGGCCCTGCCGGAGACGCCGATCGTCGCCGCCTGACCCGGGGCGTCAGGGCCCGCCCGGCCCCGGGATCTCGGCCTGCATGAGGTGCCGGGCCACGGCGAACCCGCGCCGCTCGTAGGCCGGCACCGCGCGTCTCGACGAATGCACCGTGACCCGCTCGAGCCCGAGGTCCGCGGCCAGGCGGAGGATCCCGTGGATCAGCAGGCCGCCGAGGCCGCTGTCGCGGACTTCCGGCGAGACGTAGACGCTCTGCACGTCGCCGGCGGCCCGGGTGAACGCCGTCGGCGTCGGCACGCGCGCGGTGATCGCGAGGAACGCCATCCCGAGCACCTCGTCTTCGCGCACCACCACCAGGCACCGGTGGGTGGCCGCGTGCTCCCGCGCCCACGCGCCGAACTCCCGCACGAACCGGTCGCGCCCGGCGGCGGGCAGGCCGTCCCGCTCGGCGACCCAGCGCCACCGCAGCCCGGCGACGGCTTCGAACTCGGCCGCCGCGGCGGGCCGGACTTCGATCTTCGCCACGCCTTCATCCTGGCCCTCCGCCGCGCCACCGCTCAAGCACCCGGCTGCCTTACCCGCCACGCCGATCGCGCCGCCCGAACGCACCCGATCGGCCGACGATCAGCGGCCGCTAGGGTTTGCCGCGTGTCGAGCCCCAAACCGCCCCGCCGCCCCGCCCCGCCGCCCGGTCTCGTGATCGTCGACAAGCCCGCCGGGATGACGTCGCACGACGTCGTCGCCCGCGCCCGCCGGTTCATGGGCACCCGCAAGGTCGGGCACGCCGGCACGCTCGACCCGATGGCGACCGGCGTGCTGGTGCTCGGCATCGAGCGCGCCACCAAGCTGCTCGGCCACCTGGCGCTCGACCGCAAGACCTACCTGGCGACGCTGTCGATGGGCAGCAGCACCACGACCGACGACGCCGAGGGCGAAATCCTCACCACGGCGGAAACCGGCGCGGTGACCGACGAGGCGATCACCGCCGGGATCGCCAAGCTCACCGGCGCCATCCAGCAGGTGCCCAGCGCGGTCAGCGCCGTCAAGATCGACGGCAAGCGCGCCTACGCCCGGGTCCGCGCGGGGGAGGACGTCGTCATCCCGCCGCGCCCGGTGACCGTCTACCGCTTCGACGTCCTGGGCATCCGCCACGAGGACGACCACGTCGAGGTCGACGCCGTCGTCGAGTGCTCGTCCGGCACCTACGTCCGCGCGCTGGCCCGCGACCTGGGCGCCGACCTCGGCGTCGGCGGTCACCTGATGGCCTTGCGGCGCACCACGGTCGGCCCGTTCAGCCTGGCCAGGGCGCGCACGCTGGACCAGCTGGAGGAGCAGCCCGAGCTGAGCCTGGACCTCGACGCCGCCGTCGCCGCCGCCTTCCCGCGGCGTGACCTCGACGCCGCGACGGCCAAGGCGGTCCGCCACGGCCAGCGCATCCCGGCGGCCGGGCTCGAGGGCACCTACGGCCTCTTCGGACCCGACGGCCGGGTGCTCGCGCTGGCCGCGGATGAACAAGGCGTGTCCAAAGCAGTGGTCGTGTTGCTGCCCGCCTAGGGTGGGGCCGGAAAGACGGGAGAGTGACGTGCTGCGGTGGCGTGGGCTGGGGGACCTTCCCGGCGGCTGGGGCCGGTGCGTGGTCACCATCGGCGTGTTCGACGGGGTACACCGCGGGCACCAGGAGCTCATCAACCGGACCGCCGCCGCGGCCGCCGAGCGCGGCCTGCCGAGCGTGGTCCTGACCTTCGACCCGCACCCGTCGGAGGTGCTGCGCCCCGGGAGCCACCCGGCGCAGCTGACGACGTTGCGGCGCAAGGCCCAGCTCGTCGAAGGCCTCGGCGTCGACGTCTTCTGCGTGCTGCCGTTCACCTTGGAGCTGTCCCGGCTGCAGCCGGAGGAGTTCGTGCACGAGGTGCTGGTCGACCGGCTGCACGCGGCCGCGGTGATCGTCGGCGACAACTTCACCTTCGGCGCCAAGGCCGCCGGCACCGTCGAGCTGCTGCGCACCCTCGGCCGCCGCTTCGGCTTCGCCGCCTACGGCGCGGAACTGCAGGGCAAGGAACTGTCCGAAGAGGACCAGTCGGCCATCACGTTCTCCAGCACGTACGTCCGGTCCTGCATCGACGCCGGGGACGTGGTCGCCGCCGCCGAGGCGCTCGGCCGCCCGCACCGGCTCGAGGGCATCGTCGTCCGCGGCGACGGCCGGGGCCACGAACTCGGCTACCCGACGGCGAACCTGTCGACCCCGCGGTTCGCCGCCGTCCCGGCCGACGGCGTCTACAGCGCCTGGTTCACCCGCTCGGCGGACCCGTCGCGGCGGCTGCGCGCCGCGGTGTCGGTGGGCACGAACCCGACGTTCTCCGGGCGCGAGCGCACCGTCGAGGCGTTCGTCCTCGACGTCGACGAGGACTTCTACGGCCAGCACGTCGCGATCGACTTCGTCACCCGGTTGCGCGATCAGGTCCGGTTCGCCGACTCGGCCGGGCTGGTCACCCAGATCGACGAGGACGTCGTCCAGACCAGAAAGGCCCTCCCGGACGCGGGGTAGCGCCTCGACCGGGGCGAAAAGGGGAATTCCGCGTTCACGGACGTGATCGTGATGGCAAGATGCTCACGGACAGTGTGCGTGCAGACTGTGCGGGCGAAGCGGCGGTTTAGGGGAGCGGAACTGGTGGAGGACCACAAGATCGTCCAGCGGAACATCGCGCTGCAGCGGGAGTGGTACGGGGAGCCCCTGGGCGACCGCGTGCGCCGGCTCGTCGTCGCCTTCGACGTTTCGCAGGCGTTCCTGGCCGAGGTCCTCGGCATCAGCGCCCCCATGCTCAGCCAGGTGATGAGCGGGCGGCGCGCGAAGATCGGCAACCCGGTCGTGCTGGCCCGGATGATCATGCTCGAACGCAAGATCCTGGTCCCCGAGGTCGCCGCCGGCAACCGCGACGCGATGCTGGCCGCGATGGAGGACGTCCGCGACTCCCGGCCCACCGTCGGCCGCGACAACATCCCGGTGGTCAACGAAGACCAGAAAGTCCTCGCCTACCTGCGGGACCTGGCCGAGGACGAGGACCTGGGCGAGGCCGCCAAGCGGCTCGACGACGAGTTCCCGGCGATCGCCGACCTGCTGCGCCGGGCCGGTCACGGCGGCTGATGACGGCCCTGTTCAGCGCCCTGCTCCCGCCGGACGACGTCGTCGAAGCGGTCGCCGAGGCGCTGGGGGAGCCCGGCGACGGCCTGACCTGGGAGCCGCCGGAGAGGTGGCACGTCACGCTCGCCTACTACGGCCGGGACGACCTCGCCGTCCGCGCGGCCTGGCTGGCGGACCGGCTGGCCGGCCGGCGGGCGGTGGACGTCCGGCTGGAAAAGGCCGCGACGTTCCCCGGGGTGCTGTGGTTGACTGTCGCCGGAACGGAGCTGACGCCGCTCGCGCACGCCGCGGGGGCCGGCGCCGAGGCGAGGCCGTACGTGGCCCACTTGACGCTGGCGCGGTTCCCCCGGGAAGAACCCGGGCCCGCCGAGCGGTGGACCGCGGAGCTGGCCGGCTTCACGAGCCGGAACTGGCAGGCTACGCGGGTGGCGCTGATGACCAGCGAGCGCGAACCGGGCGGAACCCGCTACCGGGTGGCCCGCGAGTTCGAGCTGAACCGCGCCTGAAGGCACAGTTCAGCGGGCTGGTAACCTCAATGATCGGGTCCGGCTGCAGTCCGTGGCGGCCGTGACCGACTTCCCGGCGTTCATTCCGCGTCCGGGGCCGCACGGCACTGATTATCTCGAGGAGTTACACAAGTGGCGCTGTCCACCGAAGAGAAGAAGTCGATCCTGGCCGAGTACGGCGTGCACGACTCGGACACGGGATCCCCCGAGGCCCAGGTCGCGCTGCTGACCAAGCGGATCGTCGGCCTCACCGAGCACCTCAAGGCTCACAAGCACGACCACCACTCGCGTCGCGGGCTCCTGCTGCTGGTCGGCCGTCGCCGCCGGCTGCTGAACTACGTGATGAAGGTGGACATCGAGCGTTACCGTGCGCTGATCCAGCGCCTCGGCCTGCGCCGATAGCTTGAACCCGAAGGGGAGTGACCGCCGGTCGCTCCCCTTCGGTTTGAGAGAACAACGGCGCGAGCGCGCCCGGGGAACCGTCCGCCGGTCCTCGGTAGTGGCTTCCGGGAAAGAGTCCCGGGGGCTTCGATCGAAGACCGGCATCACTCCTCGAGCGTCCTCAGCGAATCGGGTCCCAGGGTGGGAGACTCGCGTCGTACGAAGGAACTAAAGAGGAGAAACACCCTATGACCGACTCCACCGGAGTCACCGTGCACGAAGCAGAAGCCGTGATCGACAACGGCCGCTTCGGCACCCGCACCGTCCGCTTCGAGACGGGCCGCCTGGCCAAGCAGGCCGCCGGCGCCGTCGTCGCGTACCTCGACGAAGAGACCATGCTGCTCTCGGCGACGACCGCGTCGAAGCACCCGAAGGACCACTTCGACTTCTTCCCCCTGACGGTGGACGTCGAGGAGCGCATGTACGCGGCCGGCCGCATCCCCGGCGCGTTCTTCCGCCGTGAGGGCCGCCCCTCGACCGACGCGATCCTGACCTGCCGCCTGATCGACCGGCCGCTGCGCCCGTCGTTCACCGACGGTCTCCGCAACGAGATCCAGGTCGTCATCACCGTCCAGAGCCTCAACCCGGACGACCCGTACGACGTGCTGGCCATCAACGCCGCGTCGGCGTCGACCCAGATCGCCGGCCTGCCGTTCTCGGGCCCGGTCGGCGGCGTCCGCGTCGCCCTGATCGAGGACCAGTGGGTCGCGTTCCCGACCTGGTCGCAGCTCGCGAAGGCCACCTTCAACATGGTCGTCGCCGGCCGCATCGTCGGTGATGACGTCGCGATCATGATGGTCGAGGCCGAGGGCACCGAGAACACGCTCGACCTGATCGCCGAGGGTGGCAAGGCGCCGGACGAGGTCTCGGTCGCGCAGGGCCTCGAGGCGGCCAAGCCGTTCATCAAGGTGCTGTGCGAAGCCCAGCAGAAGCTGGCCGACGTCGCCGCCAAGCCGACCGGCGAGTTCCCGGTCTTCCTGGCCTACGAGCAGGACGCCTTCGACGCCGTCGCCGCGATCGCGACCGACGACCTGGCGAACGCCCTGCAGATCGCCGGCAAGCAGGACCGCGACGCCGCGACCGACCAGGTCAAGGCCGCCGTGCTGGAGAAGGTCGGCATCAACGAGGGCGAAGCCTTCGAGGGCCGCGAGAAGGAGATCGGCGCCGCGTTCAAGGCGCTGTCCAAGAAGGTCATGCGCAAGCGCGTCCTGACGGACAAGATCCGCATGGACGGCCGTGGCCTGACCGACATCCGGTCGCTCTCGGCCGAGGTCGCCGTGATCCCGCGGGCCCACGGTTCGGCACTCTTCGAGCGTGGAGAAACGCAGATCCTGGGCGTCACCACGCTGAACATGCTTCGCCTGGAGCAGCAGATCGACTCGCTGTCCCCGGAGACGCACAAGCGCTACATGCACCACTACAACTTCCCGCCGTTCTCCACCGGCGAGACCGGCCGCGTCGGTTCGCCGAAGCGGCGCGAGATCGGCCACGGCATGCTCGCCGAGCGCGCCCTGGTCCCGGTGCTGCCGAAGCGCGACGAGTTCCCGTACGCGATCCGCCAGGTCTCCGAGGCGCTGGGCTCCAACGGCTCGACCTCGATGGGCTCGGTCTGCGCGTCCACCATGGGCCTGTACAACGCCGGTGTGCCGCTGAAGGCGCCGGTCGCGGGCATCGCGATGGGCCTCATCTCCGACGAGGTCGACGGCGAGACGCGCTACGTCGCGCTGACCGACATCCTCGGGGCCGAGGACGCCATGGGCGACATGGACTTCAAGGTCGCCGGCACCAAGGACATCATCACCGCCCTGCAGCTGGACACGAAGCTCGACGGCATCCCCTCCGAGGTGCTCGCCGCCGCGCTGAAGCAGGCGAAGGACGCCCGTCTCACCATCCTGGAGGTCATCGCCGAGGCGATCGACGGCCCGGACGAGATGAGCCCGTACTCGCCGCGCGTCACCAGCGTGAAGATCCCGGTGGACAAGATCGGCGAGGTCATCGGCCCGAAGGGCAAGATGATCAACTCGATCACCGAGCAGACCGGTGCCGACATCTCCATCGAGGACGACGGCACGATCTACGTGGGCGCGGCCGACGGCCCGTCGGCGGAGGCGGCGATCGACCTGATCAACGCCATCGCCAACCCGCAGCTGCCCAAGGTCGGCGAGCGCTTCCTCGGCACCGTGGTGAAGACCGCCGCCTTCGGCGCGTTCGTCTCGCTGCTGCCGGGCAAGGACGGCCTGGTGCACATCTCCAAGCTGGGCAACGGCAAGCGGATCGCCAAGGTCGAGGACGTCGTCAACGTGGGCGACAAGCTCCGCGTCGAGATCGCCGACATCGACAACCGCGGCAAGATCAGCCTGATCGTCGTCCAGGAGGAGGAGGCCCCGGCCGCCACTCCCGCCGCCGACGCCGACGCCGAGAAGGCCGACGCCTAAGCAAGACCCGGCTCGTCCGGTTCGTGACAGTTCCGTCGAAGGCCTCCTCGCCGTCTCCCGGTGAGGAGGCCTTCACGGCATCGTGAGTAAGGAACCCATGGCACGGCAGGTTTCCGGGCACGAGCAGCCCGTCGGCACCACCCGCACGCTGGAGTCCACTCCGGACGGTGCGGTCGTCAAGCGCAGTGTGCTCGCCGGCGGTCTGCGCGTGATCACCGAGCACGTGCCGGCGTCCCGGTCGGCGACGGTCGGGCTGTGGGTCGGCATCGGCTCGCGCGACGAACCGGACGCCGTCGCCGGGGCCGCGCACTACCTCGAACACCTGCTGTTCAAGGGAACCCGGCACCGCGACGCCACGCAGATCGCCGAGGAGATCGACGCGGTCGGCGGCGAGTTCAACGCCTTCACCGCGAAGGAGCACACCTGCTACTACGCGCAGGTGCTCGACGCCGACCTTCCGCTGGCCGTGGACCTGGTCACCGACGTCGTGTTCGAGGCGCTCTGCACCGACCGCGACATGGACATGGAACGCAGCGTCGTCCTCGAAGAGATCTCGATGCGCGACGACGACCCCGAAGACCTGCTGCACGAGACGTTCGTCAGCGCGATTCTCGGCGACCACGCGCTCGGCCGCCCGGTGCTCGGCACCGAGAAGTCGATCATCGAGATGTCGCCTGCCGCCCTGCGCGGGTTCTACAAGCGCCGCTACACGCTGCCGCGGATGGTGCTGGCGGTGGCCGGGAACATCGAGCACAACCAGGTGCTTCGGTTGGTGCGCAAGGCTTTGAAGGAACGGCTGACCGGCGGCGCGACGCCGCTCGCGCCGCGTGAGGGCCGGGCGCGGATCAAGACCCCGCCGAAGCTGGCCCTGCACACCGACGACACGGAGCAGGCGCACGTCATGCTCGGCCTGCGGTCGCTGTCGCGCCACGACGACCGCCGGTTCGCGCTGTCGGTGCTCAACGCGGCGCTCGGCGGCGGCATGAGCTCGCGGCTGTTCCAGGAGATCCGCGAGCAGCGCGGGCTGGCGTACCAGGTGTACTCGTCGGTCGCGAGCTACTCCGACACCGGTCACATGTCCGTGTACGCGGGCTGCCAGCCGGAGAAGCTCGGGGACGTCGCGGGCGTGATCCGCGAGGTGCTCGACAAGGTCGGCGTCGACGGCCTGACCGAGGCCGAGGTGGTCCGGGCCAAGGGTCAGCTGCGCGGCGGGATCGTGCTGGGCCTGGAGGACACGTCGTCGCGGATGTCGCGGATCGGCAAGAACGAGCTCAACTACGCCCACTACCTGGGCGTCGACGACACGATCGCGCGCATCGACGCCGTCACCACCGACGAGGTGTGTGCGCTCGCTCGCACTTTGTTCGCACGGCCGGGCGGGGTCTCGGCGGCGGCGGTCGTCGGGCCGTACGCTCACGCCGACGACCTTCCTGATGATTTGCACGAGGTGATCGCTTCATGACCATCAACGTCGGTGTGCTCGGCGCCCGCGGCCGGATGGGCGCGACGGTGGTGAAGGCCGTCGAAAGCGCCGGCGACATGAAGGTCGTCGCCGCGCTCGACGCCGGGGACGACTTCGCGGCACTGTCCGAGGCCCAGGTCGTCGTCGACTTCACCCACCCCGACGCCGTGATGGACAACCTGAAGTACCTGGTGGCGCACGACATCCACGCGGTCGTCGGCACCACCGGCTTCAGCGAGGAACGCCTCTCCGAGCTTCGCGAGCTCTTGGCGCCGAAGCCGTCGCTGGGTGTGCTGATCGCGCCGAACTTCGCGCTCGGCGCGGTGCTGGCGATGCGCTTCGCGGCGCAGGCAGCGAAGTTCTACGCCTCGGCCGAGATCATCGAGCTGCACCACAACCGCAAGGCCGACGCGCCCTCGGGCACCGCCGCGCACACCGCCCGGATGATCGCCGCGGCGCGTGCCGAGGCCGGGGTCGAGCCGGGTCCGGACGCGACGACGGCCGAACTGGACGGGGCCCGCGGCGCCACAGTCGAGGACGTCCGCGTCCACTCTGTCCGGCTGCCCGGGCTGGTCGCGCACGAGGAGATCCTGTTCGGCGGCGAGGGGGAGACCCTGACCATCCGCCACGACTCCCTCGACCGGACGTCGTTCATGCCGGGTGTGCTGCTCGGCGTGCGCACGGTGCTCACGCGTCCCGGCCTGACGGTCGGCCTGGAGAACGTGCTCGACCTGTGAAGGCGCGCAACGTCGCGCTGCTGATGACGGCGGCGCTGGTCGTCTACCTGGTCCTGCTCGCGGACCGGGCGTTCGCGCTGTTCGCGTCGGGTACCGGCCTGGGCATCGCGCTCGGGATCGGCGTGCTGCTGCTGCCGATCCTGGGGATCTGGATCGTCGTGGTCACCTGGCGCAACGGCCTGCAGATCCAGCGGCTGTCCCGTCGGCTGGACAGCGAGGGCGAGCTCCCGGACGTCTCCGACCTGCCGCGCCGCCCGTCGGGCCGGGTGGACCGCGACGCGGCCGACGCGTGGTTCGACCAGCGCCGCGCGGAGGTCCAGGCGGACCAGGAGAACTGGCGCGCCTGGTACAAGCTCGCGTACGCCTACGACATCGCGGGTGACCGCCGCCGGGCCCGCGAGACGATGAAAAAGGCCCTGGAACTGGAAGCCGCCGACCACTGACCCCGCCCGGTCACCCCCGGCGAGACGTCACTTTCCCTAGGAAAGATGCGCCGCGCTGCCCGTGAGGCGTCACTTTCCCTAGGAAAGATGCGACACCTCACGCGGATTTCACCTGTGGCGGGGCCGGGTGTCAGTGGTGCATCCAGCCCGCGAAGACCGCGGGCGCGGCGGCGATCAGGCTGAAGCGGATCCAGCGTCCGGTCAGGCCGGCCGTCAGGAACGTCGCCAGGCGCATGCGGACCAGCCCCGCGAGGACGCTCGTCGCCATGAAGGGCGGCAGGCCGACCAGGGAGCTCACGCCGTACGTCCCGGCCATCCAGTGGGGGTGGCGGTGGCAGCGCTCGCGCAGGGCGTCCACCCTCGCGCGGATCTTCTTCGTCCGCAGCTCCCAGCGCACCCTGCGGGCCGTCATCGGACGTTCGCGGTGCAGCCGGTCGTGCAGCGGTTTCGGCAGCTTGATGGTGCCGCGCGCGGCCAGGTAGTACAGCGTCTTCCCGGCGATCTGGCCCACCGCGACGGCCGCGCCGAGCCACAGCCAGTGCAGCCCCGGGTGGCTCGCGCACAGCCCGATCAGGAACACCTCGGCGTTGATCAGCGGCACGAGGGCCGAACCGAACGCGACGCCCAGCGTCAGCAGGATCCAGCTCATCGTGTCACCTCCTGATTTGCTCCCGGTCTTCCAAGTTATCAGTTCGAAATCTCCACGCACTGGGGTTGGCCCTACTCTTCGGCCGGTGGTCCGCACCAGAAGATCACCTGCCGGACGGTTTCCGGCCACCTCCCGCTGGAACGCTGACGGCGTGGCCGCCGAGCGCCTTCGTACGCCCGCCGACCGGTTCGGCGCCCTGTGCCGGACCGTCGTGCGGTTCCTCCCGCTGGGTCTGTCGCGGATCGTGGCGCCGACGTTTCTCGGGTTTTGCCTGATCAACGGCTTCACGTTCGGCCTCGACCTCGGCCTGCTGACCGTTTTCCACGGGCTGCTGGGCTGGCCGGTGTGGCTCGGCATCACGCTGGCGTACGTCTGCGCGTTCGCGGTGAGCTTCGTGCTGAACCGGACGTTCAACTTCCATTCCCACACGGCCGTCGGAATCCAGCTCGTGCTTTACATCGGGGCGATCGCCGTCAATTACGCGGTGTTTCTGCTGGGCGTGGGCGCGGGACTGAGCGCGCTCGGCGTCGAATACCACCTCGCGCGGGTGCTGGCGGGCGCCGGCGAGGGCGTCTTCATGTACGCCGTGATGCGGTGGGTGCTCTTCCGGGACTCAGGCGAGGGACAGCGCGAGGGTGCCGGTGAGCCGGACCTCGCGCAGCATGCGTTCACCGGTGTCGAGGGTGCGGACCGTGCTGTCGGGGTTCCAGCCGGCTCGGCGGTAGAAGCCGAGGGAGGCGTGGTCGCCCTGGGCGACCCAGGCGATGCCGCGGGTGGCGCCGTCGGCCCGCAGCCCGGCGGCGGCCGTCGCGAGTAGCCGCCCGGCGTGGCCGCGACGACCCCACCGCGGCTCGACGAGCAGGGTGGCGATCAGGCCGGTGGTGCCGGCGTCCTCGGGCAGCGATCCGTCGGCGGCGGCGACCTCGCCCTCCGGGGCGCGGCCCGCGACGCAGAACCCGACGGTGAACTCGCCTTCGGTGGCGACGTAGACCAGGCTGTCCGGGTAGTCGATGGTCTCGGTCCAGGTGCCGACCAGGTCGGTGCCGTCCAGCTCGGCCAGGGCCTGCTTGCCGAGGAGGTCCTCGTAGGCGGCGTGCCAGGTTTCGCGCTGGATGCGGGCGATCTCCGCGGCGTCGGACAGGTCGGCGGGGCGGACGGCGGCGTCGCTCATGGGCTGAAGATATCGCCCTCGCGAAAACTGTCGGTGGTGGCTGGCACGATGGCGGCATCATGCAGACGATCAGTGTCGCGACGGCCCGGAAGACCTTCCTGGCCGCGCAGGGCTTCAGCGACCCGCGTCCCTCCGGCGAGCCGTCCCGGCGGCACCTCAAACGCGTGCTCTCGCGCGTCCGGCTGCTGCAGCTGGACTCGGTGAACGTCGCGGTCCGGGCGCACTACATGCCGGTGTTCTCGCGCCTGGGGGCGTACGACCCGGCGTTGCTGGACAGCGCGGCGTGGTCGCACTCGGCGAAGCAGCCGCGGCTGCTGGTGGAGACGTGGGCGCACGAGGCGAGCCTGCTGCCGGTCGAGGACTGGCCGCTGATCCGGTCGGGCGCGAAGCGCGACGGCTGGTGGAAGCACTACGGGCCGCTGATCGAGAAGTCGCCGGGGCTGGTCGACGAGATCCTTTCGGTGGTCAAGGAGCTGGGTCCGATCGGCGCGGGCGGCATCGAGCGCCAGGTCGAGGCGGACGCGCAGCGCCGCGGCCCGGGCTCGTGGTGGGAGCGGTCCGAGGTCAAGCGCGTCTGCGAGTACCTGTTCGGCGTCGGCCAGCTGACCACGGGCTCGCGCCGGTCGTTCGAGCGGCTGTACGACCTGACCGAGCGGGTGGTCCCCCCGGAGATCCTGGCGCGCTCGGTGCCGGCCGACGAGGGCGCCCGCGGACTGATCGACCGTTCGGCGCGCGCGTTGGGCGTCGCCACGGAGACGGACCTGCGCGACTACTACCGCCTCGGTCCGGCCCCGGCGCGTCAGGCGGTGGCGGAGCTGGTCGAGTCCGGGGTCCTGGAGCCGGTGGCGGTCCGCGGCTGGAAGGCCCAGGCGTACCGGCACGTCGAGGCACGGACGCCCCGGGCGGTGGCGGGCCGGGCGCTGCTGTGCCCGTTCGACCCGCTGATCTGGGAGCGCGCGCGGACCGAGCGGCTGTTCGGGTTCCACTACCGCATCGAGATCTACGTCCCGGAGCCGAAGCGGGTGTACGGGTACTACGTGTTCCCGTTCCTGCTGGACGGCGAGCTGGTGGCCCGCGTCGACCTGAAGTCCGACCGCGCGGCGGGCGTCCTGCGCGTCCAGGGCGCGTTCGCCGAGGAGGGCGCGGACATCGCCCGGCTGCTCCCGGAACTGGCGGCGGAGCTGACGCACATGGCGGAGTGGCTGGGCCTGTCGGGCGTCGCGGTGGGCGCGCGCGGCGACCTGGCCCCGGCATTGGCGAAGCTGGTGCGCTGAAGGCGGCGACCGACCCTGTTCCGGTCGGCGCCGAGGGAGCGGGCAGGCCCGGCGGCCGATTCGCCCGGCCGTTGCTGAGTGCGGGAGCCGAGGCGACCGGGCCATCCCGGTCGTCCCGCATGAGCTGCGGGCCCGCTCCGCGGCGTCAGAGCCGGTGCCGGGTGAGCGGCCGGCCGTGGCGAGCGATCCGCCCGGGTCGCAATGCCGAACCCGCGCATCGGAGCAGGCCGGCCGCGACCGTTGTCAGCCCAGCAGCGCCTTCACCGCGTGGCGGGCCCGCGCCCCGGCGTGGGGGACGTCGTGCAGCTGGTGCCGGGGACTTTCCCGTCGATCGGTACGACGGCGGCGCGCATCCCGCCACGGGATGCGCGCCGTCACCCCGGCCGGCCGGGGTCGGCTACCGCGTGCACTGCCCGGCCATGGCGGCGCGCCCTGGCGAAGGGCCTACCCGCTGACGGCCTTCCGCGACGCCGTCCTCGCCGAACTGGACCGGCCGGCGCCGGAGCGGGTGCTCGTCGGGCATTCGCTCGGCGCCTTGACCGCGAGCCTGGTCGCGGCGCACCAGCCGGACCGCGTCACGCGGCTGGTGCTCGAAGAGCCGCCGGTGCCGAGGCGAAACCTCCCGGACGAGCCCCCGGCCCGGCAGCGGAGTACCGGGTTCGCGATGCGCGCGCTCGCTTTTCCCGGACGCGGCCGCTTCGACCCGCGGATGCTGCGCGACGTCGTCGCCAGGCTGCGCGAACCCCACGAGCGTGGTGGGCCGGGCTGCCGTCGATCACGGTCCCGATGGTGATCCTCGCCGGCGGCGAACCGAGCCACCTCGACCAGTCGCGGTACGAGCTCCTGGCCCGGACGCCGTCGTCGCGACCCTCGACGCCGGTCACCGCATCCACCGGCGGGCGCCGGCGAAGTGGTTCGCCGAGGTCGCGGGGTTCCTCGCCTAGTACCCGCGCGTCTGCGCCGTCTCCGTCGCGAAGTCGTCCGCCAGCCGTGCGATCGTCGCGCGACCCTCCACAAGGGACACCCAGTCCCACGGCAGCACGCCGTCGCCATGCCTTGCGCCGAGCAGGTTTCCGCAGATCGACCCGGTCGAATCACTGTCCCCGGAGTGCGTGACGGCCAGCCGGAGCCGGGCGCGGAACGCCGATTCCGGGTGCGTGTCCGGCACGCTCACCGGTGCCAGCGCCGCGTAGACGGCGATCGCCAGCGCCTCTTCGGCCACCCAGCCGCCGCCGAGGGACTCCACGCGTTCCGGCGTCGCGTCGCCCGCGTCGGCCAGCTCCAGCGCCCGGTGCACCGCGGCCAGTGTCTCCTCGTGCGCCGGATAGCGCGCGAGCAGCCGCATCGACCGCAGCACCGCGGCTTCCAGCGACTCGCCTTCGAGCAGGTACGCGATCATCGCCGCGAACGCACCCGCCGCGTGGTAGCCGGTCGGATGACCGTGGGTGATCCGCGCGCAGTTGGCCGCGACGACGTAGGCGTGCCGCGCGCCGCCGGCGAACCCGAACGGCGCCGAGCGCATCACCGTGCCGCAGCCCTTGGAGTCCGGGTTGACCGGCCCCGGCCGGCCGTCCGGCTCGGCGTAGGTGTCCGGGGTGTAGGCCGCGCGAAGGCCGGAGAGGCACGCCGAACCCGGCGCCCGCCGCGCGTAGAGCCACGGCTCCAGCCGCAGCTGCCCGGCCCGGTGCCGCCGGCCGTCCGCGGGCGGCGGCGCCGGGTGCTCCTGCGTGTCGAGCCAGCGCAGGTACGCGTCGTGCACCAGCGGCGCCAGCGCGCCGCCGATGCCCTTCGCCTGCGCGCGGACCCAGCCGCGGTGGAAGCCCTCGAAGCCGAACAACGTCATCTGCGTGTCGTCGGTGATCTCCGCGACGCCCTCGGCGTTCGCCACCAGCTCGACCGGCTGCCGGATCGCCGCGAGGGCCCGGAACTCGACCGGGTTGCCGAGCGCGTCCCCGATCGCCCCGCCCAGCAAGCACCCGCGCAGGCGCGCCCGGTACACCGCGCGCTCGGTCTCCACCGTCGTCATGCCGCCATCCTGGCACTGTCCGGGCATGGAACGGGCCGTTCCCGGCACCCCCGCCGGGAACGGCCCGTCACCCCCTTCATTCAGCCGGCCGCGCGTGTCACCACGGCGTTGCCGGAGCCCGTGCGGGCGCGGACCTTCAGCGTCACGCCGCCCTCGGGAGCGGCGTCGGCGACGTCCAGCTCGCTGGAGACGCGACCGCCGCTGGAGGTCAGGTCGACCTCGGCGGCCGTGCCGCCGCGGATGCCGATGCGGACCTCGCCGGAGCCGGTGATCAGGTCGAGCGTGCCGGAACCGGCGTCGGCCACCGAAAGGTCGCCGCTGCCCGTGCGGGCCATCACCTCGCCGGACACCGCGCCCAGCCAGACGTCGCCGGTGCCGGTCGCCAGGGTCGCCGAGCCGGCCAGCGACGTCGCCTCGACGTTGCCGCTGCCGCTGCGCAGCTGCAGCCCGCCGAGCGTCGGGCCGAGCTTGATCGCGCCGCTGCCGGTGCGCACGGTCGCCGCGCCGTCGGCCCGGTCGAGCTTCACCTCGCCCGACCCGGTCAGCACGTCCACCCGCCCGGCCGAGCCGGCGACGGTGACGTCCGCCGCGCCCGCCCGCACCTGGACGTGCGAACCCGCCGGCGCGTGCACGATCACCGACAGCGCGACGTTGCGCAGCTGCCACGCCTTCGGCGCCTGGACGACCAGACGGTTGCCCAGCTTCTCGATCCGGCTCTGCTTCACCGCTTCGGCGGGCGACGTCGCGGGGTCGACCCCCAGCTGGTCGCCGAAGCGCTCGCCGACCCAGGACAGCAGGTTGTTGACACCCTCCACCCACGGCTGCTGCTCGCCCCGGTCGTGCCGCAGCTCGACGTGGGCGCCGGAGTCGCCCTCCAGCACCAGTTCGACGCGCCCGATCGTCACGGCGACGTCCAGCTCGAGCGGCCCGCCGGCCTCGAACTCCTGGACGCGCACCAGCCCGTCGGCCGTGGTCTCCTCGGTGCGGGCCTCTTCGGCGTGGGCCTTTTCAGCGGAAGTCTGATCAGCGGAAGTCTGATCAGTGGGAGCCTCGTCGGCCGGAACCTCCGAGGCGCGGTTCTCTTCGTTCGGTGTCGTCTGCTCTTCGCTCATGGTCGTTTCCCCTCAGCCCTCGACCCAGCCGTGCAGGCGGGAGCCGCTTTGATCGCTCTTGGAGTGGTGCTTGCGCGCGCCGCCCAGCCCGCCCAGGCCGCTGCCGCCCAGCCCGCCGTGGCCCAGCGCCCCCTGCACCGCCTGGGAAACGAAGGTGTTCAGCGAGACGCCCTGCGCCTGCGCGGCGCGCTCGGCCTGCCCCTTGATCTGGTCGACCAGGCGCAACGTGATGCGCGTGATGTCACCGGTGTCGATCGGTGGTGGCGGCGTGGTGTCACGTGGTGTCTCGTCCGGCCGGGGCGCTCGAGGTTCTTCGGCGGCGCCGGTGACGACCACGCGGACGTCCCGGCCGTCGAGGCGGACGTCGACGACTTGGCCGGGTAAGGTGGCGGTGACCTCGGCGGCGAGGTCCGCGAGGGCGTTCATCAACGTCAGGCGGACCGCGGGTTCGAGCGCGGCCGACAGCAGGGCGGCCGCACGCCGGGTGTGCTCATCCCCGGCGGAGGCCGTGTTCGCGAGGTCCTCGCGGAGGTTGGCGATGTACGGCGTCAGGTCCATGACACCACTATGACGTCACTCGTGATGTCAGTCAAGGAGACGGCGGTGTCGCGGCGGTGTCACGTGTCGCCCGGGAGTGGCCGCCCTCACGCGGTTAGGCTGCGCTGGAGTCGTGGAGTCGGGCCGGGAGAAGGAGTGCGGACGTGGCCGAAACCGTGTCACCCAAGGTGCAGCTGATCGCGAAGACGGAGTTCTTCCCGCCCGAGGACGTGCCTTGGTCGACCGACGCGGACGGCGGCCAGGCGCTCGCCGAGTTCGCGGGACGCGCCTGCTACCAGTCGTGGAAGAAGCCGAACCCGGTCACCGCGACCAACGCCGGTTACATCGAGCACATCATCGACGTCGGCCACCTTTCGGTGCTGGAGCACGGTTCCGTCAGCTTCTACATCAGCGGTATCTCGCGCTCGCTGACCCACGAGCTGATCCGCCACCGCCACTTCTCGTACTCGCAGCTCTCCCAGCGGTACGTGCCCGAGCGCAACGCGGCCTTCGTCGAGCCCGAGGTGATCGCGAACGACCCGGCGCTGCACGAGAAGTTCCTCGCCGCGGCCCAGGCGAGCGTCGACGCCTACACCGAGCTGCTCGCCGGGCTCGAGGAGAAGTTCGCCGACGTGCCGAGCGCGACCCTGCGCCGCAAGCAGGCCCGCCAGGCGGCGCGCGCCGTGCTGCCGAACGCGACCGAGACCCGCATCGTCGTCACCGGGAACTACCGCGCGTGGCGCCACTTCGTCGCGATGCGCGCCACCGAGCACGCCGACGTCGAGATCCGCGAGCTGGCGGTGGAGTGCCTGCGGCAGCTGCAGAAGGCCGCGGGCAACATCTTCGCGGACTTCACCATCTCGACCCTGCCCGACGGCACCGAGATCGCCACGAGCCCGAAGGTCCTCGAAGGCTGATGAAGCGCCTCGCGATCGACGTCCGGCCCGGCGAGTACGCCGTCGTCCGGCTGCCCGCGGACGCCCCGGTGCCGGCGGAGCTGCTCGCTCCCGGCGAACCGGCGTTCGTCTCGGTGACCCGGACGCCCGAAGAGCTGTCGGTGATCTGCCCGGCCGGGCGCGAACCGGCCGGCAGCTCGGCCGCGGAGGACGGCTGGCGGTTGCTGTCGGTCCGCGGCCCGCTCGAGTTCACCCTCACCGGCATCATCGCCGCGCTGGCCTCGGAGCTGGCCGCGGCGGGCGTCGCGCTGTTCTCGATGTCCACGTTCGACACCGACCACATCCTGGTCCGCGCGACCGAGCTCGACCACGCCGTGAAGGCCCTGCGTGAATCCGGCCACGAGGTCGCCCACCCCTGACTCGTTGTCCGTGAAGGCCTCCTTACCGGCTCTTATGGCCGGGAAGGAGGCCTTCACGGCTTTTCGGGGTACCCGGCCGGGCGAGGGTGGGAGCGGTCACCCTTGTCAGGGAAAGTTCGGCATGCCTAAACTTCGGTTTTGGGTCCCCGACATCCGGTTCGAGAGGCAGGCGCCATGGCTGTGACCGAGGCCGCCAGGCCGAAACTGGTGTCGCGCCTGCGCACCGGCTCGGCCCTGCTCGGCCCGGCGTTCGTCGCGGCGATCGCCTACGTCGATCCCGGGAACGTCGCGGCCAACATCAGCGCCGGCGCCCGCTACGGCTACCTGCTGGTCTGGGTGATCGTCGTGGCGAACCTGATGGCCGTGCTCGTCCAGTACCTGTCGGCGAAGCTCGGCCTGGTCAGCGGGATGTCGCTGCCGGAGGCCCTGCGCGCCCGGCTGTCCCGGCCGGCTCGGCTCGGGTACTGGCTGCAGGCCGAGGTCGTCGCCATCGCCACCGACCTGGCCGAGGTCGTCGGCGGCGCCATCGCCCTCTACCTGCTGTTCGACCTGCCGCTCGTCGCCGGTGGCCTGATCACCGGCGCGGTGTCGCTGACGCTGCTGGCCGTGCAGGACCGCGGCGGCCAGCGGACGTTCGAGCGCGTCGTCACCGGCCTGCTGCTGGTCATCGCGATCGGCTTCCTGGCCAGCCTGTTCGTCGAGCCGCCGTCGGCGTCGGGCACGCTCGGCGGGCTGGTCCCGCGCTTCGAGGGCTCCGGCAGCGTGCTGATCGCCGCCGCGATGCTCGGCGCGACGGTCATGCCGCACGCCGTCTACCTGCACTCCGGCCTGGTCCGCGACCGCCACGGCCGGGCGGACGCCGGCAGCCGGCGCCGGCTGCTGCGCGCCACCCGCGCCGACGTCGGCCTGGCGATGCTCCTGGCCGGCGCGGTCAACCTCGGGATGCTGCTGCTCGCGGCCACGAATCTGCAGGGCCAGGAGGGTGTCGACAGCATCGAGGGCGCGCACGGCGCCGTCTCCCAGGCGCTCGGCCCCGGCATCGCCCTGATGTTCGCGATCGGCCTGCTCGCCTCCGGCCTCGCGTCGACGTCGGTCGGCGCGTACGCGGGCGCGATGATCATGCAGGGCCTGCTCCACAAACGGGTTCCGCTGGTCCTGCGCCGCCTGGTCACCCTCACCCCGGCTATCGTGGTCCTCGCGCTCGGTGCCGACCCGAGCGCGGCGCTGGTCGTCTCGCAGGTGGTGCTGTCGTTCGGGATCCCGTTCGCGCTGGTACCGCTGATCCGCCTGACGGCCGACCGCGAGCTGATGGGCGCGGACGCCAACCACCGCCTGACGACGGTGGCGGCGTCGCTGATCGCGGCGGTCATCATCGCGTTGAACCTGGTGCTGATCTACTTGACCTTCACCGGCTGACACCACGACCAGGGAGGCCGCAACCATGGCCTGGATCTTCGCCCTCAACGCCGAATGCGGAGGGCGTGAGACCCACGCCCGGGATCTCGCGCGCCACTTCGACGGCTGGCCTTCGCGCATCTTCACCGCCAACGGCGGCTGGTGGTGCGGCGTGGCGCCCGAGGGGATGGGCGAGCGCGGCGTCGAGTCCGACGAGGACGCGACGGCCGTCACCGCGGCCGGGCGCCGGCTCTACTGGCAGCTCCGGACCGCGCCACCGGTCTACCGCTACGCCCTCGCCGGTCCGAAGACCGACGAGCTCCGCAGCTACGACCAGCTCATGGCCCAGGACCTGACGCTCGTGCCCGGTCTCGTGGTCAGCGAGGACATCTGGTTCGCGACCGGGCGGCGGTCCGACTTCAGCGACTTCGCCCCGGGCTACCGCTGGATCCCGTACCACGGCGAAAGGTACGCCCCGGCTCGCTGAGTCACGAATTGCGCGGAACCCGAGGCGCTCCGCGGCGGTCCGACTAGCATCTGCGCGACCGCCGCCTGAAGGAGCACCGTGACCGACGAACAAACCCGCCCGTACCCGCCGCGGGCGCCCGCCACGCCTGGTCAGCGGGTTGTCGCGGGCCGTTACGTCCTGCTCGGCGAGCTCGGGCGGGGCGGCATGGGCGTCGTGTGGCGGGCGCAGGACCAGGTGATCGGCCGCCAGGTCGCGGTCAAGGAACTGCGGCTGCCCGACGCCGAATCCGCCGCCGTCTTCTCCGAACGCGCCCTGCGCGAGGTGCGCACCGGCGGGCGGCTCAACGACCCCTCGATCGTCACGGTCTACGACGTCGTCACCGACGGCGGCACCACGTTCATCGTGATGGAACTGGTCGAGGCACCGTCGCTGGCCGACCTCGTGCGCCAGCGCGGCCCGATGCACTCGGCGCAGGCCGCGCAGCTGGGGGAGCGGGTGCTCACCGCGCTGCAGGCCGCGCACCAGGCCGGGATCGTGCACCGCGACGTCAAGCCGGCGAACATCCTGGTCGCGCCGGACGGCCGGGTGAAGCTGACGGACTTCGGCATCGCCCACGCCATCGACGACCCGCGCCTGACCACCAGCGGGATGATCGTCGGCTCGCCCGCCTTCATGGCGCCGGAGCGCGTCGAAGGCCGGGAAGCGATGCCCGAGTCGGACCTGTGGTCCCTCGGGGCGACGCTGTTCTACGCGGTCGAGGGCACGATGCCGTTCGAGCGGTCGACCACGGCCGCGACGCTGCACGCGATCATGACCGAGATCCCGTACCTGACCCGCGGCCACGGCCCGATCGCCGCGGTGATCCTCGGGCTGCTGGTCGCCAAGCCGGAGGCCCGGCTGACGTCGGCGCAGGCCCAGAACCTGCTGGCCACGGCGCAGGGCGTGCGGCCCACGCCGCCGGGCGGCACGATGCTGCAGCAGGGCGGCCCGCCGACCAGGATGGCGCCGCAGCCGCCGAAGAAGAACCTGCGCGGGCTGTGGATCGCGGCCGCCGCGGTGCTCGTGGTGGGCGCCCTGATCGGCGGGTTCTTCGCGGGCCGGGCCTTCGAGAAGCCCGCCGTCGACGCGCAGAAGCAGCCGACCATGACCTACGGCATCGGCGGCCAGCTCCGCGCCGAGGTCGACAGCTACTACCGGTGCTTCAACACCCCGGTGCAGGACGGCGCGATCATCAGCTCGGAGACCAAGTCCGACAACTGCGAGGGCACCCACCTGATGGAGATCTTCGAGGTCGGCGGCCTGCTGTCGGTCGAGAACTGGAACTCCGACGACGCGAAGGTGGCGGCCTATCCCGGCCTGGACGCCGTGAAGGCCAGCGCCGAAGCCGCGTGCGCGACCGCGTTCCGCTCCTCGATCGTGCCGGAGGCCAAGCGCACCGGCCTCACCTACCGCGCGCTCGTGCCCACCCAGGCGGAGTGGGACGGCGCGCCGTCGAAGGCGACCGACGAACCCAGCCGCGACTTCTACTGCGTGCTCACGAAGGCCGACGGCGGCCCCATCACCGCGCCGATCGTGACCAAGGTCAAGTAGAAGTTCCGCGACGAGCGGCCGGTCCCCGGAAATCCTCCGCACTTCCCGCACCCGGCCAGGTCGGCGCGGTTTTCGTCGGGGGGACGGGGTACCGTCTCAGCATGTCCAACCCACCTACCGCCGCGCCCGGACGGCCGTTCGGGCGCGTGCTCACCGCGATGGCCACCCCCTTCGGCGCCGACGGCGCGCTGGACCTGAAGCGGGCGCAGGAGCTGGCCGAGCACCTCGTGGAGCTGGGGAACGACGGCCTCGTCATCAACGGCACCACCGGCGAGAGCCCGACCACGACCGACACGGAGAAGCAGGAGCTGATCCGCGCCGTGGTCGAGGCCGTCGGCGACCGCGCGACCGTCGTGGCCGGCGCGGGCACCAACAACACCGCGCACAGCATCGAGCAGGCCAAGCAGGCCGAAGCCGCGGGCGCGCACGGGCTGCTGGTCGTCACCCCGTACTACTCGCGCCCCAGCCAGGCCGGGCTCTACGCGCACTTCACCACGGTCGCCGACAGCACCGGCCTGCCGGTGATGCTCTACGACATCCCGCCGCGCTCGGTCGTCCCGATCGAGGTCGACACGCTGCTGCGGCTGGCCGAGCACTCCCGGATCGTCGCGGTCAAGGACGCCAAGGGCGACCTGATCGCCGGCTCCGAGGTCATCGCCAACACCCACCTCGCGTACTACTCGGGTGACGACGGGCTGAACCTGCCCTGGATCTCCGTCGGCGGCACCGGAGTGGTGAGTGTGATCGGTCACGTCGTCGCGGGCCGGATCCGCGCGATGATCGACGCCTACGAGAACGGCGACACGTCCACCGCGCGCACCAACCACCGCGGCATGCTGCCGGTGCTGCGCGCGATGTCGCGGGTCGGCGGGGTCGCGTTCAGCAAGACGGCGCTGCGGCTGCGCGGCTTCGACATCGGCGAGCCGCGGCTCCCGATCGTGGCCCCGACCACCGACCAGACGGCCATGATCGCCGCCGATCTGGCCCAGGGCGGCGTGCCGCTGGGCGACACGGCGGCCCAGGACTGGCATGGTGAGCGGGTGGCACAAGCAGACTCGAGGGCCGCCTACGTGGCGCCGACCTCGCACACCAGCGTTGGGACCCTGCCTCGGTGAGCTCACTTCCCCCAGGTCCAGGCCCCACCAACGCCCCGCCCGAACTGCCCGCCGGAGCCCTGCGCGTAGTCGCGCTGGGCGGTATCGGCGAGGTCGGGCGCAACATGACCGTGTTCGAGTTCGCCGGCCGGCTGCTCATCGTCGACTGCGGGGTGCTCTTCCCCGAGGACGACCAGCCCGGCGTCGACCTGATCCTGCCCGACTTCCGCGCGATCGAGGACCGCCTCGACGACATCGAAGGTCTGGTGCTCACCCACGGGCACGAGGACCACATCGGTGCCGTCCCGTTCCTCCTGCGCCTGCGGCCGGACCTGCCGATCTACGGCTCGAGGTTCACCAACGCCCTGCTCGCGGCCAAGGCCAAGGAGCACCGGCAGCGGCCGAAGCTGATCGAGGTCCGCGAGGGGGAGCGCCGCGACGTCGGCGTGTTCAACCTCGAGTTCTTCGCGGTGAACCACTCGATCCCGGACGCGCTGGCCGTCGCCATCCGCACCCCGGCGGGCGTCGTCCTGCACACCGGCGACATCAAGCTCGACCAGCTCCCGCTGGACGGGCGCCTCACCGACCTGGCCGGGTTCTCCCGCCTCGGCGACGAGGGCGTGGACCTGTTCTGCGTCGACTCGACCAACGCCGAGGTCCCCGGGTTCGTGATGCCCGAGCGCGACATCGGCCCGGTCCTCGACGACGTCGTCCGCCGGGTCGGCCAGCGGGTCATCGTGGCCTGCTTCGCCAGCCACGTGCACCGCGTCCAGCAGGTGCTCGACGCCGCGCAGCGGCACGGCCGCCGGATCGCGTTCGTCGGCCGGTCGATGGTCCGCAACATGGGCATCGCGGCCGACCTGGGCCTGCTCAACGTGCCGGACGGCCTGCTGGTCGACCTCGACCAGGCGAGCGGACTGCCGGAGAGCAAGGTCCTGTTCGTCTCCACCGGCTCCCAGGGCGAGCCGCTCTCGGCGCTGTCGCGGATGGCGCGCGGTGAGCACCGGCAGATCTCCATTCGCGCCGGCGACACCGTCGTGCTGGCCAGCTCGATGATCCCGGGCAACGAGACCGCGGTGTTCGGCGTGGTCAACGGCCTGACCCGGCTCGGGGCGAACGTCGTGCACCAGGGCAACGCCAAGGTGCACGTCTCCGGCCACGCGTCGGCGGGCGAGCTGCTGTACCTGTACAACGCGGTCCGGCCGAGCAACGTGATGCCGGTCCACGGCGAGTGGAAGCACCTGAAGGCCAACGCCGAGCTGGCGATCCGCACCGGCGTCGCGGCGGACAACGTGGTGATCGCCGAAGACGGCGTGGTCGTCGACCTGGTCGACGGCAAGGCCTCCCGCACCGGCCGGGTCGAGGTCGGGCACGTCTACGTGGACGGCCTCTCGGTCGGCGACGTCGGCGAGTCGACCCTGTCCGACCGGCTGGTACTGGGCGAAGGCGGGTTCATCTCGATCAGTGTCGCGATCGAATCCGCCACCGGCCGCCCGGTCAGCGCCCCGACGGTGTCCGGGCGCGGCTTCTCCGACGACCCGAAGGCGCTCGCCGCCGTCGTGCCGCTGGTGGAGATGGAGCTGGCGCGCACCGAGGCCGAAGGCATCACCGACACCCACCGCATCGCCCAGGCGGTCCGCCGCGTGGTCGGCCGCTGGGTGGCCGACACCTACCGCCGCCGCCCGATGATCGTCCCGACGGTCATCCCGGTCTAGGTTTTGCCGCCGTGAGGGGCACCTTCAGGGACACCACGTCCCTGAAGGTGCCCCTCACGGCGTTTCAGCGTCCGGCTTTGGCGAGCAGCAGGGCGGCGGCCACCGTCGCGGTCTGCCGCGCCAGGTCCCACCGGGCCCGGCGCTGTTCGGCGCGTGTCGGTTTCATGCGAACCCCCTTCGACGGCACCCAGTGTTCCGCCGGGAGCTGCCCGCGACATCCCGCCCGGGAACGAATCACCTCCACCCCGGGGATGAGGTTGCGGCCGTACTTAGCCCGTCCGGACCACGTGCGGCCGGTGGACCGCGGTCTAGCCTTGGGGTTCACCCGCCTCGGGAAGAGAGGCCGCGCCGATGGGACGTCATTCGCCGGACGGGCGACGACGCCGGCTGCTCGTGCCCGCTTTGGCGACCGGTCTCGTGGTCGTGCTCGGCACCGCGGCCTGGGTGACCGTCTCGGTCGTGCGCTCCCGGTCGGCGTGCGAGCAGCCGACGAAGGTCCTCGTCACCGCTTCGCCGGACATCGCGCCCGCGCTGTCGCTGGTCGTGCAGGGCCTCGACATCGACTGCGGTTCCATCGAGGTCCAGACCCGTGAGGCGACGCTGGCCGCCGAACGGCTCGCGATGTCCGACGGCACCCCGCGGCCGCAGGTCTGGGTGCCCGACTCCACGCTCGCGCTGCGCCGCGCCCACCAGCTCGGCGCCGCCGACGTCCCCGCGACCGGCGCGTCGGTGGCCAGCTCACCGGTGGTGCTGGCGGTCGCGGAGGCGGCGGCGAAGGGCCTCGGCTGGCCGTCGCGGACGCTGAGCTGGGCCGACGTCCTGGCGCCCGGCGCGGCGGGGATCATCACCGGCATGCCCGACCCGGCCCGCGACCCGGTCGGCGCGACGGCCCTGCTCGGGATCCGGGCCTCGGTGGCGCCGGGCCCCGACGCCGCGGCGGCGTACGTCGCGCAGCTGCGGCGGTTCTCGACGAACACGCTCGGCGAGGAGACCGACCTCATCGCGCGGCTGCCGGGCTCGAGCGACGGCGCCGGCACGGGCTCGGTGACGGCGTTCCCGGTGTCGGAGAACTCGTTGCTGCGCCACAACATCGAGGACTCGGAGTCACCGCTGGTCGGCGTCTACTCGACGGCGGTGCCCACTTTGGACTACCCGTTCACCGAGCTCGGCGGGATCACGCCGCAGCAGCAGCCGATCGTCGACCTGCTGCGCGAGGCGATGCTCAACGGCTCGGGCGGCGACGCCATCGCGAAGACCGGCCTGCGGGCCGCGGGCGGCCAGGCACTGCGCGAGCACGTCGACGACCCGCGCGTGTCACCCTCGGGCTTCCGGACGGCCGTCATGCCGGCCGACGCCGACATCGACCAGCTGCTCAACCAGTGGGCCGGGATCAACCTGAGCGCGCGGGTGCAGGTGCTGCTCGACGTCTCCGGCTCGATGAACGCGCAGGTGCCCGGCACCGGGCTGAACCGGATGCAGCTGACCACCGAAGCCACGGCGAAGGCCCTGCACCTGTTCAAACCGGCGACCCAGCTGCGGATACTGGAGTTCTCGACCCGTCTCGACGGCGACAAGGACTACCGCGAGCTCCTCCCGATGGCCCCGGTCGCCCAGCACCTGGCCGGCGGCGCGCTCGAGAAGCTGAGCCAGCTGAAAGCCACCGCCGACGGCGGGACCGGCCTCTACGACAGCGTGCTGGAGACCTACCGCACGGCGCGTCGCGAGTGGGAGCCCGGCCGGCTGAACCTGGTGATCGTCGTGACGGACGGCCGCAACGAGGACCCGAAGGGCATCAACCGCGCGGACCTGCTGACGGAGCTGGCGAAGCTGCAGGACCCGAGACGCCCGATCCCGCTGATCGGCGTCGGCATCGGCCCGGACGCGGACAAGGCGGAACTGGACGACCTGACCAAGGCGACGGGCGGAAGCGCGTTCGTGGCGGCGGACCCGACGAAGATCACGGAAGTGTTCTTCGGAGCCCTGAGCCGGATCGCCGGCGGCGGATGAGGTTGTGGACAGCGCCTCGACGGCTCGTCAGCTGAACCAGGCTCCGAACATCGAGCTGTGCGATCGGCCGGAGAGCCGCTCGTCCAGATCGACGGCTTGCGCTTCGGTCAACACACAGATGTAGTCGACGACGGCGCGTGCCCGCCGGACGTCTGAACCGCCGGAGAAAGCCGTGAATTCTTCATCGTGGCCCAGATCTCGATAGAGTGACCGAAGCTGAATGGGCAGCCGCGGACTCTTCGGTGACTCGGACAAGCAGTCGCTGAGCCGATCGTAGAGCGACTGGATGATGTGCTTCTGCCCTTCTTGCATCACCGCCAATGACGGCCGGTCGATGACGTAGTACCAAGTCAGTTCCTTCAAGGCCTCGACCAGGTACTGGCATTGCGGATCCACGGTGACGAACGGAGCCTCGGCGGCGAAGGAAACGGCCCGGACGCATTCACCGAGGTTCTCGGTGGTGATCTCGTTCATGGCGGACCGGTTGCGGCGGGTGTCCCAGCAGGAAGAAGAGATGCTTTTCTCGAACCGGTCGATGACCCGGTCCAGCTCTCCTGCGAACCGCGCCGGATCGAAGTCCTGCAGGCCACCGAGCCGACGGCAGGCATGCTTGAAAATCCCGTCCCGGTCACTGTGGAGGTTGTGCAACGGGATCAGGCCGGCCCAGAAGTAGTCTTCGATGTCGTGGGTCGCGTACGTGATGTCGTCCGCCCAGTCCATGAGAACGGCGTTGGCGGACCTGCGGTCACCTCGAGCTCGTTTCCGGGCCCAGCGGAAGTCCATGAGCTCGCTCCGGTACGTACCCCACTTGCCTCCGAACCCACGATCCGTCCACGTCGGCACGTCGAAGGGATTGTCCTCGGACGCCGACCGTGTTCGGGGGTACTTGAGCATCGCGTCGAGCGTGGCTCGGGTGAGGTCGAGTCCCGGGTGATCAGTTCGCCGCCGGGCGAGCTTCGTGACTATGCGAAAGGACTGGGCGTTTCCCTCGAACCCTTCGAGGCCTTCGACCCGGCGCAAGCACGCGTTCAGGACCGGTTCCGAGATGTGACCGAACGGTGGATGGCCGATGTCGTGCACGAGACCGGCGGTTTCCACGACATCCGCGTTCACGCCCGCCGCCCGCCACAGATCACGTGACTTCCCGGACCTATCGTGTTTGAGGTGCTGGACCAGCCGACGGCCCAGTTGGGCCACCTTCAGGCTGTGTGTGAGGCGGTTGTGCAGAACCCGTTGTTCGTTCACCGCGGCGACCTGGGCGACGCCGGACAGGCGCCGGAATGCCGAGGAGTACAGCACTCGGTCGCGGTCTCGCTGATAGGGCGTTCGGTACGGATCGACTTCCACCTTGGTGTGTCTTCTTTTCGCGCCCCGCGCCGGCTTTGTCATGGCTGTCCCTCGCTGACTGGCTGTTGCCGTACAACAACGCCGCGGCAAGAGAGCTGTTACTGGTTGCCGGCTGGACGCCGCCATAGTTGCGGCGTTGTGTCGGACCCGGAATCAGGTCGGGACATCCGGGCACGGTTCGTTGCAGTTGGGCATCGGTGGGACAGCCCCGGCGTGCGGGTTCGGATATCAGCGCCGGAACTCGCGAGTTCGGATTTCAGTCACGCGTGGTGCCCGCCGGGGCCCGGCTTGTCCGGCGGCGGATGACGGCGTAGACCGCCAGGATCACCGCCAAGCTGATCAGGCTCAGGTACAGCTGCACCCGCGTGTCCTCGTCCACGAACAGCATCGACGCGACCACTACCAGGGTGAGGGCCAGCGCCACCCAGCTCAGCCACGGATAGCCCCACATCCGCAGTTTCAGCTTCTCCGGCGCCGAAGCTTCGAGACGGCGTCGCATGCGCAGCTGCGAGCCGCAGATGATGGCGTACACGAACAACGCCACCGCGCCCGCCGAGTTGATGATGAAGTAGAAGATCTTGTCGGGGGAGAGGTAGCTCATCACCACCGCCACGTAACCGACCACAGTGGACACCAGGATCGCCTTCCACGGCACGCCGCGCTGGTTCGTGTCCGCGACCCAGCTCGGCGCCCAGCCGTGGCGCCGCAACGCGAAAAGCATGCGGGAAGCCGTGTACAGCCCCGAATTCAGCACCGACAGCGCCGCCGTCAGGACGACCGCCGACACGATCGTCGCCGCCGCCGGGACGCCGAAGCGGCCGAACGCGGCGGCGAACGGGCTCGTGTCGCTCGGGACGTCGCGCCACGGCGTGATCATCACCAGCAGCGCCACCGAGCCGACGTAGAACACGATGACGCGCCAGACGATCGTCGAGGTCGCCTTGCGCACGGCCGTCTCCGGCTCGTCCGACTCCGCGGCGGCGATCGTGACGATCTCCGCGCCGAAGTAGGAGAAGATCACGATGACCACGCCGTGCACCACGGAAAACGGGCCGTTCGCGACGAAGCCGTCGAGCCCGATGTTGCCGGCCGAGAAGTGCGCGCCCGGCCAGAGCCCGAGCACGAACAGCAGGCCCAGCACCAGGAAGACGACGATGGTGGCGACCTTGATCGAGGCCAGCCAGAACTCCGTCTCGCCGAACGAGCGCGCCGACGCGAGGTTCGTCGCGGTCAGCAGCAGCATCAGGGCGAGGGAGAACACCCACTGCGGCACCCCCGGGATCCAGCCCTGCAGGATCTTCGCCCCGGCCACGGCCTCGAACGCCACGACGCCGACCCAGAAGTACCAGTACAGCCAGCCGATCGTGAAACCCGCCCAGCCGCCGAGCGCCTCCCGCGCGTACTCCATGAACGACCCCAGCGACGGCGCCGCGGTGGCCATCTCGCCGAGCATCCGCATCACCAGCACGACGAGCAGCCCGCCGAGGGCGTAGGACAGCACGGCCGCGGGGCCGACGGTGTGGATCACCGCGCCGCTGCCGATGAACAGGCTCGCGCCGATGATGCCGCCGAGCGCGATCATCCGGACGTGCCGCTGGCGCAGGGTGGGCCGCAGGCCCTCGGTGCCGGTCTTCGTCAAGGTCGAACCTCCCCGGGTGTGCGCGGAATTGTCGCACCCGGGGGCTACTTCGTGAAGAACCGTCAGGTGGTGAGGATCTCCGAATTGCGCTGCACGATGTACGCGCCGGCCAGCAGGATCGCCGCGCCGAGCAGCTGTGGCCAGGTCAGCTCCTCGCCGAGCAGCAGCCACGCCGCGACGGTCGTGATCACCGGTTCGACCAGCCCGAGCACGCTCGCCACCGACGCCGGCAGGTGCCGCAGCGACGAGATGCCGAAGACGTAGGCGAGCACCGTCGCCACCAGGACCAGCAGGGTCAGCAGCAGCCAGACGGGCGGGTGCCAGGCCCCGAACTCGACGTCGACGTCGAGCAGGCGCACCGGCCAGGTCCACGGCGGCGCGACGACGCACACCGCGACCGCGCCGAGCACCATGCCCCAGGTGACCAGGCCCAGCGGGTCGATGTCGGCCACCGCGCGCTCGCCGAGCAGGAAGTACCCGGCCGAGCAGACGGCCGCACCGACGCCTGCGAGCAGGCCGACGACGTCCAGGGTCACGCCCTGCCAGACCTGCGCGACCATCGCGAGCCCGGCCATCGCGAGGGCGATGCCGCCCCAGACGGCCCGCGGCAGCCGGTGGCGCCGGACGAACCGGACCCAGAGCGCGATCAGCACCGGCGAGACGAACTCCAGGAGGATCGCGATGCCGACCGGGATCCGGCCGGCGGCGACGAAGTACAGCAGTTGCACGCCGGCCACGCCGAGCAGGCCGTACCCGAGCAGCACCGGGAGGTGTTCCCGGCGCACCTTCAGTTTCCGCGGCGCGACCAGCGCCACGCCCGCGAGCAGCACGGCGCCGGCGAGGGTGATCCGCGCCGCGGCGATCTGTTCCGGGGTGACGCCGGCGGACATCGCCGACTTGCCCAGCGTGCCCGAGGTGCTGAAGAACAGTGCGGCGAGCAGGACGAGCGTGGTCCCGCGCCCGCGGGAGGTGACCCGCGGTGGCGCGACGACGGGCAGTTCGGTGGTCACCCTCGCGACTCTAGGTGCCGCGGGCGTGACCACCAAAATGGTTTTCCCGGTTACTCCGCCTGCTTGAGCCCGGTGGCGACGTGCGTCGTGATCGTGGCCAGCCGCCGCCCCTGGACGCGCAGCGCGCCGAGCGCGAGATCGTCCGGCGAGGCCGACTTGCGCGAGACGAACGAGCCGCCGTACGGGTTGCCGGACTCCATCAGGTGCGGGTCGGTGTACCCGAGCGGCACGACGATCGCGCCCCAGTGGTAGAAGACGTTGTTGATCGCCAGCAGCGTCGACTCGAGGCCGCCGTGCGAGGTCGACGCCGTGGTGAACGACGTCGCGACCTTGTCCGCCAGTTTTCCCTGTGCCCACAGGCCACCCGTGCTGTCCAAATAGGACTTCAGCTGGGCGGCCGGGCCGCCGAACCGGGTCGGGCTGCCGACCGCGAGGCCGTCGGCCCATAGGAGGTCGTCGAGGGTGGCGAGGTCGTGGTGCGGCCCGGAGTCGACCCACGCCTGCCAGCGGCGGTTGGTGGCGATCGCGGCCGGCGGCACCGTTTCCGGCACGGTCCGCACCCGTACCTCGGCCCCGGTCTCCTGCGCGCCTTCGGCGAGGGACTCGGCGAGGGCGGCGGTGTTCCCGGTCGCGCTGTAGTAGACGACGAGTATCCGTGTGCTCACGTCCGCCGACTCTAGGTGCTGCTCTTCCCGCGTCTCAAGATCCGGACTCGGGTTACGGGTTACCGGGTTACCGGGGCTTCCACGGGCTGACGGTGTCGGTCGGCCGCGTCGGGTCGTGGAACCGCGGCCGGTCGAGCTCGCCGGCGCGCAGCGGGACCAGGCCGTCGGTGATCGCCTGCATGATCTTCGCGTGCGCCCGCACCCCGGCGCCGGGCCGCTCCGGCTCGACGCCCGACAGGTCGACGGGGTCGCCGAAGTGCACCCGGAACTTCGGCCGGCGCAGCGGCGCGCTGAACCCGGAGCGGGCGAGGGGGAGCAGGTCGGCCGGGCCGTTGACGGTCTCGGTGCCCCAGTAGACGGCCTCGTGCGCGCCCCACTGGCTGATCGGGATCACCGGGACGTCCGCGGCCAGCGCCAGGCGGGCGGCGCCGGTCTTGCCGCGCTCGGGCCACAGGCCGGGATCGTGGCTGATCCGGCCTTCGGGGTAGACGATGATCGGTTCGCGAGTGGTCTTGAGCGCCTCGACGGCCTCGGCGAACTGCCCGACGGCGGTGCCGGCGTGCTTGCGGTCGACGCGCAGGTGCCCGCTGACGCGCAGCGCCGGCCCGATGACGGGGGCGTCCAGGATGCCGCCGGCCAGCATGAAGCGCGGGTTGATCCCGATCCGCTTGCACGCGGCCATCAGGACGAAGGCGTCGAACACACCGATGTGGTTGGCGACCATCAGCAGGGGCTTGCCCCGCAGCTGCGCGGGCACCCGCCCGGACACGGTGAGCCGCCCGACCAGGTTCACCAGCCCGCGGTCGATGTTCAGCATGGTCCGCCAGATGGCCGGGGCACGGCGGGACGAGTCGTCGGTGCGCAGCGCGAACATGCGCAGAGCATGGCAGACGCCGGATTTCACCCGGATGGCTCCTCATCCGGCTCCCGACCGGGCGGTTTGGTGACACGTTTTCGCCCCACCGGCCGGCCGGTGGGTCGAGTGGGGCGCGAGCGGCCCGTTGGTGACGGCTTGGTCGCGAACGGGCCACTCGCGCCCATCGCCGGGCTCGCGGGAACGCGGTGGGCGGGGTCGGCTCGGTCGCCCAGCTCGGGAAGGTCCGTGAAGGACTCCTTGAGGGACTCAGAGTCCCTCAAGGAGTCCTTCACGGCTTTCAGCTCGCGCCGCCGCTGGCTCCCGGCCGGGCACGGAAGGCCCGTTCGCGCAGGTCGGGCGGCATGGGGTGCGTGGCGAGCAGGTCTGTTCGTGCAGGTCATGTGGCATGGGTGCGTGGCGAGCAGGTCTGTTCGCGCAGGTCGGGCGGTATGGGTGCGTAGCGAAGGGTCCGTTCGCGCAGGTCAGGTGACATGGGTGCGTAGCGAGCAGGTCTCTTCGCGCAGGTCAGGCGGTATGGGCTTGCAGCGAGCGGTCCGTTCGCGCAAGTCGGGCCGTGTGGGCGTGGCGAGGGGGTCCTTCGCGCAGGTCGGAGGTGCGGGGTGCGTCGCGAGTGGTTCGCGGGTGCCCCGCCGGGTCCGGCACGGTCGCGAGTGGCCCGTTCGCGCGCTCCGCCCGCCGAAACCCCCATCCCCTTCACCCGGATGGCCCCACCCCGCCCGCTGTGAGGCAGAAGTTCACGATGCGCTGAGAGTGGCGCATGTGACGAAACGGCGTCGGCGGTTACCGTTGGAGCATGGCTGGGTCGGCGACGAGGAAGCGAAGTACGGGAAGCGGCGCGAAGGGAGCAGCGGCGCGCAAGCCCCGTACCCCGGCGAAGCCGAGCTCCGGCGCCACCCGGAGCACCCGGAAACCCCCGGCCCGCAAGCCGGCGCCGCGGCGGAAGACGCCCGGCGTTTTCGGCAAGGGCGTGCGCGGGACCTGGAACCTGCTGGCCAAGGGCATCGGGACGCTGGCCCGCACCGTCGGGCGCACCCGGGAACTCGAAGCCGAGCACCGCCGTGACGGGCTCGCGCTCGGGCTGATCGCGCTCGCCATCATCGCCGCCGTCGGGGTCTGGTGGCGGGCCGCCGGGCCGATCGGCGCGGGTGTGGAGATCGCGACACGGACCGTGCTGGGCGCCGGCGCCGTCACCTTGCCGCTGGTGCTCGTGGTGGTGGCCGTCGCGCTGATGCGGTCCGAACCGCATCCGGAGACCCGGCCGCGGATGGTCGTCGGGACGATCATGGTCGTGCTGTCCGTGCTCGGGATGCTGCACATCTTCACCGCGCTCCCCGGCACCAACGACGGCCGGATGTACGCCGGCGGCATCGTCGGCGCCTTCTCCGGCGGGCTGCTCACCATGGGCGTCACCACCTGGGTCGCCGTGCCGCTGCTGATCCTCGCCCTCGTCTTCGGCATCCTCGTGTTCACCGGCACGCCGGTCCGCGAGATCCCGCAGCGCCTGCGCAACTGGGGCCTCGACGAAGAGGAGATCGCGGAGGCCGAGCAGGGCTCGATCTTCGCCACCGACGAAGACGCCGTCACCGAGGCCGACCCGAAGGCCGCGAGGCTGCGCAAGCCGTCCCGGCGGCGCCAGAGCCGGGGCGATCACGACGACGAGCAGCTCGACCTCGACGCCGCCCTCGCCGAGATGCCGACGCCGATCAAGCCGCCCAAGGCCCTGCCGAAGCCGCCGGCGGAGGTGCCGGAAAAGAAGCCGAAGAAGGCTCCGGAGCCCCCACTGGCGGTCACCCGGACGGTGGAAGGCGACTACCAGCTGCCGCCGCCCGACCTGCTGAAGCTCGGCGACGCGCCGAAGTCCCGCAGCAAGGCCAACGACGCGATGATCGAGGCGATCACCGGCGTCCTGGAGCAGTTCAGCATCGACGCGCAGGTCACCGGCTTCACCCGCGGCCCGACCGTCACGCGCTACGAGGTCGAGCTCGGCCCGGGCGTCAAGGTCGAGAAGATCACCGCGCTGACCAAGAACATCGCCTACGCCGTCGCGACCGACAACGTCCGGCTGCTGGCGCCGATCCCCGGCAAGTCCGCGGTCGGCATCGAGGTGCCTAACTCCGACCGCGAGATGGTGCGCCTGGGCGACGTCCTGCGCGCGCCGACCACGGTCAAGGACAATCACCCGATGGTGATCGGCCTCGGCAAGGACATCGAGGGCCACTTCGTCACCGCGAACCTCACGAAGATGCCCCACCTCCTGGTCGCCGGTTCGACCGGTTCCGGTAAGTCGAGCTTCGTCAACTCGATGCTGGTGTCGCTGCTCGCGCGGGCGACGCCGGACGAGTGCCGGATGATCCTGATCGACCCGAAGATGGTCGAGCTGACGCCGTACGAGGGCATCCCGCACCTGATCACGCCCATCATCACCCAGCCGAAGAAGGCCGCCGCCGCGCTGGCCTGGCTGGTGGAGGAGATGGAGCAGCGCTACCAGGACATGCAGGTCAACAAGGTCCGGCACATCGACGACTACAACAAGAAGGTCAAGTCGGGCGAGATCACCGCGCCGCCCGGGTCCGAGCGCGAGTACCGGCCGTACCCGTACATCATGGCGATCGTCGACGAGCTCGCCGACCTGATGATGACCGCCCCGCGCGACGTCGAGGACGCGATCGTCCGGATCACCCAGAAGGCCCGCGCCGCCGGCATCCACCTGGTCCTGGCCACGCAGCGGCCGTCGGTCGACGTCGTCACCGGCCTGATCAAGACCAACGTGCCCTCGCGGCTGGCGTTCGCGACGTCGTCGCTGACCGACTCGCGGGTCATCCTCGACCAGCCGGGCGCGGAGAAGCTGATCGGCATGGGCGACGCGCTCTACCTGCCGATGGGCGCCGGCAAGCCGGTCCGCATCCAGGGCGCGTTCGTCGGCGACGAGGAGATCTCCGCGGTCGTCAACTACGCCAAGGAGCAGGCGCAGCCGGACTACCAGGACGGCGTCACCGCGCAGAAGGCCGGCGAGAAGAAGGAGATCGACGCCGACATCGGCGACGACCTCGACGTGCTGATCCAGGCGACCGAGCTGATCGTCACCTCGCAGTTCGGCTCGACGTCGATGCTGCAGCGCAAGCTGCGGGTCGGGTTCGCCAAGGCCGGCCGGCTGATGGACCTGCTGGAGAGCCGTGGCGTGGTCGGCCCGTCGGAGGGTTCGAAGGCCCGCGACGTGCTGATCAAGCCGGAGGAACTGGAGTCGGTCCTCTTCATGATCCGCGGCGGCGACCCAGTGCCCTCGGACCCGGACGACGACGAATAACGCCCTGGTTGATGCTTCGGGCTGTTCTGTGCGGTTTACTGGTACAGAATGACCCGAAGCATCGCGAAGGAGGCGGTCAGGATGTTGCGGAGCTTCCGTCTCGGCAACCACCGCTCGTTCCGGGACGAGCAGGAGCTGCTGCTCATGCCCGCGATGCCCGGTGACGAGCGAGCGGCGGTGCCGGTGGCCGCCGTCTACGGCGCGAACGCCTCCGGTAAGTCGAACCTCTTCAAGGCCATGACCCTGGTGATGGGGGCCGTCATGAACCGGCACCTCCCGACCTCCGCCGGTCGTCACATCGTCGCTGTGCAGGACCCCTTCCGGCTCGGCCTCGGCGCCGAGCCGCGGCCGTCGACTTTCGTCTTCGAACTGATTGCCGACGGCGTCCAGTACACCTACGGCTTCCTCCTCGACGAAGACGAAATCATCGAAGAATGGCTCTACTCCTATCCGGAGAAGCGGAGGCGAGTCGTTTTCGAACGCGATCGCGACGGCATCAAGTTCGGTACCACAGTGGTCGATCTCAAGCAGAAGCTGGAAGTCCTGGAAGAGCTGATCCGGCCGACGGCGCTGTTCCTGAGCGTGTGCGACCGGCTGGAACTCGGGCCGTTGATGCCGGTCTACCGATGGTTCTCTTCCGGTCTCCTGGTCAACGGTTTGGGCGGCGGATGGTTCGGCTCCGAATTCGTGCAGGGAGCCGTCGGCGACTACCTGCTCCGGCATCCGGAGAACCGGCAGCGCATGGTGTCGCTCCTCAGCGTGGCCGATGTCGGCATCGTGGACGTCGTCGTCGAGGAGCGGCTCGATTCGCCTCGTCGGTTCACGGGAGCGTTCGACCTGGAACTCAAGTTGCTCCACGGGCCGGCTCGCGAGCGCTTCGACTTCGACGACGAGTCCTCGGGGACGCGCAACTGGATCGGTCTTTTGCCCCAAGTACTTTCGGCGCTGGACGAAGGACTGGTCCTGCTGGTCGACGAGATCGACGCCAGCCTGCACCCACTGCTGACGGCCAGGCTGGTGGGACTGTTCCAGGACCCCGAGCTGAACAACCACGGCGCCCAGCTGGTCTTCACCACGCACGACACCAGCCTGCTCGGCACCATGCTCGGCGAGCAGGTCCTCGACCGGGACCAGATCTGGTTCGTCGAGCGGGACGCCGAGGGGGCGAGCAGTCTCTATCCGCTCACTGACTTCAAGCCGCGCAAAGACCAGAACACCGAACGGCGTTACCTCGCGGGCAGCTATGGTGCCGTGCCGGTGCTGGGTGATTTCGCGGAGGCCCTGCGCAGCCGATGAACCGTCGCGAAAACAGCAGTCGGCGCCGAGCACCGTTCCGCGAGCCGCACCGGTCGATCCTCGTCGTCTGCGGTGCTAAGGCAACCGAGCCCGCCTATTTCGACGGGCTGAAGCGGTCTCGGCGAAACCCGGCCGTCACGATCAAGATCAAGTCGAAACCGGCGGATCCCTCGGCTGTCGTGAAGTACGCCGCCGATCTCGGAAGGCGCGCCGGAGCGGCCTACGACGATGTCTGGTGTGTCGTCGACGTCGACGAGTTCGACCTCGACAAGGCACTGACGGCGGCTCGGCGGCTGGATGTACGCCTGGCCATCTCGAACCCGTGCTTCGAATACTGGCTGCTGCTCCACTTCGAGGCATGCGCAGCCCCGCTCACCTGCTACGGCGACGTCGAGAAGCGGCTGCGGCGGCACGTTCCCGGCTACCACAAGTCGGCCCTGCGATTCGATGACTTCGCCCATGGTGTCGACAAGGCGGTCGACCGTGCTCGGCGCCCTGACGCCGGGCACGCCTGCAACCCGTCCACTCAGGTGGGCCTGCTCGTCGAGCAGATGAGCTGACCGATGCAACCCGCGCCCGGCTTCGTTCCGTCCTGAGCTCGTGGACATGCAGCGATTCGTAGCCGGACTGTTCGCGTTCGCCGTCGTCCTGGTGGGCGCCGGGAGCTCGGTCGCCTCCGGGCAGGCCGCCCCGGTCCGCCCCGGCGCGCCCTCGACCGTGAGCACCGTTCCCGGCGGAGACGTCACCCTCCGGCTCGGCCAGGAGGCCGCCGTGCAGGGGAAGGACCTGACCGTGCGCTACGTCCGCGTGGTCAACGACTCCCGCTGCCGGCCGAACATGACCTGCGTCTGGCAGGGCGAGGCTTCCCTCGCGTTCCTGCTGAGCGAGCCCGGCCGCGGTGAGAGCACCACGGCCGAGCTGCACACCGGCCCGCGGACCGGCCCGCAGGCCACGAACTTCGCCGCGAGCCGGGTCGAGCTGGTGTCGGTGAGCGAGGACGGCCAAAAGGCCACGGTCCGGGTCAGCTGAGCGGCGCGCCCCAGTGATCGAGGTAGGCCACTTCGGACAGGGGGACGCGTGCGGCCGGCTTGAAGTCCGGGACCGTCGTGTACGCCACCGGCAGCAGGCCGACCTGGGTGAAGCCGTCCGGGACGCCGAGGATCTCCGCCGCCTCCGTCTCGCGGGACAGGTGGTACGTCGTGAGCGTCGAGCCCAGCCCGCGGGAGCGCAGGGCCAGCTAGAAGTTCCAGACCGCCGGGAAGATGCCGCCGTAGAACGCCGCGTCCGTCGCGTTCTCGCCGCTCGGGCGGCCCTTGAGGCAGGGGATGACGAACACCGGCACGCGCTCGATGACGTCGATCAGGTGCTGCCCGGACGCCAGCGCCCGCCGGGTGGCGGTGTCGTCCGCCGCGGCCTCGCGGCCCGCCAGGTAGGCCGAGCCGACCTCGCGGAACAGGCCGCCCAGCCGGTCCTTCACGCGTTGGTCGCGCACCACGAGCCAGCGCCACGCCTGGGCGTTGCCCGGGGTCGGGGCCTGCAGCGCCAGGTTCAGGCACTCCTCGAGGATCGCCGGCTCGACCGGGCGGTCGAGGTCGAGCTTCCGGCGGACGGCGCGGGTCGTGCTCAGCAGGTGATCGATCTCCATGACCCCATCCTGGCCCGGACCGCGAGGGCCCGGGCCGGAACGGGCCGGGATTCGCTCAGCCGCCGAACTTGCGGACGGCCTGGTAGTACGTCCAGGCCGCGCCCTTGCACACCACGTTCGACCCGCAGACGCTCTTCAGGTCGCTGTAGAGGTTGTCGTCGATCTTCAGGCGGTTCGCCGAGGTGAACCGGCCCTGCTTCTTGTAGTTGCGGTACCCGAAGTCGTGCCGGTGGCAGCCCGGCAGGAACTGGAAGCCGAACGGGGTGTCCGGCGACCAGGAACAGCCGTCGGACGACCAGTCGAGCTGGCCGTTGTAGGGCTTCTGGGCCCGCGTGGACTCGAAGCCGGAGAGGGAGGTGTGGAAGAGGTACTGGTCGGTGACCGTCGGGATGTCGACGGCCGCGGCGGTGCCGGTGCCCATGAGGGCCCCCAAGCCGACAGTCACGGCCACCGTCATGGTGGCCCCCAGGTTCCGGAGTGTCGTGCGCATCGTGTGCTTCCTCGCTGATCGGGGCGGACGATTTGCCCGATCAGCTTCGAGTGCGCTTTGTCCCGCCGTCACCGCCCGAAAGGAGGATGTTCGGTGAATTCCCCTCAGAGTTCGAGCAACATGCGTGAATTGCCCAGGGTGTTGGGCTTGACATACGGCAGGTCGAGGAATTCGGCGACGCCGGTGTCGTGCGAGCGCCGCATCTCCTCGTAGACCTCGTGCGACACCGGGGTGCCGTCGATCTCGACGAAGCCGTGCCCGGCGAAGAAGCCGGTTTCGAAGGTCAGCACGAACAGCCGCCGGAGACCGAGCTCACGGGCCTCGTCGACGAGGCGGGCGACCAGCAGCCGCCCGACACCCTGGCCGCGGGCGGCCTTGTCGACCACGACGGTGCGCAGTTCGCCGATGTCCTCCCAGAGGACGTGCAGGGCGGCCGCGCCGAGGACCTCGCCCGCCGCTTCGGCGACCCAGAACTCCTGGACCGTCTCGTAGAGCGTGACCAGGTCCTTCTCCAGCAGCACGCGGCCCGCGTCCGCGTCGACCAGGGCCTTGATCTTGCGGATGTCGGCGATCCGGGCACGGCGGGCGGTCGGGCGGGGCGAGTCGGACGGCACGATCGTCAACTCAACCACACGGCCCTGGAGACCGGCTGACACGACCGGGCTACGCCGTCGTCGGACCGCCGGGGCCCGGCGGCTACCCTGAACGTCGTGCCTTCTCCCACCACGGAACCTGCCGCCACCCGACGCGTCTCCCTGCTGACCCTGGGCTGCGCCCGCAACGAGGTCGACTCGGAGGAGCTGGCGGGCCGGCTGGCGGCCGGCGGCTGGGAGCTGGCGGCCGATCCGGAGGACTCCGACGTCGTGGTGGTCAACACCTGCGGCTTCGTCGAGTCGGCCAAGAAGGACTCCGTCGACACGCTGCTGGCGGCCTCCGACACCGGCAAGAAGGTCGTCGCGGTCGGCTGCATGGCCGAGCGCTACGGCCACGAGCTGGCCGACAGCCTGCCGGAGGCGGACGCCGTCCTCGGCTTCGACCACTACGCCGACCTTTCCGACCGCCTCGACGACGTCGTCGCCGGCCGCAAGGTCGCCTCGCACACGCCGGGCGACCGCCGCAAGCTGCTGCCGATCAGCCCGGTCCAGCGGCCCGCCGCGGCCGAGAACGTCGAGGTCCCGGGCCACGCGCAGCACGGCTGGGGCCCGCGGGTGCTGCGCACGCGCCTGGACGACTCCCCGGTGGCCGCGCTGAAGATCGCCTCCGGCTGCGACCGGCGCTGCTCCTTCTGCGCCATCCCGTCCTTCCGCGGCTCCTTCGTTTCCCGTCAGCCGGACGAGATCGTCGCCGAGGCGATGTGGCTGGCCGAGCACGGTGTCAAGGAACTGTTCCTGGTCAGCGAGAACTCGACGTCCTACGGCAAGGACTTCGGCCGCGACGGCGCCACCGCGCTGGAGCGGCTGCTGCCGCGCCTGGCGGAGATCGACGGCATCGAGCGCGTCCGCGTCTCCTACCTGCAGCCGGCCGAGACGCGCCCGCAGCTGGTCAAGGCCATCGCGACCACGCCGGGCGTCGCCGAGTACTTCGACCTGTCGTTCCAGCACTCCAGCGAGCAGGTGCTGCGCCGGATGCGCCGGTTCGGCTCGACCGACTCCTTCCTCGCGCTGACCGAGCAGATCCGCGAGTACGCGCCCGAGGCGGGCATCCGCACCAACGTGATCGTCGGGTTCCCCGGCGAGACCGAGCACGACCTGGCCGAGCTGGAGCGCTTCCTCACCGGCGCCCGGCTCGACGCGGTCGGCGTCTTCGGCTACTCCGACGAGGACGGCACCGAGGCCGAGGGCTTCGACGGCAAGCTCGACCCCCAGGTGGTCACCGAGCGCGTCACGCGGATCTCGGCGCTCGTCGAGGAGCTGACCTCGCAGCGCGCGGAAGACCGGATCGGCACCTTCGTCGATGTCCTGGTCGAGCTGGACGACGACGGCGAGCTGACCGGCCGCGCCGCGCACCAGGCCCCCGAGGTCGACGGCGAGTGCGTCATCCTCGACGCCCCGGAGAAGACTGAGACATCCGGGGCTTCGCCCCGAGCCGGGGGCTCCGCCACCCGGACCCCCGCCAAGCGGCCCCAGGTGGGTGATTTCCTCCGGTGCGAGGTCGTCGACTCGGCGGGTGTCGACCTGATCGTGCGCGCGGCACCGGACGCCGACCGGTGAGTGCGCTCCCGAGCGACGCCGCGGACGAGGGCCTGGTCCCGCCGGCCGCGGAGACGACGGCGCAGGTCCCGGAACCGACCCCGGTCCCGACCCTGAACCTCGCCAACCTCCTGACGCTCTCGCGGCTGGTGCTGGTCCCGCTGTTCATCGCGGCGCTGTTCACCGGCGACGGCGCCGACACGACGTGGCGCGCGATCGCCACCGGGCTGTTCGCCGTCGCCTCCGCGACCGACCAGCTCGACGGCTGGGTGGCCCGCAAGTACGGCCTGATCACCGACTTCGGCAAGATCGCCGACCCGATCGCGGACAAGGCGCTCACCGGCGCGGCGCTGGTGGGCTTGAGCATCCTCGGCGAGCTCGGCTGGTGGGTCACGATCGTGATCGCCGTCCGGGAGATCGGCGTCACCCTGCTGCGCTTCTGGGTGATCCGGCACGGCGTGATCCCGGCCAGCCGCGGTGGCAAGGCCAAGACGATGGCCCAGATCGCCGCGATCACCGCCTACCTGCTGCCGCTGCCGGCCGGCGCCGACCCGATCCGCTGGGCGCTGATGGGCCTGGCGCTGGTGCTGACCGTGGTCACCGGCGTCGACTACCTGGTCCGGGCGGTGCGGCTGCGCGCGGCCGGACGTCGCGCCACCGGAAGCTGAGCGTGGACGAGACGGCTCTGGTCGCGGCCCTCAAAGCCCGCGGCGAGACGGTCGCGGCGGCCGAATCGCTGACCGCCGGGCTGGTCTGCGCCACCCTGGCTCGGGTGCCGGGGGCGAGCGCGGTGCTGCGCGGCGGCCTGGTCGTCTACGCCACCGAGCTGAAGACGCGCCTGGCCGGGGTCGATCCCGAGCTGCTCGCCGAGCACGGCGCGGTGTTCCCCGAGGTCGCGGCCCAGCTGGCCGTGGGTGCCCGGGAGCGCTGCGGCGCCACGTGGGGGCTCGGGCTCACCGGCGTGGCCGGTCCGGCCGCCCAGGACGGCGTCGCGCCGGGCACGGTGCACCTCGGGCTCGCCGGGCCGGGGACACGCACACCACGTCCTCCGGGGGCTCGGGTGGCGGAGCCCCCGGACCGAGGCGAAGCCTCGTTTGTCACACAGCGTCCTCCGGGGGCTCGGGTGGCGGAGTCCCCGGACCGAGGCGAAGCCTCGTTTGTCACACAGCGTCCTCCGGGGGCTCGGGTGGCGGAGTCCCCGGACCGAGGCGGAGCTTCGTTTGTCACAGTCCGTACCCTGGCTTTGAGCGGCGACCGGGACTTGATCAGGACCGAGTCGGTCCGCGCCGCGTTTGCCCTGCTCGGGGAACATCTGGCGTGAATCGGGCGTTCGCCCTTGGCGTACGGGCACCCAAATCCTGCGCCCGGGGCGCCGCTCTGGGTAACGTAGGGGGTACTTGTACGGAAGGGAGGCGCGTGATGACCGTGCTGTTGCGTGAGGCGATCGGTGATCGGCTCCGTCATGCCCGCACCAACCAGCGTCGTACGCTGCGCGACATCTCCCGCGCCGCCAGGGTCAGCCTCGGCTACCTCTCCGAGGTGGAACGAGGCCAGAAGGAGGCGTCGAGCGAGCTGCTCGCGTCCATCTGCCAGGCCCTGGACCTTCCGCTCGGCGAACTGCTGCACCACGTGGCAGCGGACGTTTCGGCCCTCGACAACGTCGAGGTCGCGCCGGTCGACGAGCGGATCGTGGAAGGCGCGCCCCGGGAGAAGGTGCCCGACCGCGGTGCCAAGGCTTCGGCGGCCGGGATCGAAGGCGGCCGCCTGATGTCCGACCTGATCGGCAACGACCTCGCCGACCTGCGGATATCGCCGGCGCCACGGATGAACACCACCCTGCGCACGACGATCGGGCAGCCGAAGCTGGCTTCGACCATCGCCGCGTAGTAACGGATCGGACACGACGACGGCCCCGGGCAACGCGCCCGGGGCCGTTCGCGTGGGATACCCGTGGGATACCGGGGGTGATCCGGGGGCGAACCCTGAAATCCCCCGGGGTCGCCTGGAATGGACGTGGCCGACCTGACACGATGGAACCCAACGCCGGGGTCGGTGCGTTGCATGTGCAGGGGAGCGACGCCCCACCACCCCGAGTACTCAAGGCCCGTGGGACGCAAGAAGGCAGGCGGAGGAGATGGCCAACCCGTTCGTGAAGTTCTGGAAGTACATGATGGCGGCGTTCTCGTCGAAGATCGACGAGCACGCCGACCCGAAGGTACAGATCCAGCAGGCCATCGAGGAGGCGCAGCGCAACCACCAGGCGCTGACGCAGCAGGCCGCCTCCGTGATCGGCAACCAGCGTCAGCTGGAGATGAAGCTCAACCGGCAGCTCAGCGACGTCGAGAAGCTGCAGGCCTCGACCCGCCAGGCCCTCGTCCTCGCGGACGAGGCCCGGGGCAAGGGTGACGAGCAGAAGGCGACCGAGTTCGAGACCGCCGCGGAGAGCTTCGCGACGCAGCTCGTCACGGCCGAGCAGAACATCGAGGACCTCAAGACGCTGCACGACCAGTCGCTGCAGGCGGCGGCCCAGGCCAAGAAGGCCGTGGAGCGCAACTCGCAGATGCTGCAGCAGAAGCTGGCCGAGCGCACCAAGCTGCTCTCGCAGCTGGAGCAGGCGAAGATGCAGGAGCAGGTCTCCGCTTCGCTGAACCAGATGAGCCAGCTGGCCGCGCCGGGCAACACGCCGTCGCTGGAAGAGGTCCGCGACAAGATCGAGAAGCGCTACACCACGGCGCTCGGTCAAGCGGAACTCGCTCAGAACTCGGTCCAGGGCCGCATGATGGAGGTCCAGGCCTCCACCACGCAGTTCGCCGGGCAGTCGCGGCTCGAGCAGATCCGCGCGTCGATGCGCGGCGACTCGGTCGCCCAGGTGACCGACGGCGGCGCGGCGGCGGCCCAGAAGCCGGCCGCCAGCTCGGCCGACATCCAGCGTGAGATCCAGGCGCGCGTGCAGGCGGAGCAGGGCAAGAACCCGGCTTGACGCCGGTGTCGGAGCCGAACCAGGGGGCGGGCATGGGACAGCAGCAAGGCAGAGGCCGGGACTTCAACGAGTTCAGCGCCAAGCTCGAGAAGCACATCGAGAAGCTGCCCGAATACGCCCAGCGCGCCCAGGAGAAGCTCCAGAAGGTCCAGCGGTACTTCCCGCCGGCCGATCAGGCCGGCGGGAAGCCCGGGACCGCCCGGCCGTCCTACCAGCGGCCGAACCCGTTGCAACGACCGCGGTCAGCCGGGTCGCGGATGCCGGACCTGTCGTCGTTGGCGTCCGTGGCGAACCAGGTCCCGGCCTTCGCCGAGGCCCGGACCAAGTGGAACCGGTGGAACGACCCCGCCGCGAAGCTGGCACGCCGCAAGCGGCGGACGTCTCGCGCGCTCACGCTGTGGATCCTGCTGACGATCCTGTGCGGCGTCCTCGCCGTGGCCGCGGGCGTCGGCTGGATCAGTGCCACCGGCGCCGCGATGATGCCGCAGGCGATCATGGCCTTCGCCGGGGCCGTCGTGTTCGGCACGTTCGGCGTCCGGTCCGGGCTCAAGCTCCGTGGCCTCAACCGCGTCCAGCTGCCGGCCACCCCGGCCGGGCCGCCCCCGCTGCCGCCCGCCGGGTCGGTGGCGCGCGAGCCGATGGAACGGCTGGCCGAGGGTGAGGCGTCGCTGTTCGAGCTGCTGCGCCAGCTGTCGGTGCCGTCTTCGGTGGGCACGATGCCGGTGTCCGAAGTGTCCGTCGCGGACGCCCGCCAGACGGCCGACGAAGCCGCGGCCGCCCTGCGTGGCCTGGCGGCCCGCATCCAGGCGATCGAACGCGGCCGCAACGCCGCCCCGGCCCGTGAGCAGGCCGCGCTGGACGCGGCGGTCGCCAAGCTCCGCGAGCAGCTCGACGACGGCCTCGAAGGCTACGGCGGCCTGGTCGCCGCGGCCGGCCACACCGTCGCCGCGGCGGGCGACGGCCTGATCACGTCCAAGCAGGCCCTCACCGACGCCACCGACCGCCTGGCCGGCCTGGCGATGGCCCTGCGCGAACTCTCCTGACGCGCCACCATCCGTAACCCGCGCGATCCGCGCCGCTGACGGCCCGATCACACCCGTGTCGACTGTCCAAACACGCGAGTCGACCGTCCAATCACGCGTGTCGGCCCTTCCGTCACACGTCCCGGCTCGTCGATCACGCGAAACGCCGCGCCGCTGCGCCGTTCAGGTGCGCCGCTCGGCCGTCCGGGTGCCGTCATCCTGCTCCGGACCCGCGTTGTCACGCGGCGTGCGTGATCGTGCGTTTCACCCCGGCGTCGCCGCCTGTTCACCTCTGGGTGCCGAAACACGCGCGTAATCGGAAACCGGTAGCGACGGAAACGTGCGCCACCTAACGTTTCTGTCATGCATGCAGTGGTGGCAACCCACGGAAGGCCCGCCTTGCTCTGAGGTTCGCCGGCGCCGACCGTACACAGTGGACTTTCTCGCTTTCCGCCGAGGAAAGGACGCCCCGTGAACACGCTCCCGCCGGAACCGGACCCCGTCACGCCCGCCCCACCCAGCGCGACCCAGCGCGTCATCGCGGCCTTCGAGCGCATCGCCGAAGTCGACCGCCCCGAACTCTGGACCACGCTGCGCGCCGTCGAGGACGTCCTCGTCGACGCGAAGGCGGTCGACGAGCGGATCAAAGCGGGTGAGGACCTGCCCCTGGCGGGCACGGTCATCGCCGTGAAGGACCTGATCGACGTCGCCGGGCAGCCCACCACCGCGGGGTGCCCGTCGTTCGCCCGGGTCCCGGAAACCTCCGCCACCGTCGTCGCCCGGCTCACCGCGGCCGGCGCGGTCGTGCTCGGCAAGACCAACCTCGACCAGTTCGGCTACGGCCTCGCCGGCACCCGCACCCCGTACGGCGCCGTGACGTCGGCGTGGGACCGGACCAAGGTCGCCGGCGGCTCCAGCTGCGGCTCGGCCGTCGCCGTCGCGCTCGGCATCGTCGACCTGGCCCTGGGGACCGACACCGCGGGCTCCGGCCGGATCCCGGCCGCCCTGAACGCCGTCGTCGGGCTGAAGCCGACGCTGGGCCTGCTGCCGATGACCGGCGTCCTGCCGGCGTCGCACTCCTACGACGGCGTCTCGGTGTTCGCGCCCGGCCTGGCCGCCGGCCGCCGCGCGCTCGCCCTGATGACCGGCCCGGACGGCGTCGACCCCGGCATGCGCACCTGGCCCGCCGACGTCCGCCTCGGCGCCGGCGACCACCCGCGGATCGCGATCCCGGACGAAGCCGGCCTGGCCCCGTTGAGCGCCGCGGCCCGGCTCGCCTTCGACGACACGGTGACGCGGCTGGCGGTCTCGGGCGCGATCCTCGAACCGATCCCCTTCGACGTCTTCCGCGAGGCGGGCAAACTGGTCTACACCGGTTCGTTCGACGTCGAGAGCTACACCGTGATCGGGGAGTTCCTCGGCAAGAACCCGGCCGACGCCGACCCGACGGTCGCCGCCCTGGTCCGCGCGGCCGGCACCCACACCGCACACGCGTTCGCCGCCGACAAACGCCGGTTCGCCGAGCTGAAGGTCCGGGCCGCGCGGGCTCTCGACGGGTTCGACGCGCTCCTGGTGCCGACCGTGCCGGACCACCCGGAGCTCGCCGAGGCGCTGGCCGACCCGATCGGCGTGAGCCACCGCCTGGCCGTCTACAGCGCGTTCGTGAACGTGCTCGACCTGGCCGCGGTCACCGTCCCGGTGCTGCCGGGCGACCGCCGCCCGTTCGGCGTCACCTTCGTCACGCGCGCCTTCGAGGACCAGATCGCCCTCGACCTGGCCACCGTCTGCACGGACGAGCCGATGACGCACTACCCGGAGCCCGGCGAGGATCTCGTCGTGTTCGGCGCGCACCTGCGCGGCCAGCCGCTCAACTCCCGGCTCACCGAGCTCGGCGCCCGGTTCACCGGCCCGGTCCGGACCGCCGAGCGGTACCGGATGGTGTTGCTGGCGACCGAACCACCGCAGCCGGGCGTGCTCGAGGACGTCGACGGCCGTGCTCTCGACGGCGAGCGCTGGCGGCTGTCCCCGGCCGCGCTCGGCCGGTTCGCCGCGACGCTGCCGGAGCCGTTCGTGCTGGCCCGCGTCGAGCTCGAGGACGGGTCGCGGGTCCTGGCCGTCCGGTGCGAAAAGGACGCGACCACGGCGGCGCCGGGCCTGGAACGCTACGAATCCTGGCGCGGCTACGTGCGCTTCACGTCTACCGCCGGGCCGCGAGCCCCCGGCTGACGCGGCGGACCAGCCCCGGCCCGTGCAGCGCGAACCCGGTGTAGAGCTGCACGAGCGACGCGCCGGCGTCCACCAGCCGGACGGCGTCGTCGGGGCCGAGGATGCCGCCGACGCCGATGATCGGCAGGCTCCCGCCGGTGTGGTCGTGCACGAACCGCACGACCTCGGCCGCGCGGGTGGTCAGCGGCCGGCCGGACAGCCCTCCCGCCTGTCCGGCCAGGCCGCTTTCCGCGGCCGCGATGCCGTCGCGGGAGAGGGTGGTGTTCGTGGCGATGATCCCGGCGACGCCGTGGTCCAGGCTGACTTCCAGGAGCTCGGCCAGTGCGTCGTCGGTCAGGTCGGGGGCGACCTTGACCAGCACCGGCGTCGGCGCGGCGCCGCCGGCCAGCTCCACGGACGTCGACCGCAGCTCGCCCAGCAGCTCGGCCAGCGCCGCGCGGTCCTGCAGCTGACGCAGCCCCGGTGTGTTCGGGGAACTGACGTTGATCGCGAAGTAGTCGGCGTACGGGTGCAGCGCGCGCAGCGAGAACCGGTAGTCCTCGACGGCGTCTTCGAGTGGGGTGAGCTTCGACTTGCCGATGCTGATCCCGAGCGGCACGCCCGGTTTGCCCTCCCGCGCGAGCTTCGCCGCGAGCGCCTCGGCGCCGTCGTTGTTGAAGCCCATGCGGTTGATCACCGCGTCGGTCTCGGGGAGGGTGAACAGCCGCGGCTTCGGGTTGCCCGGCTGCGCCAGCCGCGTCACCGTGCCGACCTCGACAAAACCGAAACCGAGCCCGGCCCACGCGGGCAGCGCGCGGCCGTTCTTGTCCATCCCGGCGGCGAGGCCGACGCGATTGGGGAAGCGCAGGCCCAGCACCGTCGCCGGGTCGTCGACGCGGTACACGCGGCTCAGCGCCGAAGTGGCCTTGCCGAGGCGGGAGAGGACGCCGATCGTGCGCTCGTGCACCAGCTCGGGGTCGTGGTAGGACAGGCGGTACAGCGCCGGGCGGACGATCTTGTCGAAGAACACGCCCTCATGCTGCCAAATCGCCCGGAGCGCGCGACCGGAGCGTCACCTCGGGGTGAACGAGACCACTACGCGCGGTCCTTCCACTCGTCTTCCAGCATCGCGAAGACGAGTTCGTCGGTCCACTCGCCCTTGACGATCTCGTTCTCCCGCAGCCGCGCTTCCTCGCGCATGCCGAGGCGTTCCATGAGCGCGGCGGAGGCGGTGTTGCGGCCGTCGCAGCGGCCGATGATCCGGTGCAGCCCCAGGTCTTCGAAGCCCAGGCGCAGCAGCTCGGTGGCGGCTTCGGCGGCCAGGCCCTTGCCGTGGTGGTCGGGGTGGAAGACGAACCCGATCTCGCCCTGTCGGTGCTCGCTGCTCAGCCACTCGAGGTTCAGGTCGCCGATCAGCTGCCCGGTCGCCGCCAGCTCGACCGCGACGGCCAGGAACTGTCCCTCGTTCGTCAACGTCGAGCTGTGCACCCGTTTCGCGAGCGCGGCGGCCGATTCGGCGCGGCTGCGAGGGCCCCAGTACAGGTAGCGGGCGACGTCGGAGCGGGACTGGAAGGAGTTCAGCGCGTCGAGGTCGTCGAGCGTGAACGGGCGCAGGAGCAGGCGATCCGTGGTGATCGGGTAGTCGGGCCTGAGCATGGTTCCAGGCTAGCGACGGTTGACCCGTCCGGGGGACGGAACGGCGAAACCGAATCGGCGAAACCGGAGGTCTGATCGCCGGGCGGTCGCCCGCCGCCGACGGGCGGCTTGACCTGCACAAATGAGCGGTTTGGGGGTGCCCCCAGGGGGTCTCTCGAACGCCGTCAAACGCTCGAGCCCGGGCCGGACCGGTGCCCGGGAACCCTGGGGGCCCGGTGACTGCCTGGTATTCGCTATCAGGCAAACACGGGAAGCAGGCGATGAGCCGAAGGTGGCTCCGTTGTATCGCTGCTCAAAGTCCCATCTCGTGCCATCCGCTAGCGGACAGTCACCTCACGAGTCCTGTTGGAATACAACTTAGGACCACCTCCTCTCTCGTGTACCGCCACGCTAAACGAAGTTCCCGGTACCCGGCAACGTCATTTGCCGGATCTCACGTCGCAGGAGGTTTTTCGGTGCGTCGCCGAGGAAGGACGCGTCGACGGCGTTCTCCGCGAGCCGCGCCAGTTCGGCGGCGGTCAGCCCCAGCGCCTCGGCGACGGCGACGTACTCGCCGGTGAGCGTGGCCCCGAACATCGGCGGGTCGTCGGTGTTGAGCGTGACGACGACGCCGTGGTCGAGCATCCGCCGCACCGGGTGCGCGGCGACCGAGGCGACCTGGCCGGTGCGCACGTTCGACGTCGGGCACACCTCCAGCGGAATCCGGTGCGCCGCAAGGTGTTCGAGCAGCGCGGGGTCGCCCGCGCAGCTGGTGCCGTGGCCGATCCGCTCGGCGCCGAGGTCGTGCAGCGCCGACCAGATCGTGGCCGGGCCGGTGGTCTCGCCGGCGTGCGGCACGCTGTGCAGCCCGGCTTCCCGCGCCCGGGTGAAGAACGGCGCGAACCGCGCCCGCCCGACCCCCAGCTCGGGCCCGCCGAGCCCGAAGGACACCAGCCCTTCGGGGCGTTCGCGGAGCGCGAACACGAGGGTTTCGGCGCCGGCCTTGGTGCCCTTTTCGCCGGGAATGTCGAAACACCAGGCCAGTTCCACACCCAGCTCGGCGGCGCGGGCCCGGCCGGACTCGAGCCCGGCGAGCAGGTCGTCGCCGGGCATACCGTCGAGGAGGTGGTTGTAGGGCGTCACGGTGACTTCGGCGTAGCGGCAGTTCTGCGCCGCGAGGTCCGCGGCCAGGCCGGCGACCAGCGTGTGGACGTCGTGGCGGTCGCGCACCAGCGACGTGACCGCGAAGTAGACGGTGAGGAAGTGGTCGAAGTCGCGGAAGGTGAAGAACTCCGCGAGCGCGCGTTCTTCGGTCGGGACACCGGCTTCCGGGCGGCGGCGGGCCAGCGCGCGGACGGTCGGCAGGCTCGCCGAGCCGACCAGGTGGACGTGCAGTTCGACCTTGGGCAGGGCGCGCGCGAACGCGCGCAGCGCCGGCCCGGCCGGGATTTCGGGCATGACGAGACTCCCTGGGACGTGCGGGTGCGGTGACGTGGCTGCGCGGGCGGCTCAGGGAGCGAGGTCGCCGCGTTCGGTGTCGGTCCCGTAGAGCGGGAGCTTGAACGACGTCACGCAGGCCACCTTAGCGCGCGGGAGCCGGACCGGACTGGCACTTCGGGCAGAACCACGTCGGCCGCCGCCGGACGTCGTGGCCTTGCGTGCGCACCAGGGTGGGGCCGCCGCAGCGGAAGCAGCCCTGGCGGGTGCGCTCGTAGACCCAGTTCTTCCGGTTGCGGTCGAGGTGACCGGTGGTGCTCTGGTCGAACCGCCCGGAGACGGCGTTGGCCAGCAGCAGCTTGCGGCCGAGCGCGACCGTCCGCGAAGCGTCCACTTCGGACACCGGCGTCCACGGCGTCACGCCGAGCAGGAAGCACATCTCGCACTTGTACAGGTTTCCGACGCCCGCCATGACGCGCTGGTCGAGCAGAGCCAGCCCCAGCTCGCGCGCCGGGTCGGCGGCCAGAGCCTTCGCGGCACGGGCCGCGTGCTCGTCCGTCCACTGTGGATCCAGCAGGTCCGGGCCGAGGTGGGCGACGAGGTCGTGTTCCTTCGCGGTGGGCACGAGTTTGAGGTCGTGGACGCGGAACCCGATCACCTGGGCGTCGGCCGAGGTGAGGATCACGCGGGCGTGGTGACCCGGCCGGCGCCACTTCGCGCCGGCCGCGTAGACGTCCCACATGCCGTCCATCATCAGGTGCGAATGCAGGGTCAGGTCGCCGGAGAAGCGCGTGAACAGGTGCTTGCCGACCGTGCCGACGCCGAGCACGTCGCGCCCGGCGAGGTCCACAGTGGCCAGTTGTGGCACCCGGAACTCCCCGCGCAGCAACGTCTTCCCGGCCATGGCCCGGTCGAAGCGCTTGCCGACGAGGTAGACGGTGTCACCTTCGGGCACGGCTCACCCCGCGGATTCGGACACCTCGGCCGGGGCCGCCTCGGTCTCCGGCGCCGGGCCTTCGGGCCAGTCCGGGCCCTCGGGCTCCTCGCCGTGGACGCGGTGCCGGCCGGCGCGGTTGGAGCGCAGGATCTTGGCCAGCACCATGTTGAAGGTCAGCGCGATCTCCTGCGCGCCGGGGGAGTGCCACTCGTGGATCGGGCTGCAGGCGCCCTGGGCCTGCTGCACGGCCAGCCGGTCGGTGATCGCCGTCGGCATCACCAGCGGGCCGAAGTTCTCGCGCAGCTCGGCGATCCGGAACTGGTGCTCGTAGGAGCGCACGCGCAGCTTGTTCACCAGCACGCCGATCGGGCGCAGGTCCGGGTTGAGCTCCTTGCGGATGTTCTCGATCGCCTCCAGCGCCCGCCGGGCGCCCGCGACGGCGTACATCGTCGGCTCGGTGACGATCAGCGCGCTGTCCGCGGCGACCAGCGCCGACTTCGTCAGCCGGCCCAGGGACGGCGGGCAGTCGAGGATCACCAGCTCGTAGGGCGTTTCGCGCAGCGGCTCCCGGTGCAGCTCGTCGAGCGCGCGGGAGAAGTTGGCGAGCCGCTCGCTGCTCGCGTCCGGGTCGTTGAGCAGTTCCAGCTCTTCGGTGCCGACGAGGACGTCGACGTCCTCGCTCCACACGCTCGGCGCGATGGCGCGTTCGAGCACCTCGCGGGTCGGCGTCTCGAGGACGTCGGCGAGGGTCGCGTCGGTGTAGGGCGGGTCGAGCGAAGTCGTGGCGTTGCCCTGCGGGTCCAGGTCGACCACCAGCGTCCGCGTGCCCCTACGCAGGGCGGCGGACGCTACACCGAGAGCGACCGTCGTCTTGCCGACGCCACCCTTGAGGCTGAGTACGGCGACCGTGTGCACAACGACCAGCCTACGGGTGCGGGCCAGCGGGGCCACCGGGCGAGGCGTCGTGACTTCCGATCACCCGAAGGGACCAACCGGGAGGAAAGCCGGACCGGGCACTACCCTGTGCGACATGAAGACGGACACCGTGGCCGCCCGGGGTTCGGGCGCCGTTCGCCGGGTGCTCGAGGCCGAGCTCAAGGCCGCCCGCGCCCGGGGCGCCGAGCACCCCGGCGTCGTCGACGTGGGCGGCGGCAGCGGCGGCTGGGCGGTCCCGTTCGCGGCGGCCGGCTGCCGGGTGACCGTCGTCGAGCCGAGCCCGAACGCGCTGGCGACGTTGAAGCGCCGCGCCGAGGAGGAAGGCGTCTCCGACCGCATCACGGTGATCGCCGACGACGCCGACGCGCTGGGCCGCCACATCCCGGCCGGCTCGGCCGACCTGGTGCTCGCGCACGGCCTGCTGGAGATCGTCGACGACCCGGCCGCGGTGCTCGCCGCGCTGGCGGCGGCGGTCGCCCCGGGCGGCGCGGTCTCGGTCCTGGTGGCCAACCGCCACGCGGCGGTGCTGCACCGCGCGCTGGCCGGCCGGGTGGCCGAAGCCCAGCAGCTGCTGACGAGCGTCGACGGCATCGCCCCGGGCGACACGGTCCTGCGCCGCTTCGACGGCGACGACCTGCGCGCCCAGCTGGAGGCGGCCGGCCTCGAGGTGACCCTCCTGCAGGGCGACCGGGTGATCGCCGACCTGATCCCGGGCGACGTCCGCGACGAGGACCTGGCGGAGTTCGAGCGGACGGCGGCGTCGTCACCGGCGCTGCGGAACATCGCGGGCCGCCTCCACGCCCTGGCCCGCCACCCGTCCTGACGTCAGCTCGCCCGACGGACCTTCCCGAGCTGGGCGCCCGAGCCGACCCCGCCCGACCGCGCTCCCGCGAGCCCCGGCAACAAGCGTTTCGCCGGGTCTGACCGGGCACTTCCGGCCGGCCTGGCCGCGCTGGTGGGCGGCCAAACGGCAAAGGCGCCTCGCTGCGCATGCCGGGCAGCACGAGTCACCGCCGTACCGGTCGTGAGTGGTTAGGACGGTTCTAACCGCCCTAACCACTCACGACCCCTCGGTCACCGTGCCCCGCACGTACCGGCAGCCTCGCTGCGCATGGCCGTCGTCGCGAGATGCGGGTCGGTGAGTGGCACACCCGGCGCGGGGCTCCCGGGCGTCGGCGGATTTCCGCCCTCTCACCCGGAAGAGTGCGGGTCGCGTCCCGTGGACGGCGAAACTGTCGGTGCTGGCCGGTAGCGTCCCGGGCGTGGGGCGAAACGCTGAACTTCCCGGCGGCATGGGCCGGTTCCGGGTCCGGCCGGGGGAGCCGTTGCCGGATGACGCCGGGTGCGGGCTGCTGCATGTCGACATGGATGCTTTTTTCGTGTCCGTCGAGCTGCGGACGCGGCCCGAGCTGGCCGATCGGCCCGTCGTCGTGTCCGGGGGCGGGCCGCGGGCCGTCGTGGCCGCCGCGAACTACCCGGCGCGGAAGTTCGGCGTGCGCTCGGCGATGCCGTTCTCGACCGCGAAACGCCTCTGCCCGCACCTGATCAACATCCCGCCGACCTCGGGGCTCTACGGCGAGGTCTCCCGCGGCGTGATGGGCATCTTCCGCGACCTCACCCCGCTGGTCGAACCCCTGAGCCTCGACGAGGCCTTCCTGGACGTCAGCGGCGCGTTACGCCGCCTCGGCGCGACCCCGGCCCAGCTCGGCGCGCGGATCCGCGAACGCGTGGCCGCCGAACACGGCATCTCCTGCTCGGTCGGCGTGGCGAAGGTCAAGTTCGTCGCGAAGCTCGCCTCCGGCATGGCGAAGCCGGACGGCATGGTCGTCGTGCCCGCCGCGGAGACCCTCGCGTTCCTGCACCCGCTGCCCGTCTCGGCGCTGTGGGGCGTCGGCGCCCGCACCGAGGAGCACCTGCGGCGGCTCGGCCTGGACACCGTCGCCGACGTCGCCGCGTTCCCGCCCGAACGGCTGAAGAAGTCCCTCGGGGTCGCCGCCGGCGAGCACCTCTACCGGCTCGCCCGCGGCATCGACGAACGGGCGGTCGTCACCGAGTCGCCGGACAAGTCGATCGGCGCCGAGCACACCTTCGACGTCGACCGGCACGACCGCGCCGAGCTCGGCCTCGAGCTGCTGCGCCTGGCCGAACGGGTCGGCGCGACCCTGCGCGGGCGGGAAGTGCGCGGCCGGACCGTCTCGATCAAGGTGCGCTTCGCGGACTTCCGGACGATCACCCGCGCCCGCACGCTGGTTTCGGCCACCGACGTCGCCCGCGAGATCCACGCCGTCGCCGTGGCGTTGCTCACCGAGCACGCGCCGACCGGCGCCGTCCGGCTGATCGGCGTCCGGGTCGAAGGGCTCGAAACCGGCGAAGCGGGCGAGCAGCTCGTGTTCGATTCACCGGCGCCGCGCTGGCGCGACGCCGAGGTCGCGGCGGACGTCGCCCGGTCGAAGTTCGGCTCCGCGGCCATCCGGCCGGCCTCACTTCTGGCGCCGCGGGAGCCCTGAACCGGTCACGATCGGCCATCGTGACGGTCCGTCAACCCTCCCCGGACCGGATTTAGCCCAATTCGATCCCTTCTGGATGCGGGATCGGGTAGTCGTCCGGGCGCGGGCCTCGTATCCTGGACAGTGCCACCCCGCCTGGGGTTGGCTGTTGGGTCCAGAACGTTGCGCGGCCCGGCGCCCGCGACAGCTGTGCCGGAGGAGGAAAGATGCCACTCTCCGAGCATGAGCAGCGGCTGCTCGATCAGATCGAGCGCGAGCTCTATGCCGAGGACCCCAAGTTCGCATCCACGGTGCGTGGCACCCGGTTGCGTCGCCCCGCTCGCCGACGGCGTATCCAGGGCATCGCCCTGTTCGTAGTGGGCGTGGCCCTGCTGGTGCTGGGCGTGGTGGTGCCGCAGTTCCGGGTGGCCGACATCCCGCTGATCAGCGTGCTCGGGTTCCTCGTGATGTTCTTCGGGGTCATGTTGGCCGTCACATCGCTTCGGCACGGTGCCGAACCGGACGGCAAGGGCGGTGGAGCAGGCGCACGCGGCGGCAAGCAGCAAGGCCGCCGGAGCTCCTTCACCCAGCGGATGGAGGAGCGCTTCCGCCAGCGCTTCGAAGAGCAGTAGCGCCGCAAGACCACGAGATCCGCGTCCCGCCCGCCCGGTGGGACGCGGATCTTCTTGTGTGCTCACCCACCTCGGACGACCGGCCCGCCCCGGTCCATCACATTGGGTGACAGCGGCCGGCGACCGGAATCGCCAACACGCTGACCGGAACGGCCAACTCGCCGACCGGATTGGCCAGCACGGCCGGGGCTGGGTCGGCGCTCGGCGTGGTGACCGGTCCGGGCGGTGTGTCGGCCGGACCGGTCAATCCCGGAACGGTCAGTCGCGGTTGCGGAAGACCGAGCGTGGGAAGAGGCGGCCCTTCCAGGACAGCGGGGCGTTGCGGTGCAGGCTCCGGCGCAGGTGGTCGAACGCCGTGGGGAGCGTCGGGTCGCCTTCGCCGTCCTGGCCGTACCACGAGCGCTCCACGACGCCGATGACCGTGCGCAGGCCTTCGCGGCCTTCGTCGTCCAGGTGGTGCTTCTTCGCCAGCTTCTGCCCGGCCACCCGGACCGTGTCGCTCGGCGGGATCGGCAGCCCGCGGTCGGCGCACTCCGCCCGCAGCTCCGACCACGCCGCGTCGGCCGCGCCCGGCCGCTGCCCGACGATCTCCTGCAGCCGCCGCCGGCGGCCGACGTCGCGCGCGGCCGACGGGCCGAGCAACGCGGCCAGCAGCAGCACCACGATCAAGCTGAACCACCACGCCAGCAGGGACGACAGCACGCCCAGCACGGCCACCCACAGCACCGTGGTGATCAACGGCAGCCAGTTCGTCAGCACCGCCCCGAGCCCGGTCCGCGCCGGCGTGCTCTCCGGCGCGGCTCCCGGCCGTCTCCGGTAGAGGAGCCCGCCGACGACCACCAGCAGGGTCGCCAGGATCGCGAAGCCGATCAGCACGTACACCAGGACCCACTGCCAGGTGGGCGTGCCCTCGTCGGTCTGCTGCGGGCCCTGGGCCTGCGCGTTCTGGTCCGTGTCGCGGGGCGCGCCGGTGGGCGCGGCGCTCGACTGGACCGTGCTCGGCGCGACCTGCGTGTCGTCGGGCTGGTTGCCGTTCTCGCCGCCGGCCTGCAGGTACGACGGGGTGATGCCGCGGCCGTCGGACAGCGGTGTCGGGTCGAACGTGACCCAGCCCTTGTCGCCGAAGTACGCCTCGACCCACGCGTGGGCGTCCTGGGTGGTGATCGACATGTAGTCGTTGACCGGGACGCCCGGCGTGAAGCCGATCGCCACCCGCGACGGGATGTTCGCCACCCGCAGCATCACGGCCATCGCCGAGGCGAACTGCTCGCAGAAGCCGCGCTTGCCCTTGAGGATGAAGTCCGCGAGCGCGTCGGCGTCGTTGGCCGGCGCCGTCTGCGTGTCGTAGACGAAGCCGTTCTGCGCGGTGAAGTACTGCCAGATCGCGCCGGCCCGGTCGAAGTCGTTGGTCTTGCCCGCGATCAGCTGGTCGGTCTTCGCGCGGACGCGGTCGTCGACCCGGTCGATCTGGGTGTAGCGCGGCGGCAGGTCGTCGACCCGGTCGGTGACCCGCAGCTCCTGCGCCGTCGGCTCCTTCAGCGACGCGTATTCGGTGTAGGACGGCGGGACCTCGCTGCGGGTGGTGAACACCGTGCCGCTGACCTGGTCGTAGAGGTAGCCACTGCCCGCGCCGTCGATCGCGCGCGGCGCGCCGTAGACCGGCAGCCAGTTGTCGCGCCAGCTCGTCGGCTCGACGTCGACCCGCCGGGCCGGGCCGGCGCCGTCGTCACCCGGGGCGGGCGGCAGCTGCGGCGTGATCGGGATGCCCTGCTGCGACCGGCCGTCGTCGTGGATGCCCCAGCCCTTGTTGGGGTAGTAGGTGTCGAGCGTCATCGCGCGCAGCAGCCGCCGGTCGGTGCCGAGGCCCCGGACCTTGAACAGCTCCCGGTTCGAGCCCTGGTCGAGCATGCCGCGCAGCTCGGTGAACGGCTGGATGCCGAACCCGCCGGCCCCCGCGCCGGGGCCGTCGCCGCCGTTGCCGAACGGGATCCGGCCGACCGTGCCGACCCAGGTGATCGCCCCGCCGAAGAGGCCGAGCACGATCGCCGCGGCCACCACCGCGACCGGCGCCGACAGCACGCCCGGCTTGCCGCTGCGCCCGGGCGCCTCGCGGGTCCGCCAGCGCTGGTGGCGGTGGTTGCCGTCGACCGCGAGCAGGCCGGCGAACGCGGCCCCGCCGAGCAGGAACGTCCACCAGGGCAGCATTTCCTCGGACAGCGCGGCCGGCACGGCGTAGACGCAGAGCAGCACGAGCCCGGTCGCGGCGGGCGCCGCGGCGGCCACCGTCAGCGTGTCGACCAGGATGGCGACCAGGCCGACCAGGATCGTCACGAGGCAGAGGATCGGCTGGCTGCCCTCGACCGGTGGCAGCCCGACGCGGATCTGCTCGGCCGCCGCCGAGAGCGTGTTCCCGAGCTCGCCGAACGCGTCCGGGCCCGGGACGACCAGCAGGATCCCGTGCGTGGTGAACGCGCCGGTGATGAGGAAGAGCAGCACCAGCAGCTGGCCGAGGCCGACCAGCACGGTCGGCACCTGCAGCGACCGCAGCGCGAGCCCGGTCGCGCCGATCAGCAGGACGGCGACGAACAGGTAGCCGAACCAGGCCAGGCCGGACACGACGCTCGTCACGGACGTCGCCGCGCAGAGCGTCGCGATCCCGGCGCAGGCCGGGGCGAGCAGGCTGGCGCGCCACGCGGAAAGCGGGTGCTGGGAGGGCGGACGCCGGGGCGGCGTGGCGGACGGGCGCGGCGGGGCGGCGGTGCTCATCGGGTGCCCCCGATCAGGGTGCCGCGGCGGGCCCCCGCCTGGCAGAGCTCGGCCCACACCTGGGGCATCGGCGAGCCGGGCCCGGCGACCACGACGCCCCAGCCGGCGGCGCGCAGCAGCGCGGCCGAGTCCTCGGTGGCGGCGGCCCGCTGCTCGGGCGCGCTCACCCCGGCCGACCAGGTGGGCGTGTCGAGCAGGACGGCGAGGCTGCGGATGCCGCGCGGGCGGAACTGGGTCAGCTCGTGCACGGCTTCGGTGCTGACGGTGCCGAGCACGGCGATCAGCTCCTGGCCGTCGGCCGGGTCGCGGGCCAGCGTGATGTCGCGCTGGTGCGCCGGCTGCAGCGCGGCCAGCGCGTCGAGCACGATGTGGTCGTAGTGGTCGCCGCCGTCGCCGGGGGTGTCGGCGAGCGTGACGCCGTGCTCGCTGACCAGCCGGACGCGGTGCCCGGCGCGGCGCAGGTGCAGCGCGGCCGACGCGGTGAACGACACCGCCCACTCCAGGCTGGCGGCGGGGCCGGAGCCGTGGTGCGCGGCGGCGCGGTTGTCGAGCAGCACCGTGGTCCCGCCGCGCCAGGGCCGTTCCTCGACGCGCACCATGATCTCGTCACGGCGGGCGGTCGAGCGCCAGTGCACCTTCCGCAGGTCGTCGCCCTGGCGGTACTGCCGGACGATGACGTCGGCCTCGCCCTGCCCGGCGTGCAGCCGGACGGTGCCGTCGTCGCCGACGCCGATGCCCGCGCCGCTCGGCAGCCCCCACAGGGCAACCACGCGGGGGACGACGACCAGCCGCGAGTGCCCGATCAGCTCGCGTTCGAACTCGCACAGCCCGAACGGGTCGGTGATCGTCGCGCGCAGCGGCCCGACCTGCTGGATCCCGCGCAGCACCGGCTGCAGCGGGTAGCGCAGCGCGACCCGCCGGTCGTGCGGGAGCCGTTCGACGACGAACCGCGGCCGCGAGCCCAGCGCGTACGGCACGCCGTCCTCGAGGAGGATCTCGCCGGCCGGCAGCCGCCCGCTGCGCCACAGCTCCAGCTGTACTTCGCCGTTCGCGCCGACCGCGACCCGCTGCGGGTGCAGCGCGCGGGTGGCGCCGATCCGCAGCCGGGTCGCCGAGATGAACGCGGCGACCAGCAGCGGCAGGCCCACCACGAAGACGGCGACCCGGAGCAGGTCGCGTTCGTTGAGCACGAACGAGCACACCGCGGCGGCGAGCCCCGCGGCCAGGAGGCAACGGCCGCGGGTGGTCAGGCCGGACAGGGCACGCAGCATGCGGTTCTCTTCACCTTCGCCGTGGGGACTACTGGCGCGGGCCGGTGCCCTGGGGCACCGGGACGCGGTGCAGGACCGCCCGCACGACGTCGGTCGCCGAGCGGCGGGCCGCGTGGGCCTCGGTGGTGAGCATCAGGCGGTGGGCCAGCACCGGGACCGCGACGGTGTGCAGGTCGTCCGGGACGACGTAGTCGCGCCCGGACAGCGCGGCCTGGGCGCGCGCCGCGCGGACCAGGTGCAGCGTCGCGCGCGGGGACGCCCCGAGCCGGATCTCCGGCAGCTGCCGGGTCGTCGCGACGAGGTCGACCGCGTAGCGGCGGACCTCGGGGGCCAGGTGCACGCCGCGGACCGTCTCGATCAGCCGGTGCACGGTCTCGCCGTCGGAAACCGGCTGCAGGTCCTCGATCGGGTTGTGCCCGGCGTGCTCGTCGACCATGGCCAGCTCGGCCTGCTGGTCGGGGTAGCCGATGGAGACCCGCGCGGTGAAGCGGTCGCGCTGGGCTTCGGGCAGCGCGTACGTGCCTTCCATCTCGATCGGGTTCTGCGTCGCGATCACCATGAACGGCTCTTCGAGCTTGTAGGTCGAGGTGTCGACGGTGACCTGGTGCTCTTCCATGCACTCGAGCAGCGCCGACTGCGTCTTCGGCGAGGCGCGGTTGATCTCGTCGCCCACCACGATGTTCGCGAACACCGGGCCGGGGCGGAAGTCGAACTCGCCGGACTGGCGGTTGTAGATGGAGACGCCGGTGACGTCGCTCGGCAGCAGGTCCGGGGTGAACTGGATGCGGCTGACCGTGCAGTCGATGGACCGCGCGAGGGCCTTGGCCAGCGACGTCTTGCCGACGCCGGGCACGTCCTCGACCAGCAGGTGGCCTTCGGCGAGCAGGGTGACCAGGGCGATCCGGATGACGTCGGGTTTGCCGACCAGCACCCGCTCGATGTTGGCGGCGATCCGCCGGGCGACCTCGTGCAGTTCGTCCAGCGACACTCTGCCCGGCCGGGCGTTCGCCCGGCCGTTGCCCGAGGCGTCCGCCGGATAAGGCGTCCGCCCGGATGCCTGCTCGCCCGATCCGGGCGTCGCAGACTGGATTCTCGACGTCACTCGACCTCCTGGTGGCGCATGGCTGGGCGCGGAGTGCGCACAGCCGGGCCGATCGGCCCCCTGGCTGCTGTCCGCGCAGCGACCAGCCTTCCATCCAGTGTGTCAAACCCGGGCGAACCGGAGGGCGGAACCCCGCGAAGCCCCTGAGCCTGACGCCCGCAACGGCGGTCGATGACACTGCGCAAGCAGGGACGATACCCCGATCGGGTGTTCTGTCACCCGATTCTGGGCGCTCCCGCTGACACCCCGCACTGTCGTATGCTGCGATTCGAGGTCGCTCCGTCACTGAGAGGCGTAACCGCTTATGAGCGAGGTCCGGACGCAGCCGCCGTACGACGTGCGCGGGTTCGCGGTCGCGCCCGAACTGGCCACGGACGCCTACGCGAAGCTCGGCCAGCTGCAGGACGTCGTGGGCGAGATGGTCCGCGAGGCCAAGGTGCTCGGCCGGAGCGTGCCGCTGGGCGGCGGGTACGCCGGGGAGATCGGCAAGTTCATGGCCGAGTACGGCATCGGCGGGCAGGGCTCGGCCGTGCAGCAGCTGACCGCGTTCGGCAAGGAGCTCGAGACGCTCAAGCACCGGATCGGCCAGGCGCTGGCGAAGTACCAGCACGCCGACGAGACGGCGGCGGACGGCGTGGACTGCACGGGTGGCTGAGAGCGTGCACAAGAAGTATCTGTGGGTCCCGGCCGTGCTGCTGCTCGCGGCCTGCGGACAGCAACCCGCGCTGCCGGCCGTCGCGGGCAACGCCTCGACCGTGGCCCCTTCGACGTCGCGGCCCCCGGCCGAGCCCGGCACGCTGGCCGCGCTCGACCCGTGCACGCTGCTCTCGCCGGCGGACCGCTCGAGCGCCGGGGTGAGCGTGCTCGGCAAACCCAAGGACATCGCCGGCGCGCGGGCGTGCGACTGGACCGTGCCCGCGAGCTTCGGCGTCACCGTGACCCTCGACGAGCGCACCGGCCTGGCCGACCTCGCGGTCGCGAAGAAGACGGCCACCAAGACGACGGTGGGCGTCCACCCGGCGCTGCGCGTCTCGGACAAGAAGGCCGCCGACGGCACCTGCGCCGTGCTGCTCGGGGTGGGGGACTCCGGCAGCGTCCAGGTCGACGTCAGCAACTCCGGCTTCACCGACACCGCGCTGGCGTGCCGCCGCGCGGGCACGGTGGCCGGGCTGGTCGAACCCAAGCTGCCCTGACCCGACGACCGGAAGGTGCGCTGTGCCCGACGCCGAACCCCCCGTCCCCGCCGCGAGGTACGAGTCCTACAGCCACGAGGCGATGGCCGCCGAGGTCGAGCGGGACAACGACCCGGTCGCCGCGGGGGAGACGGGTGCCCGCTGGGACGGGCTCGCGAAGCGGCTGCACGAGTCGACCGCCGACCTGGCCGCGCTGATCGCCGGCACGCACGAGACCTGGCAGGGGCCGGGCGGTGACGCGGCGCGCGCGTCGCTCGGCCGGGCCGCGCAGTGGCTTTCGCACTCCGCCGCGGTGTCGGCGTCGGTCGGCACCGCCGTCGGCGCGCAGGCCGATGCGGCCGCGCGGGCCCGGGCCGACATGCCGCCGCCGGTGACCTACGACCCGGCGGCGATGATCCGCGACGCCGCCGGCGCGGGCGACATCCTGGTGCTCGCCGGGCTGGCCGACGAGATGGAGGCCCGCCGCGCCGAGGCGGAAGCCGCGCGGCAGAAGGCGATCGACGTCCTCCGGACCCGGGACGCGGCCCTGCACGGTCACGTCCCGGCCGAGACGTTCGCGGCCCCGCCGGCGCTGGGGCAGGCTTGATCCGCGTCTCCGCGTCGGCGTTCGACATCCTCTGGACGGACCTCGGCCACGACCGGCCGCCGGAGCCGCTCAGCGTGCGCAGCGTCGGCGGCACCGACGAGGAGCGCGACGAGGTGCGCAAGGCCGTGTACGAGAACCTCGCCGGGCGCGGGCTCTACGACGGGTCGCGGCTGGAACCCGCGCTGGCACACCGGCTGGAGCTGCTCGCGGCGGGGGAGGTGTTCGTCGCGTGCGAGGCCCTGGCCGACATGACGGCGGAGGTGCCCTTCCGCGCGGTGACGGCGGTCCGCGGCCGCCGCGGCGTGCTGGCCGTCCAGCCGGAGCAGACCATCAGCCTGGACGGCATCCGCGAAAGCGAGCTGTGCACGGCGATCGTCGACGTCCTGCCGGAGCTGACGGCGGGCCCGGGTTACGGCGTCAGCCTCGCCGCGGCCGCGCTCGCCGCCGACGTCGACGACCCGGTGTTCGCCGAGTGCGGCGCGCGGTCGGCGGCGTCGTCGGCCCAGCTGCGGGAAGTACTGGCGATCCAGGCGCGTCCGGTGTACGCGGCGGGCCAGTTCAGCGTCAGCCGCCGGGCCGCGTCGGGCCGGGTCGAGCGCACGGGCGGTTTGACGTGGTTCGACACCGACGTCGGCGCGTACTGCGCGACGAAGACCGCGGGCCGCGGCGGGCAGGACTGGGTGACCGTCACCCCGGTCGACAGCGCCCGCCTCGCGTCCCGCGTCGCCGCCCTGGTGACCCCCGAAGCCTGACCCGGGTGCCCGAAGGGGCACGAACCGTGGCCGGACGGGCAGTCCCCGTGATCCGGGAGCCGGCACGCGTGATCGAAGAGTCAGCACGGGTGATCGGGGGGTCGACACGGCGGCGGACGGCGTGTCGACCCCCCGATCACGTGAGTTGGCGTTCCAGTCACGCGTGCTGACCCTGGGATCACGCCGATCCGGGTTCCGGCACCTCGGTGTGCTGGTCACCCGGGTTCCCCGCTTCGCGCCACCCGCGTCCCCACCCGACCCCACCCGGATCCCCACTGGGCCCCACCCGTGTCCCCACCGAGCCCCACGGAAGGGGGTACTGGTTCTTTCGCGGCCGTTATGCGGACGTTTCGGGGACAGCTGAGGTTGCTTTGGTCCACCACGGCGGGGGATCTTGGCCACGGCGCCCCACACCGCCCCCCACCTGGACCCACCCTGCTGACCTGCACAAACGCGTGACACGACGGAGTGAGACGCGGTTTTGTCGCGTTGACTGTGGTGAAAAGTGGGGTACGGTGGTGGCCAGTGGGGCGGAAGGGAAGCCCCGGAGCCGCAGCCAGTGGTCCGCCACCGGATGCGGTAGGGAGGTGGAGGCCGTGTTCCTCGGCACCCACACCCCGAAGCTGGACGACAAAGGGCGGCTCGCGCTGCCCGCGAAGTTCCGCGACGCCTTGGCCGGCGGGCTGATGCTCACGAAGGGGCAGGACCACTGTCTTTTCGTCTTCCCCCGCGCCGAGTTCGAGCAGATGGCGCGCAAGGTCGCCGAGGCCCCGTTCACGAACGAGGCCGTCCGGGCCTACCAGCGCTACCTGTTCGCCGGGACGGACGAGCAACGCCCTGACGGGCAGGGGCGCATCAGCATCGCGCCCGAGCTCCGCCGCTACGCGGGGCTCAGCAAGGAATGCGTGGTGATCGGGGCGATCACCAGGCTGGAGATCTGGGACGCCGAAGCGTGGCAGGGCTACCTGGAGGAACACGAAGACAGCTACGCGAAGGCTCGAGAGGAAGTACTGCCGGGCGTCTTCTAGGCGCGTGGTCGCGGTGCACCCACGTCGTCGGGGGACGGGGGTACGCCACCGCCCGCGCACCGTGGAGACGCCCACCCGGATGCCGTGAGGCCTCTGTCCGCTCAATGGCCCTGGTGCACCTTCCCCGGTACCAGGTCAGCAGCGGGCGGACAGGGACCTGACGGCATCCGCTGCATTTCCCCCGAGTCGCCCACGGAAAACGGGCACCGAGAAAGGGGGAGGGAACATGACGGCACCCGAGCACGTCCCGGTGCTGCTCGAGCGCATCGTCGAGCTGTTCGCTCCCGTGTTCGCCGACCGCGACGCGACCCTCGTGGACGCGACCGTCGGGCTCGGCGGGCACTCCGACGCCATCCTCGAAGCCTTCCCGCGCCTGCGCCTGGTCGCTCTCGACCGCGACCCCGCCGCGCTGGAGCGCTCCGCCGAACGCCTGGCCCGCCACGGCGATCGCGTCAGCTTCGTGCACACGATCTACGACGAGCTCCCCGAGGCACTGGCCGGGCTGGGACTGTCCCGTGTGGACGGCATCCTGTTCGACCTCGGCGTCTCCTCGATGCAGCTGGACCGCGCCGAGCGCGGGTTCGCCTACTCGAAGGACGCGCCGCTCGACATGCGGATGGACCCGACGACCGGGTTCACCGCCGCCGACGTCCTCAACACCTACACCCCGGGCGAGCTGATCCGGATCCTGCGCGACTACGGCGAAGAGCGGTTCGCGCAGCGGATCGTCCGGTCGGTGGTGAACGCGCGGGAGAAGGAGCCGTTCACGATGAGCGGGCGCCTGGTCGAGCTGCTCTACGACGCCGTCCCGGCCGCGAGCCGCCGCACCGGCGGCCACCCGGCCAAGCGGACGTTCCAGGCGCTGCGGATCGAGGTCAACGGCGAGCTCGAAGTGCTGCGCCGGGCCATGCCCGCCGCGTTGCGCGCGCTCGCCGTCGGCGGCCGGATCGTCGTCGAGTCCTACCAGTCGCTGGAAGACCGGCTGGTCAAGCAGGCCCTGGCCGAACTCGCGAAGTCCCGCACGCCGGAAGGACTTCCCGTGGAGCTGCCGGGGCACGGACCGGAGCTGAAGCTCCTGACCCGAGGGGCCGAAAAGGCCGGCGAAGAGGAGACCGAACACAACCCGCGCGCCGCTTCGGTGCGGTTGCGGGCCGCCGAGAGGATCGGAGAGCCGCGATGACCGCTCCCACGAAGCGCCGGGCCGGCGGGCCCGCGACGCGCAAGCGTGACAGTAGTGTCGCGCGCGGGACCACCGTCGAGGTGGAAACCGAGCCGCAGACCCAGGAACCGGGCCAGGCCGCGCCCCGGCGCGCGTCGCGCGGGCGGACGTCCGCGGCCGAACGCGCCTACGCCCGCCGCGCCCAGCGCGCCGACCTGCTGAAGGAGCGCGAGCCGCGGCCCGCGCCGAAGGCACAGCGGGAGCGGGTGCCGGAGGCGCCGAAACTCAAGCTGAAGCTGCGGCTGCCCAAGTCGCGCGCGTCGTTCGTGCTGCTGATGATGGCGCTGCTGGCCGCCGGCGTGGCGACCACGCTGTGGCTGACCACGCAGGCGATCGCCGACTCCTACCGCCTCGAGCAGCTGCGCACGACGAACTCGAACCTGGCGGAGACCAAGGAACAGCTGCAGCGCGACGTCGCCAAGGCCGAGTCGCCCGCGTCGCTCGCGCCCGCGGCCCAGCAGCTGGGCATGGTGCCCGGCGGCGACCCCGCGCGGATCCTCGTCGGGCCCGATGGGAAGACGTCGCTGGTCGGCGAGCCCAAGAAGGCCAAGGCGGACACCCCGGCGGTGCCGGCCGCGCCGCCGGCCGCCCCCGCCGCGGGCACGCAGTCGCAGCAGGGCGCGCCGATCGAGGGCGACCAGCCCGCGGTGCCGGCCGAAGAGCAGCCAGCACCGCCGCCGGCGCAGCCCGGGGGCCAGTGATGGCGGCGAGCAGAGGGGGCCAGGCCCGGGCGCGCAACGCGGGCAGCGCGCGGCGGACCTACGCGGCCGGGACTCGCAGCGCGGCCGCGAGCCGGGGCAACGGAGGCCACCGCAGCCGGTTCTCCGCGGTGCGCCTGATCCTGGTCGCCGTGCTCGTCGTCGCGGGCGCGAAACTGGTGCAGGTGCAGTGGTTCGAGGCCGGCGAGCTGTCGCTGGCCGCGGAGAAGCAGCGCACCCAGACCATCGACATCCCGGCCCAGCGCGGGTCCATTGTGGACCGCAACGGCGCCAAGCTGGCGTTCAGCGTCGAGGTCCGCACGCTGTCGGTGAACCTCAAGGCGTTCCACAAGAGCATGGACGACCTGGCCGCGAAGACCCCCGCCACGAAGAAGACGTTCGACACCGAGACCGCCGCGGCCGCGAAGTACATCGCCGCGAAGGTCCCGAGCCAGCTCACCGAGCAGCAGCTGCTGGACCTGTTCCACAAGCAGGCGTCCTTCACCTACCTGGAGAACAACGTCGAGCCGTCGGTCGCCGCCGACATCGTCAAGCAGTTCCCCTGGATCGGCGTCGAGAAGCGCGCGCTGCGCGAGTACCCGGGCGGCAGCCTCGCCTCCAACATCGTCGGCGCCGCGAACTGGCGCTCCGACGACCCGGACGTCTCCAAGCACAACCTGCACGGCCTGGTCGGGCTGGAGCTGGTCCGCGACAACGACCTGGCGGGTACGCCGGGGCGGATGCTGGTCAACACCAAGAACGGCAGCGACAACGTCGTCATCCCGGGCACCGAGCGCGACCTGCAGGCCGCCGTCCCGGGGTCGGACCTCGAGCTGACCATCGACTCCGACCTGCAGTACGAGGTGCAGCGGCAGCTGACCGACTACGTCCAGCAGTCGCACGCCAAGGGCGGGCAGGCCGTGGTCATGGACGCGAAGACCGGCGAGGTCTACGCGCTGGCCAACGACAAGTCGTTCGACCCCAACGACCAGTCGACGTGGACGACCGACGACCTGGCCAACCCCGCGGTCACCACGCCGTTCGAACCCGGCTCGGTGAACAAGATCGTCACCGCCACCGGGGCGATCGACTACGGCGTCGCGACGCCGGAGTCGACCATCGCGGTGCCCGGCGCGCTGCAGGTCGCCGACAAGACGGTGCACGACGCCTGGACCCACGGCACGCAGAACTTCACCACCGCGGGCATCTTCGCCAAGTCGTCCAACATCGGCACGCTGCTGCTGGCGCAGAAGATCGGCCCGGACCGCTACTCGGACCTGCTCAAGAAGTTCGGGCTCGGCCAGCGCACCGGCGTCGGCCTGCCCGGCGAGAGCGCGGGCGTGGTGCCGGCGCAGAGCCAGTGGTCGGCGACCACGTTCGGCAACCTGCCGATCGGGCAGGGCCTGTCGATGACCGTGCTGCAGATGGCCGGGATGTACCAGGCGATCGCGAACGACGGCCTGCGCGTCGAGCCGCGGATCGTCAAGGCGAAGGTGAACCCGGACGGCACCACCGTGCCCGAACCGGCGCCGCGGACGACGCAGGTGGTGCCCGCGCCGACGGCGAAGACGGTGCGCGACATGATGCGCGCGGTCGCGCAGAACGGCAAGGGCCTGCAGAAGGGCACGGCGCCGACGGCGGCGGTCGAGGGCTACCAGATCTCCGGCAAGACGGGCACCGGCCAGCAGGTCGACCCGCGGACGAAGGCCTACAGCGACCACCTCTACAACATCACCTTCGCCGGCATCCTGCCCGCCGACCACCCGCGGTTCGTCGTCGGCATCCGGCTGGACGCGCCGGACACCACGCTGCCGGTGGGCCACTCCGCCGCGCCGCTGTTCCACACGATCGCGTCGTACCTGACGCAGCGGTTCCAGATCCCGCTGTCCGACGGCCCGGCGCCGGAGGTCCCGCTCATCCAACCGTGAGCAGACCGTGAGCCGAACCACGAGCACAGTCCGTGAAAGCCCCCTCACTCCGGTGAGGGGGCTTTTCCGTGCTCACCGTCCACTTCGGCCGAACGCGGCGGGGAAAGCCTTGCGCCGCAAGAGGGTCTGCCGGCGCGTTTAGCACATGTGCCGGGCGCGCACGCAATCGCCGTACCGCGTGAGGGCCCCCGAACCGGCCGCCGGTAGCCTCTTGGCCGTGTCCGTGTCCTCGTCCAGTTCCCCGGTGCCGGAAAGCCCGGTGAAAGCGGTCCCCGCACCGCCGCGCCCGGCGCGCATCGTCCCGGTCCCGCTGGCGACGCTGCTCGCCAGGGCGGACGCCCGCCTGATCGCCGACTCGCCCGACGCCGCCGACCTCACGGTCACCGGCGCCACCCTGCGGGCCCAGCACGTGCTGCCCGGCGACCTGTTCGCCGCGCTGCCCGGCGCCCGCGCGCACGGCGCCGACTTCAGCGACCAGGCCGTCGCCGCCGGGGCCGTCGCGGTCCTCACCGACGCCGCGGGCGCCGAGCGCCCCGCGTTGCGCGACGCCGGCGTCCCGATCCTGGTGCACGCCGACCCGCGCGCCGCCCTCGGCGAGATCGCCGCCTGGATCTACGGCGAGCCGTCGCTGCGGCTGTCCGTGCTCGGCGTCACCGGCACCTCCGGCAAGACCACGACGTCCTACCTGGTCGACGCCGGGCTCGAGGCCGCGGGGCTGACCACCGGCATGATCGGCACGGTCGAGACCCGGATCGCCGGCGAACGGCTGGTCAGCGGGTTCACCACGCCGGAGGCCCCGGACCTGCAGGCGCTGCTCGCGGTGATGCTGGAGCGCGGCGTGACGCATGTGGCGATGGAGGTCTCCAGCCACGCGCTCGCGCTCGGCCGGGCCAACGGCACCCGGTTCACCGTCGGCGCGTTCACCAACCTCTCCCAGGACCACCTGGACTTCCACAAGGACATGCAGGAGTACTTCGCCGCGAAGGCGCTGCTGTTCGACGGCCGCTCGACCACCGAGGTCGTCGTGGTCGACAGCGCGTGGGGGCAGGCGCTGCTCACGCCGCAGACGATCACCGTCACCACGGACCCGGGGACCGAGGCCGTCTGGAAGGCCACCGACCTGGAGGCCACCCCGCACGGCGAGCAGACGTTCACCCTGCACGGCCCGGACGGCGTGTCCGCGCCCGCCCGGATCCCGCTGCCGGGTGAGTTCAACGTCGCCAACGCCGTGCTCGCCGCGGCGATCCTGAGCACCGCCGGGGTGAGCCTGGAGCACATCGTCGCCGGGCTCGCGCGGGTGCAGGTGCCGGGCCGGATGGAGCGCGTCCACGTCGGCCAGGAGTTCACCGCCGTCGTCGACTACGCCCACAAGCCCGCCGCCGTCGCGCAGGGCCTCGACGCGCTGCGCGCCCGCACCGACGGCCGGATCATCACCGTGCTCGGCTGCGGCGGCGACCGGGACACCGCGAAGCGCCCGATGATGGGCGAGGCGGCGGCCCGCCGCAGCGACGTCCTGATCGTCACCGACGACAACCCTCGCTCCGAGGACCCCGCCGCCATCCGCGCGGCGATGCTGGCCGGCGCCCGCGGGGTCGGCCCGGCCGAGGGCGGGGAGATCGTCGAGATCGGCGACCGCCGTGAGGCCATCGCGCGCGCCGTCGCGCTCGCCGGGCCGGGCGACATCGTTTTCCTCGCCGGCAAGGGGCACGAGACCGGCCAGGAGGCCGGCGGCGTCGTGCACCCGTTCTCCGACCGCGACGAGCTGGCCGCGGCCATCCGCAACAAACTCGAGGTGAGTGTGTGATCGTGCTCAGCCTGGCCGAGATCGCCGACGTCGTCGGCGGCCGGCTGCACCGCGCCGACCCGGGCGCGCAGGTGACCGGCAGCGTGGAGTTCGACACCCGGCAGCTCGTCCCCGGCGGCCTGTTCGTCGCGCTGCCGGGGGAGAAGGTCGACGGCCACGACTTCGCGGCGAAGGCCGTCGAGTCCGGTGCCGTCGCCGTGCTGGCCGCCCGGGAGGTCGACGCGCCCGCGATCGTCGTGCCTCCACTGGGGGAGGGGGAGGCCCACGAGCGGTCGGTCGCGCTGACCGGCGACCAGGACGGCTCCGGCGCGGCGGTGCTGGGCGCGCTCGCGAAGCTCGCCCGCCACGTCGTGCAGCGCCTGGCCGAGGGGAACCTGACCGTCGTCGGCGTCACCGGCTCGTCGGGCAAGACGTCCACGAAGGACGTCATCGCGCAGCTGCTCGAGCCGCTCGGCCCGACGGTCGCGCCACCCGGGTCGTTCAACAACGAGCTGGGTCACCCGTGGACCGCGCTGCGGGCCGACGCGCAGACCCGGCACCTGGTGCTGGAGCTGTCCGCGCGCGGGCCGGGCCACATCGCCCACCTCGCCGAAATCGCCCCGCCGAAGATCGGCGTGGTGCTCAACGTCGGCACCGCGCACGTCGGCGAGTTCGGCTCCCGCGAAGGCATCGCGAAGACCAAGGGCGAGCTGGTCGAGGCGCTGCCCGAGGACGGCGTCGCGATCCTCAACCTCGACGACCCGCTGGTCGCGGCCATGGCGAGCCGGACGAAGGCCCGTGTGGTGTTCGTCGGCGAGACCGCGTCCGCCCAGGTCCGCGCCGAGGGCATCACCCTCGACGACCAGGCCCGCGCGTCCTTCCGGCTGGTCACCCCGGCCGGCGACGCCGACGTCACGCTGCCGCTGCACGGCGAGCACCACGTCGGCAACGCGCTGTCCGCCGCGGCGGTCGCCCTCGAGCTGGGCTCGACCCCGGCCGAGATCGCCACGCGGCTGTCGTCGCTCGAACGGCGCTCCGCGCGGCGCATGGAGGTCGTCACCCGCGCCGACGGCGTCACGATCCTCAACGACTCCTTCAACGCCAACCCCGAGTCGATGCGGGCCGGCCTGAAGGCCCTGGCGGCGATGACGCGCGAGACCGGCCGCCGGTCCTGGGCCGTGCTCGGCGTGATGGGCGAGCTCGGCGCGGACGCCGTCACGGCGCACGACGAGATCGGCCGGCTGGTCGTGCGGCTCAACATCGCCAAGCTCGTCGTGATCGGCCCCGAGGCCGCGGCCATGCACCAGGGAGCCACCCAGGAGGGTTCCTGGGGCGAGGAAGCGATCCTGGTACCCGACGTCGGCGCCGCCGCCGCCCTGCTGCATGATCAGCTCCGTCCCGGGGACGTGGTGCTGGTCAAGGCCTCCAAAGCCGCCGGTCTCTGGCGTGTCGCCGAAGCCCTGCTCGAACCCCGGGAAACCGACAATTCCGAAACACGCTCGAACGGTGGTGACGCGTGATCAGCATCCTGATCGCGGCCGCTGCGGGCCTGCTGGTCTCCATCATGCTCACGCCCTACCTCATCCGGGTCTTCTCCCGGCAGGGCTTCGGGCAGGAGATCCGCGAGGAAGGCCCCCAGGGACACAAGTCCAAGCGCGGTACCCCGACCATGGGCGGTGTCGCGATCATCGTCGCGATGGTCGTCGGGTACTTCGCCGCGCACCTGATCAACTGGATGTTCAACTCCCGCAGCGGCGCGCCGACGGTCTCCGGGCTGCTCGTGCTGATGCTCGCGGTGGGCCTGGGCATCGTCGGGTTCCTCGACGACTTCATCAAGATCCGCAAGCAGCGCAACCTCGGGCTGAACAAGACCGCGAAGCTGGTCGGCCAGCTGGTGGTCACCATCGCGTTCGCGGT